>NZ_JBQQBR010000018.1:0-218922 GCF_052245935.1 Nonomuraea sp. 3N208 | reverse complement strand
GACGGCACGATCACCGCGATCGAAGGCAACACCGGCAACGGCAAGGTCGAGCAGCGCATCCGGCCCAAGTCCCACGTCGTGGGCTACGGCTACCCGCAGTACAAGGCCTGACCGGCCAGACGGCTTCACGGGTGGTGCAGGACAAGCTCCTGCACCACCCGTTTGCTTTTGCCGCCCCCGGTCACTCACCAGCCCAGTTCGTCGCATCCCTGGTGATCGGTCGGCTCGACCTGCAAGGTGGCGTGGGCGATGTGGTGACGGCGCAGGAGCACGTCGCGGGCCTGGTCCAGGACGGCGTGGTTGTCGTTGAGGTCGCCGGTGACCAGGTGGGCGGTGGCGACGTTCATGCCGGAGGTGAGCGTCCACAGGTGGAGGTCGTGCACGTCGCGTACGCCGTCGATGGCGGACAGGTCGGCGGCGACCGCGGTGGCGTCGATGCCTTCCGGCACGTGCTGGCCGAGCACGGCGAAGACCTGGCGGCCGAGGGCGATGGCGCGGACGGCGACGAAGACGCCGATGGCCAGGGCCACGAGGGTGTCCCAGAAGGGCTGGCCGGTGGTGGCGACGAGCCAGCCGGCGACGATGACGCCGACCGAGCCCGCGGTGTCGGCCACGACCTCCAGGTAGGCGCCCTTCACATTGAGGCTCTCGGTGGCGCCGGAACGCAGGAGGAGCAGGGCCACGACGTTGACGATCAGGCCGAGGGCCCCGACGACGAGCATCGGCCCGGAGGAGACCTCGGCAGTGCCGCCGATGCGGCCGATGGCCTCGATGACGACGTAAAGGGCGACGCCGAGCATCATGGTCACGGCCAGCAATGAGGCGAACACCTCTGCCCGGTAGGAGCCGTAGCTGCGGCGGCCGGTGGTGTCGGGCCGGGTGGCGATGCGGGTGGCGACGAGTGCGGCGCCGAGGGTGACCACGTCGGCCGCCATGTGCCCGGCGTCCGACAGCAGGGACAGCGATCCCGACAGCAGCCCGAAGGTCAGCTCGACGATGAAGTAGACGCCGATCAGCGCGAAGGAGACGGCCAGGCGCCATCGATGGCGGCCACCGGCGTGGCCATGCCCGTGCCCGTGCCCGGCGCTCATACGGTGATCCCGCCGTCTCGCGTGCCCGGATGGATGCGAACGCTGCGGGACAGGTCGAGCCGCACGTCGTCGGGCCGGTGGCGGGCGGGCCGGCTTGCGCTCTCAACTCCTGAATAGCTGTTCACATATGAACGATAGCGACATCGGTGACCGCCTTGTCAACAAAAGCGGCCGGGGCCACATGCGTGTCGCGGCCGAGCCGCATCCGGGTTCAGTCCTGTTGGCGTCCGTCGCGTTCAGGATGGATGGCCTGCGTGTGCTCGGTGTGCGCCACCGCCAGATCCAGCAGCATCCGGACATGCGCGTCGTCGAGCCGGTAGTAGGCCATCCGGCCGGCCCGTCGTACCGACACCACGCGATGCGCACGAAGCAGCCGCAGCGCGTGTGACGTGGCCGATTCACTCAAGCCGCTCACCACGGCGAGATCGCAGACGCACAGCTCCCCCTCCAGCAGCGCCAGCAAGAGCCGCAACCGGCCGGGATCGGACAGCAGCCCGAACACATCCGCGGTGTCCGTCAGATCGCTGTCGCCGGGCATGCGCGAGCACACCACCGCGACCCGCTCGGCGTCCACCACCCGGGTGCTGCAACTCTCGAGATCCGACACCTGGTTAGTTGAAGAAGCCTTCACACGTCAACCATAGGTCACTCGGTAGACGGTGCTACGGCAGTGGCGACCGTGGCCCAGATGCCCGCCTTCCCTCGAGGGAGCCACTGGTGCAAGGTGGGGAGGAACCTCAAAGTTGTCCTTGCCCAGCTGAGAGGAGCGATCATGCAGGCGAATGTCGGTGACATCCTGCTCGTGCACGGCCACGTCGTCGGTCAGAAAGACAGGAAGGGCCAGATCATCGAGGTCCGCGGACCTGGCGGCTCGCCGCCTTTCGTCGTCCGCTACGACGACGGGCACGAGCAGCTCGTCTTCCCCGGCCCTGACGCGGTGGTGATGCCGCCCGGGGAAGGGTCCTGACGACGCGGCGGGAGTCCGTTGACCCTGGTCGGGATCGCCTCTTAAACTCATCATGTAGTGAATTGAGTGGTGAGGAGCGATTCCGTGCGCAGGACTCCCGCAGCCGTCGTCAGCACAGCCTTCTTCGCCGTCGCGCCGGGCGCCGCCGCCGTCCTGGGTCCGTACTGGATCAGCGGATGGCGCATGCGCGCCCCCTTCCCCGACCCGGTCATGATCCCGCTCAAGGCGCTGGGCGCCGTGCTGGTGCTCGGCGGGCTGGGGGTGCTGATCCATGCGTTCGTCAGGTTCGTGGTCGAGGGATTCGGCACGCCGCTCCCGCTCGCGCCGCCCGACCGGCTGGTTGTCGGCGGACTCTACCGCCACGTTCGCAACCCCATGTACGTGGCGATCTTCGCCTCCGTCATCGGCCAGGCCATGATCTTCGGGGATCCGTGGCTGCTGGTCTACGTCGTCGTCATGGCGATCCCCGTCTACTCGTTCGTGCACTGGTACGAGGAGCCACACCTGCGCAGGAAGTTCGGCGCCGACTACGACGACTACCGCGCTCACGTGCCCGGGTGGTGGCCGCGGCTGCGCCCGCACCACTCCTGAGGGGCCTCCGTCGCCCCGGATGTTGGAGTTCCATTTCCGTGACGGTTTGACTACCGGTGAGGAAGTATGGTCGTCTCGTGACCATTGTTTCTGATGGGATGAATTAGACCGGTCCGGGGGAGAAAGCTTCATGCCGCACGCCCTTCTGCGCGTGCTCGCTTCGACGTCCATCGCCAGCACCGTCCTGGTGGCCCTGCCGCCCGCTGTCCAGGCCGACGTGCGCGCGTCAGCGGGGACGGGCGCCACGGTCCGGCCGGTGCCCGCCGTCGAGGAGCCGTCGGCCGCCGTGGTGACCGTTCCCACGCGGCCGTCTCTCGCCGTCCGGCCCGCGGCGAACGAGCCGGTGGGCCCCGCCGAGCCCGAGGTGACCACGTCCGCGGGACCCGGGCTGATCAATCAGGTCACCGCCGACGCCGCCGCCGTCCTGGAGGAGCAGGGCGTTGGCGGTCAGACGCCGGACGTGCGGAAGATCCTGCCGGACACCAGCCAGGCCCAGACGCTGTCGCTGATCAAGCCGCTGGCCGCGGTCGCCAAGATATTCGACGGGCTCGGCAAGGCCGTGCCGGGGCTGACGTACCGGCTCTGCGTCGAGAGCGCCGAGGTGCCGGTGTCCTGCTCGATCCGGCAGCCCGTCGGCGTGCCCGCGGCCGCCGACGTCACCGGCGACGGTGCCCCTGATCTGGCCGCCGACCTGGTCCCGGCGGCCATGCCCGCGGAGGGCGCGGTCGGGCTGGGCTTCGCGGTCAAGCGGCTGTCGCGGGAGACCACCCTCAAGGCGCGGGTCTGGGCGGAGTACGACGGCAAGGTGTCGGTCGGGTTCGACGGGCTGCGGCGCGGCTCGTCGCTGTCGGACTACGACCGGGGCACCTTCACGGTGGACCTGACGGGCAAGCGGGTCAAGGCCGTGGTCCAGCGTACGGATCCGGGCGCGTCCGTGGCCGTGATCGCCGGGTTGACCGGCCGTAGCGCGGTGAGCCTGCGCCAAACGCCGGCCACCGGCAAGCTCACCGTGAGCGCCACACTCGACTCTCCCACACTCGACGTCGCCGCCTCCGCGCCCGCCAAGCTGGAGGCGCTGGCCGTGACCGGACGCCAGTTCACCCAGGCCGTGCTCGACCGGATGCCCACCCGTGCCGAAGTGCGGCTGGCGGGCGGTGAGATCCGCTTCTCCGGGCCGTCGCCCATCGCCCGCGCCCGGGTTCACCACTACACCTACCGCGACGGCCGGCTGGCCAGGGCGGTGAGCGCCGAGCTCCGGAAGGTTCCGCCCACCCTCACCGCCAAGTACGCCACCGCGAACGGCCGGCAGACCCTCTCCGTCGACTCGGGCCGCCCCCACGCCGGTGCCGCCGAGCTGCTCTTCTTCGACAGGAACGCCGACAAGACCGTCCTGCGCGCCGAGCTGAGCGACCTGCCCGCCAAGGTGCGCCTGGTCAACGACCTGGCCAAGCACCGTGTCACGCACACGACCAGCTCGCCCATCGGCAGGTTCGCGGTAGTGCTGCAGCGTAACGAGGGCGCGATCTCCAGCCCGCGCGGCGGCCACGTCACCATGATCAAGAATGGAGGGGCGGTCGGGGTCTCGGGCCTGCTGGCGGGGTTGTCCGGATTCGATGTCACGTACGGGGCCACGCCGCACGTCCACCTGGAGGTGGGCTCCAGCGGCCGGTCGTTCGTGGGGGCGGCCAGCATCGACGGCGCCCATCTGGCCCAGCTGGAGATCTCCAACACGCCCGCCACCGTGGACGTCACGCTCGACCCGGCGGCCAGGAAGGCCGAATACCAGGCCAGCGGCGTGATCGACAAGCTGCGGGCCGCGTACGCGAACGTCAAGTCGGGACCCACGATCGACGGCACCGTGCTCGGCGTGCGTGACGACGTGAAGGCGTCGTGGCAGCTGGGCGAACGCACGACAGTCGAGATCGACACGTCCTCCAAGATCCGCCAAATCCAGATTTATGCCAATAAAGCGCACGTGACCTCCACCGACGGCGCCGGCGATGACCTGCGAGCCACCGTCGAAGGGGTGCGCAAGCACGTCGAGCTGGTCGCCGACACCAAGGCCCAGACGCTCGCCTGGACCGCGGACAGGCCGGTCGCCAAGGTGTCGGCGATGGCCAGAACCAAGCTCGGCGACCGCTACGCCAGGGCCGCCGCCGAGGTGACCGGCGTGCCCGCCCGCTTCGACGCCTCGTGGAACGCCGCGTCGTACCGCTTCCGCGGCCTGTCGGGACCCGTCGGCTCGGCCGCGCTGGCCTTCACCAACCACGACGGCGCCACGTCGCCCACGGGACCGCACCTGGCGGCGCACTACGACCAGGCCTCCGGCGACCTGGACGCCAGCGTGCTGGTGAAGGGGCTGTCGCAGGTCGAGTTCAGCCCGGCCGCGCAGGGGTTCACCGCGGACTTCCGCTCGGCCAGGCAGACGCTCGCCGTGGACACCGACGTCACCCAGGGCGACGTACGATTCGGCCTGGTCGGCAGTCTCGGCCCCGTGCCCGGCCGCCTGGCGGTCTCGGTCGTCGACGGCAAGCTCACATACTCCGGGTCCCACCTGGACGTGCGCGCCCGCGCCTGGCTCGGGAAGACGGGGGCGCTGCAGAACATGCGCGCCGCGCCGGCCCTGCCGGGCGGGGTGTCGCTGGTGGACGGCGGCTGTGCGCCCGGCTCATCCGGCTGCGCCCCAGGGCCCTTCTGCACGCCCGACCGCGGCTGCTTCGGGCTGCAGGGCTACCTCGACGTGACCGGGCTGCCCGATCAGGTGACGGTGGACCTGGCGAACAAGACGTTCGCGTTCTCGGGCTTCAGCCCTCGTCGCCGGAGCCTGGGGGTGTACCTCGCCAGCAGCGTGCTGACGCCCGTGCCGATCAAGGCCAAGGCCACGCTGACCGGCCTGCCCTCCAAGATCACCAGCATGTCGCTGGGGTCGTTCGGCGTCGGGCAGGGCAACACGGTCCAGGCCTCGTACCGCATCGAGCCCGCCGCCACGCTCGGCGCGCTCGCCGTGACGGCCGAGTCCGGGGACCTGCGCGGCCACGTGGCCATCGACCCGGTGCCCGCCGCCGTGTCCGTCCAGGGGACGTACGGCGCGCAGACCCGCATCCGCGTGCGGAACTCCGCCGCCGTCAAGCGCCTGGTCGCCAAGGTCACGCTGGCCGGCAAGGGCAGCGGCGAACTGCGCTTGGGTGACGTGCCCGCGACGTTCGGGTTCGACGCCGACGCGTCGGCGGCCGGGCTCGGCGTGCCGGCCGTCACGTACAAGGCGGAGGGCGGCGCCAGCACCCTCGACGGGTACCTCGGCGTGGAGGGCGGCCTCGCCGATCCCTCCGGGCGGTACGGGGACGTGTCGCTGTCGGTCCAGGATCTGGCCGCCGACACCACGATCAGGCTCAATCCCGACCAGACCCTCGACCTCGTCTCCCGGCCGGTGCCCACGGGCCGCATTGCGGTGCGCGGCGGGCTCAAGGTGGACCCCGTCGCCCGGCAGGGCATCGCGGTGAGCCAGGAGATTCCGTACACGACCGGGTTCCTGACGTACCACCTCGGCGGGAGCTTCGCGCTGGGGGCCAGTTCGGTCGAGGACCTGGGGCTGTCGGTCCGGCGGGTGTCGTGGCTGCGCGTCCGGCCGGGCAAGATCCCCTTCGGGCTGAAGGCACCACCGGCGCTCGGGTACGTCGCTCCCGGCTTCGAGGGGAACTACGAGCGGCTCGACATCTCCGCCAAGGGCGTGGACCTGCGGCCCGACGTCGACCTGCAGGTCAAGCTGAGCAGGGAGATCGGCAACGACGTCTTCCGCGACACCATGCGGCTCGGGCCCACCAAGTCGCTCGCGCTGCGCCGCTACGACCAGCGGATGCGGCGGATCGGGGCCAAGCAGGAGATCGAGGCGGCCGGGATCAGCCTGGCCTGCGTGACCGTCGACGCCAAGCCGGGCTTCGCGGCCGGGGGCACCGGCAACTCGATCACGTTGCGCGGCGCCGACGGGCCCCAGATGGTGTCCCTGCTCGATCCCGGCGGTCAGGCGCCGGACTACGCGGTGGACCTGCTGACGCACTTCATGAGCCCGTTCCCGGGGGCGGAGTGGAAGGTGGCCTCCACCAAGGCCGGCTCCTGCACCGCTCACCCGTCCCCAAACCCCCAGGCCCAATCCTGAACCGGCACACACCCAGTTCGGGGCGACGCACCCGCATCTGAGGCCCGGGGCGGTCGCGCCCGCGTCTGAGCCGATGCAGGGCCGCACCGGGCCGCTGTGCCCCGCCTGGAGGCGACTGGACGCGGTGCGGCCGCCAGGCTGCGCGTGTGCGGGGCGATCGGGCTGCGCGCCCGCCCAGGACCCGGCGCACCCGCACGCGCCGACCGGGCAGCGCATGGCGCGTCCGGGCGGTGCCGTAAGAGGCATCTGGGTGGTGCCTGTGCGGGGCGGGCCCAGTGGTGCCCGTGCGCGGCTGGGTGGTGCCCGTGCGGGGGTGGTGAGGGGTAGCCGGTCAGGTGAGGGCGTGCTGGAGGCGGGTGGTGTGGGTCGTGACGAAGGCGAGCGTGGCCGTCATATCGTCGGTGACCCCGGCAGCCGCCAGGCGGGCGCAGACCTCGTCGCCCTCGGCCGCCCCCGCCAGGATGCCGTCCCTGCTGTCCCGGATCCGGTCGCGGATCGCGGCCACGAAGCCCGCCCGCCGCGTCAAACCATAGGCGTCCGCCAGCAGCCGCAGCCGCCGCTCCCGGTCCGGTGGCGCGGACCACCCGACGCGTTCGGACGATTCCGGGTGGTAGAGCGGCACCGTCTGCCACGCCAGCAGGGCCAGATCACGCCGGGGGTCGCCGGGACCGGCCAGGTCCCAGTCGATGAAGGCCCGCACCTCCCCGTCGCGATGCACGAAGTTCTGCGGGCTCGCGTCGTTGTGGCAGATGATCTCTCCGTCGCGCAGCTCGCCGCCGTACATCCACACCGCCCCCGGCGGCGGCCGGAACGAGGCGACGGCGTCGTGGTAGCGGCGCATCAGCCGGGCGGCGCTGATGAGCGTCTCGTCCGTCCTGGTCCACTCCGGCCACGGCTCGGCCCCCGCCACCGTCTCGCCCTCCACGAACGACAGCACCTCACGGCCCTCTCCGTCCATCCCGAGCACCCGCGGTGCCCCGTCGAAGCCCGCGTTCTCCAGGTGCCGCAGCAGGGCGTGCACGGCCGGCGTGGAGGGCCGCGCCCCGCGCAGGACCGTGTCACCGGCCCGCACCACGCTGGAGGTCCAGCCACCGGCCAATGGCACCGGATCGGCGGGCGGCGGCGCCGGGCGGTCGTTGCTCACACGGGCCAGCGTAGCCACCGCGCCCGCTCAGGGAAGGGAACGGCCCAGGCGGAGCCGGACGCGGTCGCCGTGCCGGGCGGCCTCGCGTACGGTCCACACGCGCTCGTCGATGACCGTGCCCCGGGCCGTCATGTACCCGCCCATCCTGAGCACCGGCCGCCCCGTGTCGTCCCTCAGCAGCTGCGCCCGCGACTCGGAGTCGTCGCCGAAGAGCACCAGGAAGTCGTGGGCGTCCGCGGGAGTGTCCAGGATCAGGCCGGGATGGAGGTGGGAGTAGGGGATCTGGACGACGTGTCTGCTCACGTGATCACCCGATCTGGACGGCGTGTCTGCTCACGTGATCGCTCCTACCCAGGAGCGGCGCTTTCACCTGCCGCTCGCGGAAGCCGGAAGCCTTGGGGGCCGGGATAGCGCTTTCCGGCACGATGGGATGAAATATCACCATCCTTCGATGGGATTGGAGAACCCGTGCCACTGTTCGACTTGCCGCTTGAGAAGCTTCGCGCCTACCTCCCCGACCGCGACGAGCCCGCCGACTTCGACGACTTCTGGTCCCGCACCCTGGCCGAGGCCAGGGAGTTCGGCCTTGCCGCCGAGTACGTCCCGTACGACCTGCCCTTCGCCGCCGTGGAGGTGTACGAGGTGTCGTTCGCCGGCTGGGGCGGGCACCGGGTCAACGGCTGGTTCCTGCTGCCGCGCGGCGCCGAAGGCCCGGTGCCGTGCGTGATGCACTACATCGGCTACAGCGGCGGGCGCGGGTTCCCCAAGGACCACCTGTTCTGGCCTGCGGCGGGGTACGCGGTGTTCGTGATGGAGACCCGCGGCCACGGCGGCGGCAACGTGGGCAGCCCGGGCACCACCGGCGACCCGCACGGCAGCGCCAACCCGCAGGCGCCGGGCATGATGACCCGCGGCATCCTCGACCCGGATGACTACTACTACCGGCGAGTCTTCACCGACGCCGTCCGGGCCGTGGACGCGGCGCTCGAGCATCCGGCGGTCGACGCCGGCCGCATCGTGGTCTCGGGCGGCAGCCAGGGCGGCGGCATCGCCCAGGCCACCGCCGCCCTGCACCCGGCCGTCAAGGCGGCACTCATCGACGTGCCGTTCCTGACCCACTTCCGGCGGGCGGTCGAGATCACCGGGCGCGACCCGTACCAGGAGCTGGTCAGGTTCCTGGCGACCCGCAGGGACAGCGCCGAGCAGGTGTTCCGCACGCTGTCGTACTTCGACGGCATGAACTTCGCCGCCCGCGGCCGGGTGCCCGCGTTGTACTCGGTCGCGCTGATGGACGACGTGTGCCCGCCGTCGACCGTGTTCGCCGGATACAACCACTGGCAGGGCCCCAAGGAGATCACCGTCTGGCCGTGGAACAACCACGAGGGCGGTGGCGGCTTCCAGTCCGAGGAGCAGCTGCGTTACCTGCACAAGCTGCTGTCCGGCAGTTGAGTGGCGGTCCCCGCCGCGGCCGGCCGGCCGCGGCGGGGGCGCGCCCGTGTCGGGTCAGGCCGTCTGGTCGGTGACCAGGAACGACACGCTTCCCTGGTCATCGGCTCCGGCGTCGAGAGACTTGTCCTCCAGTACGGTGGCGGCCACGGGATCCAGGTAGACTCGCGCCCCTTCGGCCTCCACGATCGCATCGGCCGGCTCCGGCGCGGTAGCGAGCGAAAGGGTGAGCGAACTCGCGCCCTCGCCCTGCGACGAGATGCGGATCCCACTTTGGGCCGCATCAGGCGCGGACGCGGTCAAATCGCGAATCGCCTGGGCTGCGTTGGCTGTCAGGGTGAGCACTACGGCTCCTCCTCACGGTCGACGTTCAGGAGTTGGCTGCCCTTCCCCCTTAATCGACTCCCAACCCTTCCTGACTCGTTCTTTACCAACAATTCTCGCGCGAACAGCGTCCTGCCGACCCGCGGGACAATGGGGGCATGGACTTCGCGACGCAGAGGGAAGCCATGGTGGCGCTGCTGCAGGAGCGCCAGGACGTCAGCGAGCCCGTGGCCGCGGCCATGCGGGACGTGCCGCGCCACCACTTCGTGCCCAGCATCGCCCCCGAGGACGCCTACCGCGACGAGCCCATCGTGACCAAGCGCGACGACGAGGGCCGGCCGATCAGCTCGTCGTCGCAGCCCGCCATCATGGCCACCATGCTCGACCAGCTCGACGTGGCGCTCGGGCATCGGGTGCTGGAGATCGGCGCGGGCACCGGCTACAACGCTGCGCTGCTCGCCCGCCTCGTCGGTCCCGAGGGGCGTGTCGTGAGCGTCGACATCGACGAGGACGTGGTCGCGGGGGCCAGGGAGCATCTGGCGGCCGTGGGGGAGTCCCGGGTGGAGGTGGTGCGCGGGGACGGCGCCGCGGGCCACCCCGAGCTGGCCCCGTACGACCGGCTGATCGCCACCGTCGGCGTGTGGGACCTGGCTCCCGCCTGGCTGGCGCAGCTGCGCCCGGACGGGCGCCTGGTGGTGCCGCTCGACCTGCGCGGCGTGCAGGTGTCCGTGGCCATGGAGCGCGACGAGGGGCACTGGGTGAGCCGGTCGGTGGCGGCGTGCGGGTTCATGCGGATGCGGGGGCCGTTCGCCGGACCCGAGGTGATCATCGTGTTGCGCCGGGATCCCGAGCTGATCCTGGCGCTTCCCGGGCCGCGCAAGCTCGGCGACGTGGCCGCCGCGCTCGACGCGGTGCCCACCGAGATCACCACCAAGGTCGAGGAGCCCGCTCCCATGCCCGTGATCGGCATGGGCATGTCGTTGTGGCTGGCTCTGCACGAGCCACGCTGGTGCGCGCTCAGCGGTCAGACGGCCGCCGGGCCGACGTTCAGCGCGGGCATCGTCGAAGGCGACAGCATCGCCGTGCTGGCGGCCGAGGACTTCCTCGTCGCCCGCGGCCACGGCGGCGCCGGCGCCAGGCTGGCGGCCGACCTGGCCGGGCATGTCGCGGCCTGGGACGAGGCTGGCCGCCCGCAGGCGGGGGACCTGCGGGTGACGGCCTACCCGGGGCAGGCGGACGCCGAGGGGATCGTCATCCGCAAGCAGCACACCACCCTGGAGCTGAGCTTCCGCTGACCGTCCAGCCACGTGCCGCCGACCATGAGGTGGCGATCTGCACGGTGGCGCCGTCCCACAGGAACGACAGCGGCACGAGGTGCGCGGACCAGGACGCGCCCGGGCCACGGAATGGCCCTGGCCGTTCATCGGCTGCGATTACTCTGCGTAGTGTAAGAGAGTCGCCATGTCATAGGAACGCCCATGCGTACACGCCTGACCCTGTTGCTGGCCGCCGCCGCGCTGGCCGGATGCACCGAGGCGCCGACCAACACCGCCGCCGTGGCGCCGAAGACCGTGGCGCCGCCGTCCGAACAGGACAGGGCCTGGATGCGGACCATCCACCAGGGCAATATCGCCGAGATCCAGACGGGGCGGCTGGCGCAGGGCAAGGGCTCCACGAAGCCGATCAAGACGATCGGCAAAATGCTCGTCCAGGACCACACCGCCTTCGACGTCAAGGTCGCCCAGCTGGCCACACAGCTGGGCGTCCAGCTGCCCAAGTCGATCTCCTCCCACCAGCGGGAGGAGATCCTCCAGCTGCGGGCCGCGATCGGCAAGGACTTCGACCAGGAATTCCTCGCGACCATGACCAACGAGCACATGGCCGCGATCGCGGCGACCAAGAAGGAGATCTCCCGCGGATCGTCCCCGGCGGTCGTCGCCCTGGCCAAGGCGGCGGTCCCGACGCTCGAGAAACACCTGTCCGTGCTGCGTGGCACCCATGGTGAGTAAGTGTGCAAATGGGTGATATGGGGTATTTATCCCATTTAGGGCAGGGTCAACGCATCGGGGGATCGTCGTGGCGACGCTGACGGAGATTCGCAATCTGCTCGAATGTCATGTCGTTGGGCCGGACGGGGAGCCGATCGGCGAGGTCGGCCAGGTCTATCTCGACGAGCGCACCGAGGAGCCCGAGTGGGTGACCGTGCGCACGGGGTTCCTCGGGATGAGGCAGACCTTCGTGCCGCTGACCGGCAGTCACCACGCGGGCCACGAGATCCGAATTCCCTTCGACCGGGAAACGATTCACGCAGCCCCGCACATCGATGTCGACGGGCACCTGAGCGCGGCGGAGGAGATGGAGCTCTACCGCCATTACGGGATGGGGTCGAGCGTTCCTGTGCAGCGCACCGGCGACCACGACAATCCGCATTAGCCGGGCGGCCGGGTCCGCCGTCGGCTCCCGTGCGGCGGGCGCCGGATTGCGACGAATCCAGTCTAGTGACGAATCACTATCGATCAGGTAAGGCACGGACTGCTGGGAGTGCTCCTGTAGCAGTCAGTAGCCGCCTCCTGCCTGCGCCGCACCGGGCGACGCGGGCGGTACGAAGGCCGGCGACATGGCCGCGACCACGGCTCCAGGCCCCCGGTGCGGGCTGCTCCTGGCGCGTCCTCGAGGGCTTGCCGAACCGTGCGGACGCCAGATCGGCCACGGCCCGTAACGCCGGATTCACCTGCGGGAAGTCGCCCGTTCACGCCGCCGCCTGACCTCGCGGCGAGGGATCCATACCGTATCTGTTAAGTGGTAGTTGACAGAAAACCGCCCGCTGCTCACGATCAGAGCGGCAACATTAAGTGTGAATTTACAGAGATCGAATATGGCCCTCGGGTCAGGAGGTGGCCTCAGATGAGCATCGAGCCAAGGGCGAAGGTGGCCCCAGAGCGAGTGCTGCCTGTCTGGGAAGGCCCGGTGCCGGTGGATCCGGCGCACACACGCGTGGTGCGGCGCATCTGCGCCAGGGTCGCCCCCGACGGCATGGACATCGGCGTCGGCGAGCTGCCCCCGGGCGGCCTGCAGGTGTGGATCGACACCCCGGCGCCCCCCGCCCCGCCGGAGGCCTGGGTGCTCTACCACCGCATGGCCCGCGAGGTGTCCCTGGTCGGCTGGCACTGCGAGGCCGATCAGGACCGGCTGCTGGTGCTCGGCTGGAGCGCCGCGTGCCTGCACAACCGCGTACGCCTGCTGCAGAGCGGCCTGCGCCGCCTGTCCGACTTCGAGCACACCGCCCAGCGGGCCGTGCAGCTCGAGGGACAGAGCCCAGACGACCACCCCGCCGCGCAGGTCGTGGCCGCCACGTGCGCCTCGATCGAGCGCCGGCTGCGCTGGCCCGAGCGGCTGGCCGAGCTCGCCGGGTTCGAGCGCAGCTCAGGACTGCCCCACCTGCAGCTGCTCCTGGCCCAGGTCATCGGCCTGGAGTCGAAACTGGCGACGGCCTGCGACGAGCACCTGGTCATGGCGCGGGTGCTCGCGGGGGCCGTCTGCGAGCAGTACGCGCAGCACCGCGACCTGCGCCGCGCACAACGAGACGTGCTGGCCGAGTCACGCCGTTGGGTGCACGCCAGCTCCATGATCCGTGGCTCGGCCGCACGGCCGAACTCCACCGGCGGCGGCCGCCCCCACATGGGGCTGGCAGAACGCCGGATCGCCGCCAGCGTCATCAACCACGGCGCGCCGCGGGCCATCCCCACGGCGGTCACTCCATGGGCCGGCCACCCCGGCCCAGAGGAGGGCCGAGCTCCGGCGCGCTGACTCAGACGCCGCTCAACGGCGAGCGGCCGCCCGGAAAACCCCATTCACATCCGGTAGGAGAGCTCCCGTCATGCGAACCCCCCCGCACCTGCCCGGCCGCGCCAGGCACGACTCCCGCGACACCGACACCGCCCGCCCGCGGCGTCACCCGTACGCGTTGCACGAGGTTCCCGTGCAGTCCCCGCCGCGCGCGAGCTCCGGCACGCTCGACATCCCCGACGCTCTCCCCGAAACGGACATGTACGTCGAGCAGCGGCTGCTCGGCATCAGGGAGATGTCCAACCAGGCCATCGGCTCCATTGACGACCTGCTCCAGCACACCGCCTAGCCCGTAGAAAGTCTGAGGAGAGACATGCAGGAGCTAACGCGAGTGGAGCTGATGCCACGTGACGTCGGGGGTCACCAGCCTCGCTCCATAGCGGGCACCGAGGCGCCGCGCACCCTCGACGAGGTCCGCGCCCTCGTACGGAGCGCCACGACGACCAGGCGCCGCCTCTACCCGATCAGCACCGGCAGGAACTGGGGAATGGGCTCGGCCATGCCGGTCACCGATGACAACGTCGTCGTCGACCTCGGCGGCATGAACCGCATCCGCAGCCTCGACCTGGAAGCCGGGTTCGCCGTCATCGAGCCCGGGGTCACGCAGGCGCAGCTCGCCGCGGTGCTGCGGGACACCCCGTGGATGCTGAACGTCACCAACTCCTGTGCCGACACCTCCGTCGTCGGCAACGCCCTCGACCGTGGCGACGGCACCTTCCGCTCCCGCGTCCACGACGTGGCCGGGCTGGAGGCCGTGCTGGCCGACGGCAGCGTGGTCACCACCGGCGGGCTCGACCCGTCCGGGCGCTACCACGGCCGGGTCGCCGGACCCGACCTGACGGCCGCGTTCGTCCAGCACAACCTGGGCATCGTCACCGCCATGGCGGTCGCGCTGCTGCCGCGTCCCCAGACCGTCGGCCTGGTGCACGGCCGTATCCCGCGTGACCAGGTCGGCGTCGCGCTGGACGCGATGGCCGGCTTCCTGCGCCGCGGCAATCCCGCCGACGGGATGCTGCGCGTGCGCGAGCTCGCCCTCGTCCCAAGCCACGGCGACTGGATGCTGCCCAAGGGCGCCGACCCCGGCATGTTCACCGTCATGGGTCCGCTGATGGGCAGCGACGCCGCGGTCGAGCTGGCCGAGGAGCTGCTGCGCAAGGCGCTGGTCGAGGTGGAGGGCGCCGAGGCGCTGCGCGTCCTGGACGCCGCCGAGGTGCGGCCCGGCGACCCCCTGTACGCCAGAGCGCTCATGGCCCAGGGCATCCCTACCTGCCTGGGCGTACGCAACGCGCTCCGCGTGTCCTCCTGCGACCAGATCGACGAAGGCCAGATGGGGTTCCTGGCGCTGATGCCGCTGATGCCGACGAACGCGCGGAAGACCGAGCAGATCGTGGCCGCCCTGCAGACGGCCGTGGACGCGCACACCACCGCCCTCATGGTCGAGTGGAACCTCGTCAGCCAGCACATGGCCAACGGCGTCATCCAGATCTTCTTCGAACGCGGCGCGCCGGAGGCTCCCTATCGGGCGCACCAGCTCCGCAACGACGGCAACTGCCTGCTGCGCGGGCACGGCTGCGCGATCTACCGCTCCGACATCGACCACGCCGCGGCCGACGTCTGGTCCGAGACCAGCACCGCCAGCCTCGGCATGCTCCACCGGCTCAAGACGGCGCTCGACCCGGACGGCCTGCTCTCACCCGGCCGTTACGGCGCCTGACTTATTTCGGCATAAAACGACATGTCCACCTCGCTGGTCGCACAGCCGGAGTGTGCCGGCCGGCGGAGACCACTCATAGCTTGGAGGTGACCACGTGCGTTCGTCACCGGCACGGGGGACGAGCACGGCCGGCGTGAGCCGCCGCCACGCGGTGATGTTGCGGCTGGTCGGCGCGGGCGTCATGTTCACGGTGATGGCCGACACCACGGCCACCACCCTGGCGGTCGGGGTGTTGCGCTACACGCCGGCAGGCGCCGGCATGCCCCTCGGCGACCTGGTCTGGCTGACCAGCGCGGCGTTCGTCCCGATCGCGGCACTGCTGGCCACGGCCGGCCGCTGGGCCGACCTGTGCGGCCGCCGCCGGGTGCTGGCCGTCGGGCTGGTGGTGTTCGTGCTCGGCGGCATCGCCACCGTCACCGTGGAGTCCTGGTCATACGTGCTGGCCGCGCGGGCCGTCCAGGGCGCGGGCGCCGCGGCGATGATCCCGGCCAGCCTCGGGTTGCTGCTCGGGGAGCTGCCGGAGGCGCAGCGGCGCGGCGCGATCGCGCTGTGGAGCTCCGCCTCGGGGCTCGGCTGCCTGCTCATGCAGGCCGGCGGCGGCTGGCTGGCCGCCACCGTCGGCTGGCGGTCCCTGTTCGTCCCCGACGTCGTGATCGGCGTCGTGCTCCTGATCGCCTGCTTCGCGATTCCGTCGGGCCGGCGCGCCGGCGCCAAGGGCGTGCCGGACGTGCTCGGTGCATGGCTGCTCGCCGCCGGGATCGCGGTCGTCGTGCTGGCCATCTCCAAGGCCATGGCCTGGGGGATGGACGTGGTGTGGCTGGCCCTCGCCGCCCTCCTCCTGCTCGGCGGAGCGCTCGCGCAGGCCAGGCACCACCGCCTGCCGGCCATCGACCTGGTGTTGTGGCGGCGGCCCAAGTTCGTCTGGGGCTGGCTGGCCACCTGGGGGTTCGGCGCGCTGTCGTACGGGCTGCTGACCGTCCAGCCGCTGTACCTGCTCCACCTCGGCTACCCGATGCTTGAGGTGGCCATGTGGCTGACGCCCACGTCGGTGGCCGTCGTCGTGACGAGCTTCCTGGCCGGAAAGATCGTCAAGCGGATCGGCGCGTACGGCCTCATCTACGCCGGCTCTCTGCTCTGCGGCGGCGCGTGCGTGCTCGTGCTCACCCAGGTCGGCCCCACCGTCTGGGGTCTGGTCGCCAGCGTCGTGCTGGGAATGGGCGTCGGCGCGCTGGCGCCGGGCACCTCCATGGCCACCACCCTGGCCGCCCGCCCCCAGCAGTACGCCTCCGCCGTCGGCGCGGCCACCATGGCCCGCATGGTCGGCGGGGCCGTCGGCATCGCCGTCGTATCAGTAGTCATCGACCACCCGTTCGTGGCCGGGCCCTTCGCGGGCCCCTTCGCCGGCCTGGCCGGCGCGCTGGCGATCTGCGTGGCGATCTCGGTCCTCATGGGCGCGCTGGCCCTCACGAAGATCACCCGGCTGCGGCCCGACCCCGGCGACGTCATGATCAAGGTGCCGCGCCGGATGTTGCTGGAGTTGCGGATGACCCTCGCCACCGTCGCGGCGGAGGCGGACGCGTTGCTGCCTGTCGAGACCCGCACACCTCCCATGGACCACATCCCGCGGCCGCGGGCGGCCGAGGCCGGACCGCTCGCCGGGACCCGCGGGAATACGCACTAATTCGAACCACCGAAAGGGCTCTCGTCATGGCAACCACATCGTGCGACGTAGCCATCGTCGGCGCCGGGCTCGGCGGCTGCTTCCTGGCCTTACTCCTGGGCCGGCGCGGCCGGCGCGTCGTCGTCATCGAGCAGGGACCCTCCATCCCCAGCGCGGGCGCCGACTTCCTCAAACCGCCGGGACTGCGGGTGCTCGCCCGTCACGGGCTGGCGAACCTCGTCGAACGCCATGGCCTCCGGCGCGACATCATCCGCTACTACCACGACGGCGACCCGATCAGGGAATGCCGCTTCCCCGACGGCGGCTTCCTCATCCGCCCCTACAGGGAGCTAGTCGAGCTCATCTACACGTGCTGCGCGATGGAAGGCGTCGACTTCTGGTTCGACGCAGACATCGCCGACATCGCGGTCGGCGATGACCGGGTCGAGGAACTCATCCTCTCCGACGGGCGGCGGCTGCGGGCCGACGTCGTCATCGGCGCCGACGGCACCAAGTCCGCCGTACGCCAGGCGCTCGGCATCGAGCAGGTCACGATGCCGTACGAGCGGCTGCTGATGCGGGTGGCCACCGTGCCGCTCACGGCCAGCGTCGCCCAGCTCAACCGGCTGTACTTCAGCTCCGACGGCTGGCTGGCCTACCTCTACCCGCTCAACAAGGACCAGGCCAGGGTGTTCGTGGGCCTGCCTCCCGAGCAGGACAAGGAGATCTTCCAGGACGGCATCCCCGCCCTGATCGACGAGCTCAAGAAGTTCGTCACCGACAGCTCCGACGCCTTCAACGCGCTCCAGCCCGCCAAGTGGCAGCTGATCAAGGTCTCGTCGCTGCGGGTGTCGGCGTACCACAAGGGCAACGCCGCCCTGCTCGGCTCGGCCGCGTTCGCCTGCCACCCGATGACGGGCATGGGCATGAGCTACACGCTGCACGACGCGGAGATCCTGGCCGACGTCATCAGCGCGGCAGGAGGCGACGCCGAACTGCTGGACCGGCTGCTGTACGCCCGGTACGAGCCGCGCAGGCACGCGCACCGGCAGCTGATCGACTACGGCGACACCCTGGCCGCGACCTTCCGCGACCGGGACGCGTACCTGGCCGCCTTCCGCCCGGACCTGCACGTCTACGGTACGGCGGCCGCACCGGCCGAGATGCCGGCCATGCAGCTCACCTGAGCAGGCGCCCCCGCCGCCTGCCATTCCCGAACCGGTGAGGTCGTCCAGTGCCACGCTGAGTGCGGTTGGGCAGCCCGATCCCCAGGCGGCGGGGGCGCCGTTTCGCGCCCATGGTAGGGCCTGCCCTACCGCGAAGACGGGTGTCAGCGGGGATCCGCACGGTGTCCGCGCTCGCGATGCTGATGAGTGGTCACACACGACTCGGCAGCATCGGAGAGAGCTTTGACTGTGATGGACACCGCCCGAGCCGAACGGGGGAGCGACTTCGCCAAATTGTCGCGCCGCATCGCACAGGCGGGCCTGCTGGACAAGCGGCCCGGCTACTACGCGGCCAGAATCGGCGTGGTCGCGGCCCTGTTCGCGGGAAGCTGGGCGGTGTTCGCCACCGTGGGCGACTCCTGGTGGCAGGTGCCGGTCGCGGTGCTGCTCGCCGTCGCGTTCGCCCAGGTGACGCTGCTGGCCCACGACCTGGCGCACGGGCAGATCTCCCGCTCGCGGCGTACCTCCCGGATCGCCGGGCTGCTGGCCGGCAACCTGGCGGTCGGACTCAGCTACGGCTGGTGGATGGACAAGCACACGCGCCACCACGCCAACCCCAACCACGAGGACCACGACCCCGACGTCTCGCCGGACATCCTCATCTGGTCGGAGCGGCAGGCCGCGGCCGCCCGCGGATTGCCCAGGATCATCGGCCGCTGGCAGGCGCTCCTGTTCTTCCCGCTGCTCACCCTGGAAGGGCTGAACCTCAAGGTCTCCAGCTTCCGCGCGCTGCGCCGTCCGTCGCTCAAGAACCGCACGACGGAAGGGCTGCTACTCGGGGCGCACGTCCTCACCTACCTCGGCGCGGTGTTCCTCGTGCTGCCGCCCGGCAAGGCGCTGGTCTTCCTCGCCGTGCACCAGGCCTGCTACGGCATCTACCTCGGGTGCACATTTGCGCCCAACCACAAGGGGATGCCCGTGCTCACCGCCGAGGACGAACTGGACTTCCTCCGCCGCCAGGTCCTGACCTCCAGGAACGTGCGCGGCGGGCAGCTGGTAACCACCGCGCTCGGCGGTCTGAACTACCAGATCGAGCACCACCTGTTCCCCAGCATGCCCACGGCGAACCTGCGCAGGGCGCAGCCCCTCGTCCGCGACTACTGCCGGTCGATCGGCGTGGACTACGCCGAATGCGGCCTGTTCGCGTCGTGGGGGCAGGCCCTGCGCCACCTGCACGAGGTCGGCCGGCCGCTGCGCCGGGCGGGAAGTCGCCGATCGCACGATTGGTAGGGTTATCCGGAAACAGGCTGAACGCGACACGGGTGGGGTCAGGTGGAGGTCGAGCAAACAGCACTGCCGGGTATAGGGCTGCGTCACGACTTCACCACCCGGGCAGGCCAACGGGTAGGCGTCGTGTCTCACCGCACCGGCCGCCGGGACCTGGTGATCTACGACGAGGACGATCCCGACCGCGCCTGCCAGACGGTCAAGCTGAACGACGAGGAAGCCGACGCCCTGGCCGAGCTGCTCGGCGCCCCGCGCATCGTGCAGCGGCTCAACCAGCTGCACCAGCAGGTCGAGGGCCTGGTCAGCGTACAGCTGCCGATCCCCCCAGGCTCCCCGTACGCGGGACGGCCCATGGGAGAGGCCCGGGTACGCACCCGCACCGGCGCCTCCATCGTCGCCGTCGTGCGAGCCGGGCGGGTGTTCGCCAGCCCGGGCCCCGACTTCGTGTTCGGCGAGGGCGACGTCGTGGTCGTGGTCGGCAGCGAGGACAGCACCGCCGACGTCGCCGGCATCCTGGCGGAAGGGTAGGGCCGCGGGTGCACGAAACCGCGGTCCTCTTCCTTGAATTCGGCGCTGTACTGCTGGGCCTGGGCGTGCTCGGCGCGCTGGCCCTGCGGATCGGCATCTCGCCGATCCCGCTCTATCTGATCGCCGGCCTGGCGTTCGGGACCGGCGGCGTGCTGCCGCTGGCGACCAGCGAGGAGTTCATCTCCGTCGGCGCCGAGCTCGGCGTGGTGTTGCTGCTGCTGACACTGGGCCTGGAGTACAACGCCGACGAACTGGTGACGAGCCTGACCGGCAACGCCCGCGCGGGCGTCGTCGACCTGGTGCTCAACGCCGCGCCCGGCGCGATCTGCGCGCTGCTGCTGGGCTGGGGGCCGGTCGCGGCCGTGGCCATGGCAGGCGTCACCTACGCCACCTCCTCCGGCATCGCCGCCAAGGTACTGACCGACCTGGGCTGGATCGGCAACAGGGAGACGCCGACGGTGCTGTCGCTGCTGGTGTTCGAGGACCTGACGATGGCGATCTACCTGCCGGTGCTGACCACCGTGCTGGCCGGGCTGAGCCTGGTGAGCGGGGCGATCTCGGTCGGCATCGCGCTGGTGACCGTGACCGTGGTGCTGGTCGTGGCGCTGCGGTTCGGGCGGTTCATCGAGGCGTTCGTGTCCAGCCCGAGCTCCGAGGTGCTGCTGCTCAAGGTGGTCGGACTCGCCCTGCTGGTGGCCGGGCTGGCGCAGCAACTGCAGGTGTCGGCGGCGGTGGGCGCGTTCCTGGTGGGGATCGCGCTGTCCGGTGAGCTGGCCGAAGGCGCACAGGCGCTGCTGGCGCCGCTGCGGGACCTGTTCGCCGCGGTGTTCTTCGTGTTCTTCGGACTCCAGACCGACCCGGCGAAGATCCTGCCGGTGGCGGGCCTGGCGGCGCTGTTAGCGCTGGTGAGCATGGTGACCAAGCTCCTGACCGGCGCGTACGCCGCCAAGCGGGCCGGCATCGGCAAGGCCGGGCGGGCGCGGGCGGGCATCGCGCTCATCCCGCGCGGCGAGTTCAACATTGTGATCGCCGGACTGGCGGTCGGCGCCGGCGCCCACCCCGACCTGGGGGCGCTGGCGGCGGCGTACGTGCTCATCCTGGCGGCGTTCGGCCCGCTCGCCGCCAAGCTCGTGCAACCTTTCATCACGGCCATCGCCAAGCGGGCCTGAGCCGATAGCTTGTTCGCATGGCCAACAGGAGACCTGTCTTCCCCATCGAGCGCACGATCGGCGCCGCCGACTGGGACAATCCCCTGGAGCTCACCGGCGAGAGCTACCAGCGGGTCCTGTTCCAGGACGTGGACATGACGGAGCTGCTCGACCGCGGCTGCTCGTTCGAGGAGTGCACGTTCGGCAACGTGCGGTTCAACGTGTCGGAGCACGATGACGCGCAGTTCCTCAACTGCACGTTCATCGGCTGCTCCTTCTTCGACGCGACGTTCAGGGGGTGCAAGCTCACCGGGAGCGTGTTCGAGGGGTGCACGTACGGGCTGCTGAAGGTTGAGGGCGGCGACTGGTCATACGTCGTCATGTCCGGCGCAGACCTGCGCGGCAGCTCCATCGACGGCGCCCGGCTGCGCGAGGCCGACTTGAGCGGGGTCCGGCTCGAGGGGGCCGAGCTGCGGCGGGCGGACCTGTCGGGGGCGTGGCTGCGCGGAGCCGACCTCACCAAGTGCGACCTGCGCGGCAGCGACCTCAGCACGCTGGACCTGGAGCAGGTCACCTTCAAGGACGCGATCATCGATCCGTTCCAGGCGACGGTCGTGGCCGCGGCGCTGGGTCTCACCGTCCGCGAATAGGTCCCACCCGCGACCGGCCGACAGCCACGCCCGCGACCGGCCGTTACGCCGTGACGGCGCGCAGCGCGCCCGGGTGGCGGCCGGTGAGGCGGTCGAGCGCGGCCGACGTGGCGGTGTCCGCCGGCAGATAGACCAGGAGCCGCTGTTCACCGCCGTCGAGGTCGAGCACCTCGCGGGCCAGCCGCAGCTGGCCGGCCTGCGGGTGCGCGAGCCGCTCCACGGCGGCCATGCGCGGCGGCTCGGGCGGCCCCGACAGCCGCTTGGTGAAGGGCTCGCCCGCCGCGAACGACAGCTCGGAGACGAGCTCGGCGGCGTACTGATCGCCCTGGGCGATCTCCAGGCGCAGGCCGGCGGCGTGCTCGTCGGCCACCCGATCCCAGTCCGGGAAGGCGACCCTGGCGCGCGCATCGGCGAAAACGTACCTGATCATGCTGGGCGGGTCGCCGTCCAGCATCCCGACGGGGCCGAAGAGCCGCTCGTAGCCGCTCGTGCGGGCCACCACCTCGCTCAGCCGGTTGACCACGGCGGCAGGCGCGGGCTCCAGCCGGTCGAGCACCGCGCACACGGTGGCCCGCACTGTGCGGGCCGGCCCCTGATCGGCCCCGGGGCACAGCCCGATGGCGCCGCTGGAGATCTTGTTCAGGGAGCGGAGGTGAATCCGCTCCTCCGGCGTCATGCGCAGGGCGTCGGCGAGCGCGGTGAGCACCTGCATGGACGGATTGCGATCGCGGCCCTGCTCCAGCCTGGTCAGGTATTCGACGCTCAGCCCGGCCACCGTGGCCAGCTCCGACCTGCGCAGCCCGGGCGTGCGCCGCCGAGGCCCGTCGGGCAGCCCGACGTCGGCAGGCTTGAGTGCCTCGCGGCGGGCCCGCAGGAACGCACCCAGCTCGTTATCACTCACGGTCCGAGTGTACGGCGGCGGGCGCGGCCCTATCGTGGCCCTGCCAGGGCCAGTCTCCGCCCGGCCTTCCTCGGCGGCGCGAACCGCAGCAGGTTGGACACCGTGACGAACATGAAACTCGCGGTGATCACCGGCAGCGTTCGCGAAGGCCGTTTCGGCCCCACGATCACGAGGTGGTTCACCGAACACGCGCGACAGCACGGCCTGTTCGACGTCGACGTCGTCGACCTGGCGGACACGACGCTGCCGCTGGAACTGCCCGGCACCCCAGAGCGGCTCTTCGACGTGGACGGCCGTCCCGAGGACCTCAGGCGGCTGGCCGCGCGGCTGGAACAGGCGGACGCGTACGTGGTGGTGACGCCGGAGTACAACCACAGCTTCCCCGCCTCGCTCAAGCACCTCATCGACTGGCACCCCATCCAGTGGCAGGCCAAGCCGGTCGCGCTGGTGTCCTACGGCGGCTACGGCGGCGGCGTGCGCGCGGCCGAGCACCTGCGGCAGGTCTTCTGCGAGATGCACGCCGTCACCATCCGCAACTGGATCAGCCTCGACCAGCACTGGACCCGGTTCGACGCCGAGGGCCGGCTGATGGATCCTGAAGGGCCGGACGGCGCGGCCAAGGCCGTGCTGGACCAGCTCGGCTGGTGGAGCACGGTGCTGCACGAAGCCCGCCTGGCCACGCCGTACCAGGCCTGACCCTCTGGAGGAGTTGACGTGATGCGTTACCGGCTGCTCGGCCGTACCGGGCTGCGGGTCTCGGAGCTGTTCCTGGGCGCGATGACCTTCCGCTCGGCGTCGCCTGAGGTGCGGCGCATTCTCGACGCGTACGCCGACGCGGGTGGCAACGTGGTCGACACGGCCTCGATGTACGGCGACAGCGAGAGCATCGTCGGCGAGCTGCTGCAGAGGCGGCGCGATCGTTTCGTGCTGGCCAGCAAGTACACCGGCACCCGTGACCGCACCGATCTCAACGCGGCCGGCAACCACCGCAAGAACCTGGTGCTGACGCTGGAGCAGAGCCTGCGGCGGCTGCGTACCGACTACATCGACCTCTACTGGGTGCATGTATGGGATCGGCACACCCCGGTCGAGGAGACGATGCGGGCGCTGGACGACGTGGTGCGGTCTGGCAAAGTGCTCTATGTCGGCATATCGGATGCTCCGGCGTGGCTGGTCAGCCGGGCCAACACGGTCGCCGAGCTCCGGGGGTGGACGCCGTTCGCGGGTCTCCAGGTGCCGTACAGCCTGCTGCGGCGGGACGTGGAGCGGGAGCTGCTGCCGATGGCGGAGGCCTTCGGGATGAGCGTGACCGCGTGGGGGACGCTCGAGCGCGGCGTGTTGTCCGGCCGGTACAACGACCCGGGGGCGCCGGCCTCGCGGGTGTCGCCCGCCTCGCTCGGCGAGCGCGAGCTGGCCGCGGCGCGGGCGGTGGTGGAGGTCGCCGGGGAGCTGGGCGTCACGGCGTCGCAGGTGGCGTTGGCCTGGGTACTGCGGCGGGGCGTGCACCCGATCGTGGGGGCCAGCAGCGCCGAGCAGCTCAAGGACAACCTGGGCGCGGCGGGGCTCGCGCTGCCCGAGGAGGCGGTGCGGCGGCTGGAGTCGGCGGTGGAGTTCGAGCTGGGCTTCCCCCGGGACTTCATCGAGTCCTGCGACCGCAGCCCGGACCTGTACGGCGACGCCATCCACCGCCTCGACGGCCGCTGACCCCTCAGCAAAGGGAGAGGGCGGTTTCCCGAAGACCCGGGAGGGCGGCCAGGACGCGGTCGCCCCGGCGGCGGCGGTCGGCGGCCGTCGCCGCGCCCAGGTCGCCCAGCAGTTCCATGAACCCGTCCTCGTGCCCGGAGTACCCGGAGTACCCGGAGACCCCGGCCGCCGCCCGCTTGGCCAGGCACCGCGCGTACGTCGCCACCACCCAGAAGACGGCCTCCCGGTGCAGCCCGCGCCGGATGAGCTCCCGGCTCCCGTCGATGGCCACCGGCCGGCTGGCCGCGGTGATGTCCGAGGCGAACCGGTAGGAGGGCGCCTGCACGGCCGTGGCCGCGTCGAACGCCCTCTCCAGCGCCGACAGGTGCAGCTCCACCCGCTCCGGGCTCAGCTCCGCGCACCCCATCAGGTCCAGCAGCACCTCGTGGTAGTCGTGCCGCCCATGCTCGGCCAGCAGGTCCCGCACGGCCGCGTACCGCGTGCGCACGGTCGGGTTACGCAGCCCCGCCACCAGCAGCACATGCGTGGTCACCCCGGTGCCGAACAGCCACGAGGTGACCTGGTCGTGCAGTGGCGCGGAGGCGTCCATGCCGGTGATCCACGCGCGTACCCGGTCCATGGCGTGGCCGCACCGGGCCAGGATCCAGGGCCGTTCGGCGAAGTCGCGGGCGACGATCCGCTGCACCTCGGTGAGCCGCCCCGTGGGGTCGGCCAGCACGCACGGGAGGTGGAAGCTGCCGGCCAGGTGGTAGTCACCGAGCACGTCGTGCGCGGACCCGAGCCCGGGAAGGCAGGAGACCTCCAGCAACACTCCTTCGTACAGGAACTTTCCGATCCTGGCGGCGGACGGGTCGGCGAGCACCATCACGTCCACGTCGGAGGTCGGGGGCAGCTCCGCGTCCGGGTCCGCCCACAGCGCCGACCCGGTCAGGAACGCGCCGCCGAATCCGGGCAGCCGGGCGCCTTCCTCCGCGACCCAGCGCCGCGCGAGTTGTCTGGCCTGGTCAATCCGCATTCGCGTCCTCCTGCTCGGGCCCACGGCGCGCGCCCCTGAGCACAACGAATGCGCCCAGCGCGACGAGCGCGGCCAGTGCGCCCCAGATCCAGCCGGGGACGCCGGCCGACGAGGCGGGGGACGTGCCACCGGCGGCCGACGGCTCCACCGCCTGGGCGGACGACGAGGGCGGTGCCGACGCCGCGGGCGGGGCCGACGACGGAGACGATGCGCTCTCGCCCGTCGACGTGGGCGAGGGCGAGATCCCCTTCACGCGGAACGGGATCTCACCCTCGATGGGATGGCCGTCCGACGAGACGACCCGCCACGCGATGACGTACGCGCCGGCCGGGAGCGGCCCGTTGACCTCGGCGACCACCTTCGGCCCCGCGAGCCGCGGCTTGCCGAGCGGCACCCGCGCGCCCTTGGCGTCGCGCAGCACAACGAACGGGAACTTGACGCTCGCGGTGTACTCGAGCTCGATCTCCTCCAGTGAGCTCGCGGAGACCCGCGAGTTCTTCGCCGGCGAACTGCTCTTGAGCGCGTCGTGGGCGAACGCCGGCGACGGGGTCGTGGCGAGGAAGGCGGCACAGGCCAGCCCCGCCGCGGCGGCCGTGCGGATGTGACGGTACAGGGAAAAGGTCATGGTTCGATCTCCAGAGATCGTCTCCCGGGCCTCGAGGTCCGGGTGCGGGCAAGGACACGCGCCGAAGAGCCGGCGCGCCGGGACGTGCTTCAGGGGAAGCGCCCGGGCGGTCCTCGCCTGGTGACGGCGCGGGAAGCGGTCGTCCTCGCGCGGATGGAGATCTCTGGAGCGGCCACGGGCCGCCACCCCGGCCTCGCGCAGGTCGCCGGGACGGTGACGAGCAGCCGGATGAGCGGGAGCGGCGTCCCGTACAGCCGGACCATGAGCCACAGGGCGCGCTCGCCCCGATACAGCCACCACGCCGTCAACGCCGCCACGGTGAGGTGCGCCAGCGTCATGCCGGGCGCGAGGTGCCCGTGCGCGGCCTCGGCGCCGGCGGGCCGAGCCCCGGCGAGCCGCTCGAACAGCTGGTGCAGCACCGTCTGCGCGCCCGCGGTCGCGGCGAGCACGGCCGCCGGCCCGAGTTCGCGGCCGTCGATCAGGTACGCCGACGCCAGCACCGCCAGCACGCCGGCCAGGTAGACCTCGAACGGCACCAGCCCGCCGCCCGCCAGCGCGTGCCCCCCGGCCGAAACGGCGCCGCAGACCGTCGCGAACACGACGGCCCTCGACAACCGCAGCGCTGATGACGCGGAGGACACGACTCCCATCCTCCCACGGTCGCCCTCCGCTCAAGGGGAGCCGGCAATGAGGGAGAGGGCCTGGCGGGCGATCTCCCATTCCTCGTCGGTCGGGATGACCAGCACCGGCACCTCGGCCCCCGCCGGTGAGACGGCCCGTTCGCCGTCCGCGTCGGCCCGGTTGAGCGCCGGGTCCACGGCGATGCCGAGCCGGTCGAGCCCGGCCAGGGACGCCGCCCGTGTGGCGGCGTCGTGCTCGCCCACCCCGCCGGTGAACACGATCGCGTCCACCCCGCCGAGCAGCGCGTAGTAGGCGCCGACATACTTGCGGATCCGCCGGGTGTAGATCGCCAGCGCCAGCCTGGCCGCGTCGTCGTCGCGGCCGCGTACCTCGCGCATGTCTCCGGTCCCGGTCAGGGCGAGCAGGCCGCCGTGGCGGCTGAGCGCCTCCTCCACCTGCTGGGGGTCTAGCCCGTCCACCCGGGCGAGGTAGCCGGCGAGTGCCGGGTCGACGTCGCCCGAGCGGGTGCCCATGACCAGCCCCTCCAGTGGCGTCATGCCCATGGAGGTGTCGACGCTGCGGCCGCCGGAGATCGCGGTGGCGCTCGCCCCGTTGCCCAGGTGCAGCACGATCAGACCGAGTCCCGCCAGGTCGCGGCCCAGGAAGGCGGCGGCGCGGCGGGAGACGTACGCGCAGGAGGTGCCGTGGAAGCCGAAGCGCCGCACGCCCCACTCACTCGGCACGGCGTAGGTGTAAGCCTCCGGTGGCAGCGTGCGGTGGAACGCGGTGTCGAACACGGCCACCTGCGGCACCCCGGGAAACGCCTTGCGCGCGACCCTGATCCCGGTGAGATTGACCGGGTTGTGCAGGGGCGCGAGCGGGGCCAGCTCCTCGATCGCGGTGATCACGCCGTCGTCGATCAGCACGGCCTCGGTGAACCGGGTCCCGCCGTGCACGACGCGGTGGCCGACCGCGACGGGCGCCAGTTCGGGTCCCGCCGCGGCGAACGCCTCCATCATCGCGTCCAGCCCCTCGCCGTGCCCGGGGAACGGCCGCTCCCGCACGTACGGCGGCCCGTCGCCGGCCCGGTGCGTGAGCCGCCCCGGGCCGGCCTCGCCGATGCGTTCCACCAGCCCCCTGGCGGGCCGGTCCCGGGTGCGGACGTCGACCAGTTCATACTTGATCGACGAGGAGCCGGTGTTCAGGACGAGAATTCGGCCGGCCATGTCCACGAGCTGATCTCCACAGGATCCTCGCCGTACTCACGGGTGTGCGCGCGGGCGCGCAGCCGGGCGTCGCTCATCCGCTGCCGCAGGTGCGCCGCCTTGGAACCGAGCCCGGGGACGCGGTCGATGACGTCCATGACCAGGTGGTAGCGGTCGATGTCGTTCAGCATGGCCATGTCGAACGGCGTCGTGGTGGTGCCCTCCTCCTTGTACCCGCGCACGTGCAGGTTGTCGTGCCCGCGCCGGCGGTAGGTGAGCTGGTGGACGAGCGACGGGTAGCCGTGGAAGTTGAAGATGATCGGCCGGTCCGTCGTGAACAGCGTGTCGAACTCGGCCTCCGGCATCCCGTGCGGATGCTCCGACTGCGGCTGCAGCCGCATGAGGTCGACCACGTTGATGACCCGGACCTTCAGCTCGGGCAGGTGCTCGCGGATGAGCGCCGCGGCGGCCAGCGTCTCCATGGTCGGCACGTCGCCCGCGCAGGCCAGCACCACGTCCGGCTCCACGCCCTCGTCGGTGGAGGCCCACGGCAGGATGCCGAGGCCGCGCGTGTTGTGCGCGACGGCCTCCTCCATCGTGAACAGGTCCAGCACCGGCTGTTTGCCCGCCACGATCACGTTGACGTAGTCGCGGGAGCGCAGGCAGTGGTCGCCCACCGACAGCAGCGTGTTGGCGTCCGGCGGCAGGTAGACCCGGACCACGGAGGCCTTCTTGTTCACGACCACGTCTAGGAACCCCGGGTCCTGGTGACTGAAGCCATTGTGGTCCTGCCGCCACACGTGCGACGACAGCAGGTAGGTCAGCGACGCCACCGGCCGCCGCCACGAGATCTTCTGCGCCGACTCCAGCCACTTGGCGTGCTGGTTGAACATGGCATCGACGATGTGGATGAACGCCTCGTAGCAGTTGAACAGCCCATGCCGGCCGGTCAGCAGATAACCCTCCAGCCAGCCCTGGCACAGGTGCTCGGACAGCACCTCCATCACGCGCCCGCCCGGGCCGAGGTTCTCGTCGGTCGGCAGCACCTCGGCGTCCCACGCCCGGTCCGTCGCCTCGAACACGGCCTGCAGCCGGTTGGATGCGGTCTCGTCCGGCCCCATCAGCCGGAACGTGCGCGGGTTCGCCGCGATCACGTCGCGCAGGAACTCGCCGAGCACGCGGGTCGGCTCGCTCGTCTGCGTGGCGGGCGACTTGACCTCGATCGCGTGCCGGCGGAAGTCCGGCAGCCGCAGCGGCTCCAGCAGCTCGCCGCCGTTGGCGTGCGGGTTCGCGCTCATCCTGCGCGCCCCCCGCGGCGCCATGCCGAGGATGTCCTGGTTGGGCCGGCCGCCGCCGTCGAACAGCTCCTCGGGGCGGTACGAGCGCATCCACTCCTCGAGCATGGCCAGGTGAGTAGGGTTCTCGCGGACCTTGGCCAGCGGCACCTGGTGCGCGCGCCACGTTCCCTCGACCGGCTTGCCGTCCACCTCGCGCGGCCCGGTCCAGCCCTTCGGCGTGCGCAGGATGATCATCGGGAGCCGGTCGGCGTCGCCGCTCTTGTAGGCGGCCATCTGGTCGAACGCGGCGTCCAGGGCGCCGGCCATCTCCTGGTGGTCGGGGCCGACCAAGTGGGGGCGGTAGCCGTACCCCTCGATGAGCTTGAGGAGCTCCTGCTCGGGGATGCGGGCGAGCACGGCCGGGTTGGCGATCTTGTAGCCGTTGAGGTGCAGGATCGGCAGCACCACGCCGTCGCGGCGGCGGTCGACGAACTTGTTGGAGTGCCAGCTCGCGGCCAGCGGGCCGGTCTCGGCCTCGCCGTCCCCGATGACGCACGCCACCACCAGGTCCGGGTTGTCGAACGCGGCGCCGTAGGCGTGGGCGAGCGCGTACCCCAGCTCGCCGCCCTCGTGGATCGAACCCGGCGTCTCCGGCGCGACGTGGCTCGGCACCCCGCCGGGGAAGGAGAACTGCCGGAACAACCGTCGCATCCCCTCGACGTCCTGCGAGACGTCCGGATAACGCTCGGAGTACGACCCCTCCAGCCACGCGTGCGCCACGGCGGCCGGGCCGCCGTGCCCGGGGCCGCAGATGTAGATCATGTCCTGGTCTCGCTCTTTGATCACCCGATTGAGGTGGGCGAAGCAGAAGTTCAGCCCGGGCGTCGTGCCCCAGTGGCCGAGCAGGCGCGGTTTGATGTGCTCCGGGCGCAGCGGCTCGGCGAGCAGCGGATTGTCCAGCAGGTAGATCTGCCCGACGGACAGGTAGTTGGCCGCCCGCCAGTACGCGTCTATATGGTCCATGCCCCTGCTGCTTCCTCCACAGAACGTGCTGAATCCCCCGAATGGTCGATAAGGTGCCGAACATGGATTTGCGGAGTTCGCGGTGGTATTCAGGAAACGATCGAAACTCCTACATCCATCGGGCATGGATGCGGCGCGGGTTGCCGCGCGAGGCGTTCGAGGGTGACCGTCCGCACATCGCGATCGCCAACACGACTTCCGACCTCACCCCCTGCAACTCCCACCTCGACGAGGTGGCGCAGAGCGTCATGCACGGCGTGTGGGAGGCCGGCGGTGTGCCGCTCGACCTGCCCGTCGTCTCGCTCGGCGAGTCGAACGTGCGCCCGACCGCGATGCTCTGGCGCAACCTGGCGGCCATGGCCACCGAGGAGATGTTACGCGCCAACCCCATCGACGGCGTGGTGCTGCTCGGCGGTTGCGACAAGACCATCCCGTCGCTGCTCATGGCCGCCGCCTCGGTGGACCTGCCCGCCGTCGTGGTGCCCGGCGGCCCCATGCTGACCGGCCACTTCCGGGGCACACCGCTAGGCTGCGGCACCGACGTGTGGCGGCTCAGCGAGGAGGTGCGCGCCGGGACGCTCTCCCGGGAGGCGTTCCTCCAGTCCGAGTCGTCCATGATCCGCAGCCGCGGCCACTGCAACACCATGGGCACCGCCTCCACGATGGCCTGCATGGCCGAGGCGCTCGGCATGACGCTGCCCGGCACCGCCGGCACCCCTGCCCCCGACAGTCGCCTGCTCGAACGCTCCCACGAGAGCGGCCGCCTCGCCGTGGACCTCGTCAAGCAGGGCCGCCGCCCGAGCCAGGTCATGACCAAGGGCTCGTTCCTCAACGCCATCGTGACGCTGGCCGCCGTCGGCGGCTCGACCAACGCCGTCGTGCACCTGCTGGCCATCGCGGGCCGGCTCGGCGTGGACCTCACGCTGGACGACTTCGACCGCACCGGCTCCGGGGTGCCGCTGCTCGTCGACCTCCAGCCCGCCGGGCGGCACCTCATGGACGACCTGTTCAGGGCGGGCGGCCTGGCCGCCGTGCTGCAGGAGGTCGAGGACCTACTTGACCCATCCGCCATCACCGTCACCGGCCGCCCGCTGGTCGAGCACCTCGCCGGCGCGGAGATCTGGGACGAGAGCGTCATCCGGCGCCGCAGCGACCCGATCCTGCCGGACGCCGGCATCGCCGTCCTGCGTGGCAACCTCGCGCCCGGCGGCGCCGTGATCAAGCCCGCCGCCGCCTCGCCCGAGCTGCTGCGGCACCGTGGCCGGGCCGTCGTCTTCGACAGCGTCGAGGACGTCTACGCCCGCCTCGACTCGCCCGACCTGGACGTGGACGAGACGTCCGTGCTGGTGCTGCGAGGCTGCGGGCCAAAGGGCTACCCCGGCATGCCGGAGGTCGGCAACCTGCCGCTGCCGGCCAAGCTGCTGGCCAAGGGCGTACGCGACATGGTGCGCATCAGCGACGCCCGCATGAGCGGCACCGCGTACGGCACGGTCGTCCTGCACACCGCGCCCGAGGCCGCGGCGGGCGGCCCGCTGGCGAAGGTGCGCACCGGTGACCCGATCGTGCTCGACGTGGCCGCGCGGCGCCTGGACGTGGACATCCCCGACGCCGAGCTGAACGCCAGGCCGCCGGTCGTGAACGGGCACGCCAAGCCCGCCCGCGGCTGGGAACGCCTCTACGTCGACCACGTCACCCAAGCCGACCGCGGCGCCGACCTCGACTTCCTCATCGGCTCCAGCGGCGACGCCGTGGGCCGCGAATCTCACTGAGCTCCTAAAGACTCCGCTCCGCCGTGCGCGGAATCAACCGCGATGGGTACGGGGTTACGGGACGATGGATCAGTCGGTTTGGCAACGCGAGGAGGAAGCGTGAACGGCGACATCACCCAGAGCCAGGAGTGGGCGGCTCTGTCCAAGCACCAGGAGGATCTGGGCGGAAGGACCCTGCGTGAGCTGTTCGCGGAGGACCCCGGTCGTGCTGAGCGCATGGCGGTGACCGCCGGCGACCTCTACCTCGACTACGCCAAGCACCGCGCCACCCAGGAGACCATGGACCTGCTGGTGGCCCTGGCCGAGCGGGCGGGCCTGCGCGACCGGACCGAGGCGATGTTCTCCGGCGAGCACATCAACGTCAGCGAGGACAGAGCGGTGCTCCACGTCGCCCTGCGCATGCCGCGCGACGTCGAGCTCGTCGTGGACGGGCAGGACGTCGTGGCCGACGTGCACGCCGTGCTCGACAAGATGACCGCCTTCGCCAGCCGGGTCAGGTCCCACGAGTGGAAGGGCGCCACCGGACGGCCCATCGAGACAGTCGTCAACATCGGCATCGGCGGCTCCGACCTCGGCCCCGCCATGGCGTACGAAGCGCTGCGCGACTACGCCGACGCGGGCATCACGGCCCGGTTCGTCTCCAACATCGACCCCGCCGACATCACCGGCAACCTCGCCGACCTCGACCCCGAGACCACGCTGTTCGTGATCAGCTCCAAGACCTTCACCACGCTCGAGACCCTCACCAACGCCAGGGTCGCGCGCCGCTGGCTGGTAGAGGCGCTCGGCGACGAGGCGGTGTCCCAGCACTTCGTGGCCGTCTCCACCAACGCCGCGAAGGTCGCCGAGTTCGGCATCGGCACCGACAACATGTTCGGCTTCTGGGACTGGGTGGGCGGCCGCTACTCCTACTTCGGCGCCGTCGGCCTCTCCCTGATGATCGCCATCGGGCCGGAGCGCTTCCGCGAGATGCTCGCCGGCCTCCACACCATGGACGAGCACTTCCGCACCGCCCCGTTCGAGGCCAACATGCCGGTGCTGATGGCCATGCTCGGGATCTGGTACAACGACTTCTTCGGCGCCGAGACCCGCGCCGTCCTGCCTTACAGCCAGCGGCTGCACCGCTTCCCCGCCTACCTGCAGCAGCTCACCATGGAGTCCAACGGCAAGTCCGTACGCGCCGACGGCGCCCCGGTCACGGTCAACACCGGCGAGATCTTCTGGGGCGAGCCGGGCACCAACGGCCAGCACGCCTTCTACCAGCTCCTCCACCAGGGCACCCGCCTCGTCCCCGCCGACTTCATCGGCTTCGCCGAGCCCTATGACGACCGCGAGGGCATGCACGACCAGCTCACGGCCAACCTCCTCGCCCAGACGTCGGCGCTGGCGTTCGGCAAGGCGGCCGAGGAGATCTCCGCCGAGGGCACCGCGACCGCCATCGTCCCCCACAAGGTGATGCCCGGTAACCGCCCCACCTCCACGATCCTCGCCCCGAAGCTGACCCCGTCCACGCTCGGCCAGCTCGTGGCGCTCTACGAGCACATCGTGTTCGTCGAGGGCACCATCTGGGGCGTCGACTCCTTCGACCAGTGGGGGGTGGAGCTGGGCAAGAAGATGGCCCTCGACCTGGCCCCGGCGCTCACCTCGGAAGAGCCCCCCACGACCTTCCCCGACCCGTCCACGGAGCGCCTGGTCCGCAGATACCGCGCACTCCGCGGCCGCCGCGCCTGACAGCCGCTGCCTCGGACCGCCCCCGGGGCACGGCACCCGGACGCGCCCATGGCGTCGTATAGGGGCGCCCGCTCACCCTGCCAGCGGTGAGGCGCCCCTTGTGGCGTGAAGGCGGCAGCGCGTCCCCAGGCTTCGGCGGCGTGACGCCACGCCCTGGGACGCGCCGTGCCGCCGTAGGGCACCGGACACATGCGGATGGCAAGGGCGGCGCTACCCCATTGCCCGGCCGGCCCATGGGTCAGGGCTGGACGCGCAGGGTGGTCGAAATCTGATAACACGGCATGCCGGATGCGAGGTGGTGCGCTGCCCGATCGGGGGTGACGATGGGGCCATGGACATCATGGAACTGTTGGAGCGGTCGAAGGACGCCGCGACCGTCAAGCGAGTCTTCGGTGAGCCGATCCAGCACGGCGACGTCGTCGTCATCCCCGTCGCCAGGGTCGCTCAAGGAGGCGGCGGCGGTCAGGGAGAGGGCAAGGGCGAGAAAGGCGAGGAGAGCGGGGGCAGCGGCGTGGGGTTCGGCTTCGGGGCCACGCCCGCGGGCGTGTTCGTGATCAAGGACGGCGTCGTCATGTGGCGGCCTGCTGTTGACGTCAACCGCATCGTGCTCGGCGGTCAGGCCGTCGCCATCGTGCTGCTGCTGACCCTGCGTGCCATCTTCAAGAAGCGGCGCCGCAAGCGCTGATCCCACGAGGCGGCCTGGCTCGTAGAGTGAACGCCATGTCCTCTCTGACGCAGATCGTGGCTTTTGGCGGTGTCGTGTTGCTCGGGGCCATGTCGCCCGGCCCGGACTTCGCGGTGGTCGTACGGCGCTCCGCCGTCTCCGGGCGCGGCTACGGCATGGCCGCCGCGCTCGGGATCTCCGTCGGCGTCTTCGCCTGGGTGGTGGCCGCGGCCACCGGCGTGGCGGCGCTGCTGGCCGCCTCGGCTCTGGCGTTCACCGTGGTCAAGGTGGTCGGCGCGGCCTACCTGCTGTATCTCGGGGTCAAGGCGCTGCGCTCGGCCCTGCGCCAGGGCGGGGAGCCGAAGCTGGATCTGGCGGCCGATCCGGGGCGGCGCAGCTCGTGGGCGGCGTTCGCCGAAGGGCTGCTCACCAATGCGCTCAACCCCAAGGCAGCGCTGTTCTTCGTGGCCCTCGTGCCTCAGTTCGTCGGCGGTGGCGCATCCCTGGCGGACACGCTCGTGCTCTCGCTGATCGCCCTGACCGGGACGGTCCTGTGGTTCCTGGTGGTGGCCAACATCGTGGGCACGCTGCGCAAGGTGTTCGCCAGGCCCGCCGTGCGCCGGGCCGTGGACGGGTTGACCGGGGTCGCGCTCATCGGCCTCGGCGTCAAGCTGGCCGCCACCACCAGCCGCCCGTAGGGCCGGGGCATCACCGTACCGTGCGGCCCCAGCCGCCCTCAGGCCCGGGCGTCGGCTCGTGGGCCGGGTCGGCCGTAGGCCGGGCGTCGGCTCGCGGGTCTGGTCGGCCGTGGGCGGTTATGCCACCGTGACGCCGAGAAGGTGGCCCAGGCCGAAGGTCACCGTCGCGGCGCCCACACCGAGCGCGAGCTGCCGCAGGCCGCCCAGCCACCACGGCCGCGCGGTCATCGCCGCCACCGCCGCGCCGAACCCGAACAACCCCAGCACACTCAACACCACGGCCAGCACCAGGCCGGACGCCCCGAACAGGAACGGCGCCAGAGGCACCAGCGCCCCGGTGGCGAACGCGCAGAACGACGAGGCGGCGGCCACGTACGGCGAGGGCAGGTCGTCCGGGTCCACGCCCAGTTCCTCGCGTACATGCACCCGGAGCGCTTGCTCGGGATCGGCCGACAACCCCGCGGCGACCCGCCGCGCCAGGTCGGCGTCGAGGCCGCGGGCCCGGTAGAGCGCGGCCAGCTCCGCCTGCTCGCCCTCCGGGTTGCGGGCCAGCTCGCGCCGCTCCACGGCGATCTCCGCCCGCATCAGCTCGGTCTGGGACTTCACCGACGTGTACTCGCCGGCCGCCATGGAAAACGCCCCGGCGGCCAACCCGGCGAAACCGGCGAGCACCGCGGCCCGCCCGGCGCCCGCCGCCCCCACGACGCCGGCGATCAACGCGAAGTTCGACACGAGCCCGTCCATGGCGCCGAACACCGCCGGGCGCAGCCAGCCGCCGGTCACGTCACGGTGGCTGTGGTGCTGCTCGGGAGAGTACGGCCGGGCGAGCTCGATGGTCATGTAACTCCTCCGCTTTCGGGTGCCTTGTCCCAAATTTAGGCATACGCTGACAAGATCCGCAACGAAGGAGAGGCTTGCCTGACCTGGGGAAAGACCGTCTCGATGAGCGTTTCGTCACGCTACGTGCGCGGGCATGTGCACCGCCCGAACCCCCGGCGGACGGGTGCACACGAGAACCCCCGCGGGCGATGCCGCGGGGGGAACGTCGGTCGGCCGGTCAGGCGTGGGCCGGGGCTGGGGCCGGGGCGACCGGCTCCACCGTCTCCGCCTCGGGGACCTCGGTCCAGGAGTCCGCCTCGGGGACCTCGGTCCGGGAGTCGCGGATCAAGGCGTCGGAGTCCGCGATCGCCTCTTCCAGCAGCCGTCGCAGCAGCGCGTCCGGGTCCGGGATGCAGGCCTGGACGATGCCCACCACCGACAGCTGCACCGCGTTCGGCGCGGCGTACCTGCGGAATCCCTTCTGCGTGATCCGGGCCGCCCGGCTGAAGCGCCTGGCCTGCTCGGCCGCGTGTGGCACTTCCTCCATCGCCCGGCGGCTCTCGGCGCTCAGCCGGCCCGGCGGGGCCCCGTCGAGCCTGGCCAGCATCTCCTCCGCCGCGAGCACCGACACGGCCAGCGCGAGCTGGCGCTCGGCCGCGGCCACCGGCAGCGCCGTCGTCGCGCAGCGCAGCGCGATCCGCGCGTCCACACGCAGGTCGTCGCTGGCCAGCCCGATGATCGACGGTACGAGCCCGACCAGCTTGGCGCGGCTCTCGTCACTGACGTTGTCGTTGACCAGACGGGCGAGTGCGGCCAGCAGCGGATGCGTGCAGGCCGGATGGTCGCTCCACCGCTCGCCGGCCAGGTAGGAGGCCAGCTCCATGAAACAGGCACCGCGTTTCGGGTTGCGATGTCTGCCGCGGGACAGGACCGGCAGGTGATCAAAGTGATTGTCCACGGATGCTCCACTGCTCCACGCGATCGCCGTCCATCCAGTCTGCGCCGTCGTGCGCGTCAACGCCAGAGATGGACCGTCTTCGTCATGAACGTTCCATCCGTCTGCCCCGGATCGGCATCCGGAAACGTACCTGCGGCGGAGCGACCGAGCTGCGCGTGCACGGCGTCGCCGGCGCGCCGCCGGAGGGCACGCTCAAGTCTTACGGCGAGGCGCTCGACCGGCTGGCCGGGGTCAAGCGCTGAAATTATCTTTTAGTTCACCCCGAAGTCTTGAAAGTTATATCCACGAGCGATTGAGTTCGGTCGTGCAGACCCTCCGATTGCTGGCCGCCACCGCGCTCCTGTTAGGCCCTCTGGCCGTGACCGGCGCGCCCGCGCAGGCCGACCCCGTACCCCCCGTAGAGGACGCGCTCGAGGCGTCGTCCTATCCACCGCCGTCCACGTTGCTGGCCCGGGCCGCCGCCGGGCAGCCGCGGCTGGAGACGGCCAAGAGCACCCGGCCGGTGGCGCCGGGGATCTCGCTGACCTCGTTCGACACCTATGACGCGCTGGGCTGGCTGCGTGCGGACGCGATCACCGCCGACCTTGGCGGCGCGACGGCCGACTACGTGTTCTCCGGCGAGGTGTCCAAGACCGAGCCGCTGTCCGGGCCCGCCAAGCGCTCGCGCGCCGTCGCGGCCGTCAACGGCGACTTCTTCGACATCAACAACTCCGGCGCCGCCCAGGGCATCGGCGTGCAGAACGGCGACCTCATCCAGTCGCCCGTCGCCGGCCACGACAACGCGGTCGCGGTCACCGGGGACGGCGTCGGCCGGGTGCTGAAGATGTACTTCGAGGGCACCGCCACGCCCGCCGGCGGGTCGCCGATCACGCTCACCCAGTTCAACCAGATCGTGCAGGGCGGCGGCGTGGGATTGTTCACGTCCCTGTGGGGCTCCTACACCCGGGCCCGCGCCGTCGTGGGCGCCGCGTCCGTCGCCGAGGTCGTCCTGGTCGACGGGGTCGTCTCGGAGGTACGCAGCTCCGCGGGCAGCGGGCCGATCCCCGCCGGAACCACGGTCCTGCTGGGCCGCGACGCCGGGGCCACCGCTCTGTCCGCGTTGAAGGTCGGCGACCGCGTTGACGTGAAATATCAGCCGAAGTCATCCGATGGCAGTACGGTCAAGGCGGCCGTGGGCGGCAACTGGGTGCTGGTCAAAGACGGCGTCGCGCAGAACTCGGCCGACCCGGCCGCGCACCCCCGTACCGCCGTCGGGTTCTCCGCGGACGGCAGGAAGATGTACCTGCTGACCGTGGACGGCCGCCAGGCCGACAGCCGCGGCGTCACACTCAACGAGCTGGCCGCGCTGATGGTCGACCTCGGCGCCGCGAACGCGCTCAACCTCGACGGCGGCGGCTCCTCCACCATGCTGGCCCGCGAGCCGGGCTCCGCCGACGTGCAGGTCGAGAACAGCCCGTCCGACGGCGGCGAGCGCCACGTCCCCAACGGCCTGGCCCTCTACGCGCCGCAGGGCAGCGGCAAGCTCAAGGGCTTCTGGCTGGAGACCGCGAGCGACCCGGCCAAGGCGCCCGGCGTCGCCCCCGTCGCGGGCGGCCGCCCCGACCGGGTCTTCCCTGGCCTCACCAGGCGGCTGACCGCCGCCGGCTACGACGAGACCTACGGGCCCGCCGCCGGGACCCCGTCGTGGCGCGCAAACCCGGCGGTTCACGGCGTGGTCCGCGACGGGAGATTCCATGCATTGGTGCCCGGCCAGACCACCGTCACCGCCTCGCGCGACGGCGCCAAGGGCGCCATCGACCTGACCGTGCTCCAGCCGCTGCAGCGGCTCGGCACCACCGCCGACCGGCTCGGCATGCCCGGCAAGGACGCCACGGCGACGTTCGGCGTGGTCGGCTACGACCGCAACGGCAACTCCGCGCCCATCGAGCCCGCCGACGTCGCGCTCGACTACGACAAGAACCTGTTCGAGGTCACCGCGGCAGTGCACGGCTCCTTCACGGTCAAGGCCAAGCAGGCCAACGGATCCGGTCTGATCAGCGCTCGCGTCGGCAAGATCAGCACTGCCGTGCCGGTGACCGTCGGCTTCGAGGAGAAGCCGGTCGCCGACTTCGAGGACGCCGCCAAGTGGACGTTCGCCGCCGCCCGCGCCACCGGCTCGCTGTCGGCGGCGCCCGGGCAGAGCGGGGGCGGGCTCAAGCTGTCGTACGACTTCACCACCTCGACCGCCACCCGGGCCGCGTACGCCAGCCCGCCGCAGCAGATCGTGGTGGACGGACAGCCGCAGGCGTTCGGGTTGTGGATCCACTCCACCGGCAAGGGGGAGTGGCCCAGCCTGGAGTTCTACGACGCGCTCGGGCAGTCGCAGATCCTGCGTGGGCCGTACATGACGTGGACCGGGTGGAGGTACGTGGAGTTCGCCGTGCCTGCGGGCGTCAACTACCCGCTCAAGCTGCGGCGCTTCTACGTGGCCGAGACCAAGGCCGATGCCAAGTACACCAACGAGATCCTCATCGACGGGCTGGTCGCCAAGGTGCCGCCTGCGGTCTCCGCGCCTGCGGCGGCCAAGGTCGCCGACCCCGTGGTCAAGCCTTCCGTGGCGGAGATGCCGTGGCGGTTCGCGGTCATGTCGGACGCTCAGTTCGTGGCCAGGGCCCCCGACAGCGACATCGTCAAGAACGCCCGCAGGACGCTGCGTGAGATCAAGGCGGCCGAGCCGGACTTCCTGCTGATCAACGGCGACCTGGTGGACGAGGCGTCGCCGGAGGACTTCGCGCTGGCGAAGCGGATCCTCGATGAGGAGTTGGGTGGTGCGCTGAAATATCACTACATTCCCGGCAACCATGAGGTCATGGGCGGCAAGATCGACAACTTCAAGGCCGTCTTCGGGGACACGTACCGGACCTTCGACCACAAGGGCACCCGCTTCATCACCCTGGACACCTCCCGGCTGAACCTCCGGGGCGGCGGCTACGACCAGGTGGCCATGCTCAGGTCCGAGCTGGACAAGGCCGCGAAGGACGCCTCGATCGGGTCGGTCGCGGTGCTGTTCCACGTGCCGCCGCGGGATCCGACGCCCGGCAAGGGCAGCCAGCTCGGCGACCGCAAGGAGGCCGCGCTGGTGGAGGGCTGGCTGGCCGACTTCCAGCGTGACACCGGCAAGGGGGCCGCCTACATCGGGGCGCACGTGGGGACGTTCCACGCGGCGCGGGTGGACGCGGTGCCGTACTTCATCAACGGCAACTCCGGCAAGAACCCCGCGACCTCGCCTGACGACGGCGGCTTCACCGGCTGGTCGCTTTGGGGCGTGGACCCGGTGACGCGGACCGAGGCCGAGCACGTCAAGCGCAACTGGTTCGCCGACGCGCCGGCCTGGATCGGCACGCAGGTCCGGCCGCACGTGGACGACCTCGTGCTCACCGCCCCCGGCACCATCGCCGTCGGCACGCCCGCCGAGGTGACGGCCGTGGTCAAGCAGGAGTCGCGGACGGTTCCCGCCGTGCACCCGGTCTCGGCCGCCTGGTCCGGCTCGCCGAACCTGCACGTCGGCGCCCGGCAGACGGCCAAGCCGTGGCACGTCGCGGTACTCGACCCGGCGACGGGCACGCTGACGGCGCTACGCGAGGGGCAGGTGACGGTCGCGGTCAGGGTCAGCGGCGTCACCCGCCAGGCGACCGTGGCCCTCACGGCCAGGGCCGCCGCCTGAGGAACCGGCCGTGGGGCGCCACCTGACTGCCCCGCGGCCGGCCTGCGCGGGGCGCTCCGCGTACCGCAGCACCGGAGCGCCCCGCCCTTCCCACACCGACGCGGTCGTCCGCCGTGTGGCTCGTCCCGGCCTGACGCCGTGCGGCCGTCTGCCGTGCGGGCGCCCGTAAGGCGGTCGTGCGGCTCCGGACGCCGCGGTGCGGAGCCGGGCGAAGGAGGGCGGCGGGATCGGCGGTCGGCGGCGCGTACGCTCCGGGTTGGCAGGGCGGCTCTCATATCCTGGCCGAGTGTCCCTTGAGCTCGAGCCAGTCCCCGGCCTCGCCCGGGCGATCGAGGAGCTGCGGCTGGTCGACCACCATGTGCACGGCGTCTCGGCCCGTGACCTGTCGCGCAAGGCGTTCGAGGAGCTGATCACCGAGTCCGACCGGCCGGTGCCCGAGTGGATGACCCCGTTCGACTCCCAGGCGGGGTACGCGATCCTGCGCCACTGCGCCCCCGTGCTCGGCCTCGACCCGCACTGCACGCCGGAGGAGTACCTGGCCAGGCGCGCCAGGCTCGGCGTGGAGGAGGTCAACCGGCTGCTGCTCAGCGCGAGCGGCGTCGGGCACTTCCTCGTCGAGACCGGCTACCGGGGCGAGGAAGTGCTCGGCCCGTCTGCCATGGCCGAGGCGGCCGGGGTGCCCGCCGACGAGGTGGTGCGGCTGGAGGCGGTGGCCGAGCAGGTGGCCGCGGACGGGTGCGCGGCGTGGGCGTTCGCCGAGCGGTTCGAGGAAGCGCTGTGGGAGCGCACGCGTACGGCACGCGGGCTCAAGACCATCGCCGCCTACCGCCACGGACTCGACTTCGACCCGGCCCGGCCGCCGGGCGAGGAGGTCGAGGAGGCGGCTGGCCGCTGGTTCGCGGCGGGCGGGCGGCTGTCCGATCCGGTGCTGCTGCGGCACCTCATCTGGGCGGGGCTCGACCGGGGGCTGCCGCTGCAGTTCCATATCGGCTTCGGAGATCCCGACGTGGACCTGCGGCGATCCGACCCGCTGCTGCTGCGCGGCCTGATCGAGCTGGCCGAGCCGACCGGTGTGCCGCTGCTGTTGCTGCACTGCTACCCGTACCAGCGGCATGCGGGCTTCCTGGCGCACGCGTACCCCAACGTCTTCTTCGACGTCGGGCTGGGCATCACCTTCACGGGGGCGCGCAGCGTGGCGCTGGTGGCGGAGAGCCTGGAGGCGGCGCCGTTCGCGAAGATCCTCTTCTCGTCGGACGCCTGGGGTCCCGCCGAGCTGCACCACCTCGGGGCGCTGCTGTGGCGGCGGGCCATGGCGCGGGTGCTGGGGGAGTTCGTGGCCGAGGGGGAGTGGTCGCTCGGGCAGGCGATGAGGGTGGCCGCGATGGTCGGCAGCGAGAACGCCTGCCGCGTGTACGGTCTCGGAGCCTGAGCACAGGTACGGACACGGAACTCATCACTGCCCAAAATGCTCGCGAAGCTCTAGGCTCGGCGACGATGGATCTCGAAACTTACACCCCCGGTTCGGGGCTACTCGAACCCCGGGCGGCACTCCGCTCCGACGCGCCCGCACTCGACCTCAACGGGAGGTGGCGCTTCCGCCTCTCACCCACCGCGAACGTCCCCGACGACTTCGCCCAGCCCGGCTACGACGACACGGACTGGGACGAGTTGCCGGTCCCGTCCCATTGGCCGTTGCACGGGCACGGCGCGCCCGCGTACACGAACGTGTCCTACCCGTTCCCCGTCGACCCGCCGCACGTCCCCGACGAGAACCCGACCGGCGACTACCGCCGTGTGTTCGACCTGCCCGAGGACTGGACGGGCGGACGGCTGCGGTTCGAGGGCGCCGACTCCCTCGCCCGGGTCTGGCTCAACGGGCACGAGCTGGGCTTCTGGACGGGCAGCAGGCTGCCGGCAGAGTTCGATGCCGGGCCGTGGCTGCGTCCCGGGCGCAACGTGCTGGCCGTGCGAGTGCACCAGTGGTCGGCCGCAAGCTACCTGGAAGACCAGGACATGTGGTGGCTGCCCGGCATCTTCCGCGACGTCACCCTCACCCGCTCCGCCGCCGACGTCTTCGTGCACGCCTCCCACGACGGCAGTCGTGGCACCCTGAGCTTCGCCGGCGAGGGCGGCCTGCTCAGCATCCCCGAGCTCGGCGTCGCCGGCCTCGAGCCCGGCGTCCAGATCACGCTCGACGTCGAGCCGTGGACGGCCGAGACCCCGCGACTGTACGACGCGGTCGTGACGTTCCCCGATGAGACAGTACGGCTGCGCGTCGGCTTCCGCACGATCTCCATCGCCGATGGGGTGTTGCTGGCCAACGGCAGCCCGCTGCTGCTCAAGGGCGTGAACCGGCACGAGTTCCACCCGGAGCGCGGCCGCGCGGTCCCGTACGAGACCATGCGCGCCGACGTGCTGCTGATGAAGCAGCACAACGTCAACGCCGTCAGGACCAGCCACTACCCGCCCCACCCCGCCTTCCTCGACCTGTGCGACGAGCTGGGCCTGTGGGTGATCGACGAGTGCGACCTGGAGACGCACGGCTTCGGCCAGGTCGGCTGGCGCGGCAACCCCACCGACGACCCCCGGTACACCGACGCGCTGCTCGACCGCATGCGCCGCATGGTCGAAAGGGACAAGAACCACCCGAGCATCATCATGTGGTCGCTCGGCAACGAGGCCGGCGTCGGCCGCAACCTGGCCGTCATGGCCGACTGGGCCCGCGAGCGCGACCCCTCCCGCCCCCTCCACTACGAGGGCGACTGGTCGTGCGCGCACACCGACGTCTACTCGCGCATGTACGCCTCCCACGCCGAGGTCGAGGCCATCGGCCGCCTCGCCGAGGACCCCCTCGACGACCCGGAGCTGGACGCGCGGCGGCGGGCGATGCCGTTCCTGCAGTGCGAGTACGCCCACGCCATGGGCAACGGGCCCGGCGGGCTGGCCGAGTACCAGGAGCTGTTCGAGCGGTATCCACGGCTGGCCGGCGGGTTTATCTGGGAGTGGATCGACCACGGGATCGCGCATCCGGAGTTCGAGTACGCCTACGGCGGCGACTACGGCGAGCCCGTGCACGACTCCAACTTCGTGATCGACGGGCTCGTGTTCCCCGACCGCACGCCGTCGCCCGGGCTGATCGACCTGAAGAAGGTCTTCGAGCCGGTCAAGTTCGAGTTCGGCGACGGGGTCGTGCGGGTCGTGAACGGCTACGACTTCCGCGACCTGTCCCACCTGGAGTTCCTCGCCACTGTGGAGGTGGAGGGCGAGACGGTCGCCGAGGACCGGCTGGAGGTGCCCGCGGACGGCGGCGAGGTCAAGCTGCCCGACGGGCCGCCCTCAGCCCCGGGCGAGCGCTGGCTGACCGTCCGAGCCCGGCTCTCCGGCGACCAGCCGTGGGCGGAGGCGGGCCACGAGATCGCCTGGGGGCAGACGCTCCTGTCACCGCCCGAGCCGGGGACGGCCGGGTCGCCGCCGGCGCTAGCGCTCGCGCGGGAGGGCGGCGAGATCGCGGTCGGCGAGTCGGCGTTCGACGCGGCCACCGGGCGGCTCGTGCGGCTGTTCGGCCTGGACGTGGAGGGGCCGCGGCTCGACCTGTGGCGGGCGCCGACCGACAACGACAGGTACGGCGGCCTCGAGGGCAAGTGGCGAGCGCTCGGCTTGCACCGCCTCACCCACCGCGTGGACGCCGTGGAGACCGGGGACTCGCTGACCGTCCGCACCCGGGTCGCGCCTGCCGCGACCGACCTGGGGATGCGGGCCACCTACCGGTGGACCCTTGGCGCGGACGGCGGCCTGCTGCTGACTCTGGAGGTGGAGCCCGAGGGCGACTGGCGGGACCCGATCCCGCAACTCGGCCTCACCATGACGCTGCCGGGCACCGCCGTCGACCGGGTCACCTGGTTCGGGCGAGGGCCGGGGGAGGCGTACCCGGACACGGGTATGGCCGCCCGGGTCGGCCGCTGGACGGCGACGATCGACGAGCTGCAGACGCCGTACGTCTACCCGCAGGAGAACGGGCACCGCGCCGACGTGCGGTGGGCCGACTTCGGGGCGTTCAAGGTGTCCGGGGATCCGGTGTTCGGGATGACCGCGCGGCGCTGGAGCACCGACGAGCTGGCCGCCGCCACACACCGGCCCGACCTGGTGCCGGGAGATCGGGTGCACCTCCACCTGGATCTCGCCCACCAGGGCATCGGAACGGCGACCTGCGGTCCTGGCGCGCTGCCGCACTATGAGCTGCGAGCCAGCCCCGCGACGTTCACGCTCAGGTTCGACCCGGCGTGAACGTGAATGCCGGATTCCGCGCTTGGTGGAACCCGGCATGACCGGTGGCGAGGCCGGCACCGGACGCGGGTCCGCGATGCGCGGACCCGCGCCCGGGCCGCACGAGACCCTGACGTGAGTGGGCTCAACCGGTGGGCGCAGAAGGCACGGTGAGGACCGTGCCCGCGCCCACCGTCAGCCCGCCCTCGCGGATCGCGAACCCGAGCCCCGGCTCGACGGCGACCGGCTTGCCCAGCTCGACCTCCACCTCGACCGTGTCACCAGGCCGGGCGGCCTCGTCGAGCCTGAGCTCCCCGGGCACGTCCGTCGTCCGCAAGTAAAACTGCGGCCGGTACCCGGACGCGATCGGCCTGCGCCGCCCGCCCTCCTCCGGAGTCAGGAGGTAGACGCGGGCGGTGAACGACGCGCGGGCCTGCTGACTGCCCGGCTGGGCCAGCACCATGCCCCTCCGCACCTGCTCGCGGCGTACCCCGCGCAGCAGCACGGCGGCGTTGTCACCGGCCTCGCCCTGCTCCATCGTCTTGCCGAACGTCTCCACGCCCGTCACGACAGCGCTGAACCCGTCGCCGAACCCCACGGCCTCCACCGTGTCGCCGACGCGGACCGTGCCGCGCTCGATGGCGCCGGTGACGACCGTGCCGCGGCCGGTGACCGTCAGCACGTTCTCGACCGGCATGAGGAACGGCGCGTCGACGTACCGCACCGGCACCGGGATGTGCTCGTCGACCGCCTGGAGCAGCGCCTCCACCGACGCCGTCCAGACCGGGTCGCCCTCCAGCGCCCGCAGCCCGGACACCCGGACCATCGGGACGCCGTCGTAGCCGTGCTCGGCCAGCAGCTCCTGCAGCTCGAGCTCGACCAGGTCGGTCAGCTCCGGGTCGGCGCCGTCGGCCTTGTTGACGGCCACGACCAGGTGCTCCACGCCGACCCGCTTGGCCAGCAGCACGTGCTCCCTGGTCTGCGGCATGATCCCGTCGTGCGCGGACACGACGAGGATCGCCCCGTCGAGCTGCGCCGCCCCCGTGATCATGTTCTTCACGTAGTCGGCGTGCCCCGGCATGTCCACGTGGGCGTAGTGCCGGGTGGCGGTCTCGTACTCGACGTGCGAGATGTTGATCGTGATCCCCCTGGAGGCCTCCTCCGGGGTCCGGTCGATCCGCTCGAACGGCGTGTACGTCGCCTGCCCCCGCTCCGCCAGCACCTTGGTGATCGCGGCGGTCAGCGTGGTCTTGCCGTGGTCGACGTGCCCCATCGTGCCGATGTTGAGATGCGGCTTGTTCCGTACATAGGCCTGCTTGGCCATGATTCCCTCTCCTGAGACATCTGGATGCTTCGTGACCCGTCAGGGCCGGTCGACCTCCCCCCGCCGGGTCACCTCAGGACTTACAGGGAGAGGTCAGCGCTCCAGGCCGTCGCAGACACGCTCGAACGCGCCCACCGGCAGGGTGGGCGTCGTGAGGCGAGCGCGCAGGAACATGAGGAACATAGTGCGATCATCAGCACTGAAGGGCAACCGATTATTCCGCCGGGGGTAGGTTCTCCTCGCGCACCCACCCGTTGCCCTGTTACGTGGTTACCTGACAGGAGCCCGCCCCGGGCCAAAGGACTTCGCATGCCGGCGCTTCGCGCCGGGGAGCTCAGGCTGTTCATTTTCAGGCGCCTCCGGCGCACCCCACGCGCCTTCGGCGCCATCGTAAGGCCCACCCGTTGCCCGCCTAGGCGGTGGGCCGCCTGATGCCCACCCCGGACTGGGAAGTCATAGGGCCATCTGTTGACCGATGTACAACTTGGCTTGATCCGTTTGACGGACATCCGAGATCAGGGTTCCTTCCCGGAAGGACGTCCATGCTGGAGGGCATGGAAAGAAGAGGCGTCCTCGATGGTGGTGTGCACGCGCGTGAGATCGTCGAGCAAGGTCAGTCACTGAACACCGCTTCCTTCGCGGCCAGGGCGATATTCACCTGGGCGGTGGCGGGGAGGCCGATCCGATTCCAGTGGAAGATGACGTGGTGGGCGATCACTGCGCGTAACCCGCGGGTGAGAAGCCCTTCGTCAGCCAGGGCGCGTAGTGTTCGACCTGCCTGTTCGAAGGCGGTCAGCCATCCGTCGGCGAAGTTCAGCGCGCCCTCCCGCAGGAGGGTGTGCGGGGCGGAGTCGGTGGTGAGGAGCTGCCGGACGGCGGCCCGGAAGCGTTCCCACTCCGGGGTGGGGGCGGTCCTGGCTGGCCGGAGAGCCACGACTTTCGCCCACACATCTCCCTGCTCGTACCAGTCGAGGCCGGAGGCTCGGGCGAGGGCGGCGCACAGCAGGATCGACAGTTCCCGCCGTTGGACCCGCCGGCCGGGTGCGCCATCACCGAGCTGGCTGAGATCGGTGAAGATGCGGCGGCTGTCGGCGTGGAACAGGTCATGCGCAGCGCTCATGGCCCGCTCGCCGCCGAATGCGTGAGTCTCGGGTTCGTAGATCGTCTCGGCGTAGTGAGCGATGTGGCCGCGCGCCCTCAGCTCGTTGGCAGCCTCGTGGAGGAGTGCGGCCGCTCCGGGGGTGTCGGTAGGCATGTACCGGAACCGCCATGACTTCTTCCGGATGAATGACCAGGAAGTCAACAGTCCTGTCGTCTCGGCCCGCAGCAGTGCGGGGCCAAGGCTGTCGAGGGCGTTCTGTTCGGCGGTGTGACGGTCGCTGAAGCGAAGAGCGAATTGCCGCCAGGGGGACGCCCTTTCCATCGTTACCCCTCTCGTGATGCCGGTGGGTTGAGCAGGAGGCACGCGTCCCAGCCCGTGACCGTGGTGGTTGCGGCGAGCGCCAGGCCCGCCGAGCCGGTCAGGAACCCGCGCACGAGTCCGGACCCGGGAGTGGTCAGACGGTCGGCGAGGCCGTGGACTCGGGCGGTCAGAGCGGGGCTGTTGGCATTGGCGGCGATCCGGGATGCGGTGTGGAGCAGACCCGCCCAGCCATGGCACAGGCTGAGGTCAGTGACGAGCGCCAGCTGGCTGGGGTCGCTGAGGCAGCCGTACAGCGCCTGCTCCGCCGCACGCTGGCGGAGTGGGTCGGAGAGGGCGAGCCCGGCGAGCTGCTGCGCGCGGACGTGCCCGGGCGTTCCGTAGCACCAGGAGGGCCGCAAGGGGCGGGCCTGCCGACTGCGGCCGGTGCGAGCTTCGGGCAGAGTGATCACCTCCGGCCACCAAGGGCCAGCCGGATGGTGTTGTCTCCATGTATCGGTCCAGGCGCAGATGCGGGCGATCGCCTCGGCTTGGCCGTCCACGATGATCCCGGCCAGGCTGGCCAGGGACAGCAGCGCCAGAGGGCCGGAGATGCCGTGCGCCATGCTGAGGTTACCGTGCCCGCCTGCCGTAGCCGAGGCGCGTCGTCCAGTGGGCTGCTCGTGGGTCCACCAGCCCGGCAACCCGTCGCTGCGGGGCCGGGTGAGCCGTACCAGGTAGACCAGCACCTCGGCGAGCAGGTCGCCGGCAGGCTGGCGGCGCAGCAGATGAGCTCCCAGCCCGGTCAACCCCTTGAACAGGTCGAACTCGGCCAGGGACGGCGGCGCCTGGCGGTCGATGCGGGTGTGGGCCTGGTCGAGACGTTGCCGGGCCAGGGCGGCAACGTGGTTGTCCAGGGCGGCCAGGGCGCGCTCGTACTGGCCGGGCACGGTCGTCGTTCCATGCAGGACGAACGCGAGGGCCGGCGTCCCGAACAACAGGCCGGCCTGGGGGCCGATGCTGACCGGGGAGGCGGTGGCCGCCGCGAGCCAGGCGTGTGCGATGCCCCAGTCGGCTTGGCCGGTTGCGGCCCGTTCGATGTGCAGGAGCGCAACGCCGGCGGCGCCTCGGCTCAGCGATTGGGGATGCCCGTCTGGGTCCGGCGCCTGGTCGGGGTGGGCGAGGCGGGCGGCCAAGTCAGCGGCCAGGTGATCATGGATGCTGGGGTTCATGGGCTGGCTCGGTGGGCTTGGGCGAGGGCGGCGGCCCGGGCTAGTCGCAGGCACAGGCGTTCGCTGCCGGGGTCGAGTCCCGACATACGGGCGTGGTGCAGGTGCAGCAGGGACGCCAAGATCGTGTCGGGGTTCGGACTGTGCTCGCCGGTCAGGCGGGCCCGGTAGGCGGCGAGGGCGTCGCGGCGCCGCCGCCACGCTCGGGCCGTCTGGGGGCCGCCGGGCAGAGCGTGAAGTTTGGCCCAGTGGCCGGACGGGTCGGCCAAGCGCAACGCCTGGTTATACAGGACACGCTCAATCGGCAGCGCGGGGGCGCGGGGGACGTGCTCGACCAGCCAGCTCAGCCCGGCAGGGATGCTGCCGGTGAATGCGATGGCCAGGTCGGTGAAGCTGGCCGCGATGACCGCGGCCGACTGGGCGGCCCGGCCGCTTATCGCCAGCTGGGCGACAGCGGTCGCGGAGTCGGCCGCGAACACGGCCTCGGCGGCCGCCAAGGTGGGGCCGTCACCGTAGCGGCCAGGCTCGGGATAGTAGGTGTCGAACACGATGCCGCGTAGCAGCCCGCGGCCGCGTACCCGTTCGGCCCAGGCTCCTACCTGCTGGGTGGCGTCGCCGTACCGGCCGGGGTCGTGGAGCGGGAGCCGGAGGCGAAGGTGGGGTTCGGGGGTGTGGTGTCGCAGGAACCACCAGCCCTCTTCGGGGCCTTCCCGCCACGCGGTGAGCAGGTCGGGCAGATGACTAGTGAGGATCTCGGTCTGCGCGTCCGGGCGGGCGTACAGCCGGGCGTACAACCAGCGGGAGGCGCCGGGCCGGTGGCCATGATGGTGGACAGGCCGGGTAAGCCGGACCGCCGGCGTGGTCGTAGCGGGTGGGATGGCGGCCATGGGGAGCACGATCTCGTGGGCGTGTCCGCCAGTCCAGCCGTACGCCTCCAGGGCGGGCGCCTCCGTCAGCGTGGCCGTGGCCTGGCGGTCCAGATGGGTGCGGAGCATGGTCAGGTGGGCTGGCTGGTCCAAGTCAAGCCGCAGCCGCACATCGCCGCCGCCGAGGAAGGCCAGCGTCGGGATGCGGTGGCGGGCGCGGTGCTGCTGCCATGCCAGCTCCCACTCGGCCCAGGCGGCGCGCGGGCCGGGCAGATCCGCAGCGGCAATAATCCAGGTGGCGGGGTGGAGGATGGTGCGGCGGTAGCGGACACGCGGCAGGAACGGGAGCCCTGTGGCCGCCCCCCAGGAGAACGGTGCGCAGGCTGCGGCGCGGGCGGTGGTGATCTCGCACAGGAACCGGGCCAGGGAATGCGTCGCACGGCGGAAGTCCAGCGCGTTGACCATCAAGGATTCCACTATGTGCCCGCGGGACAGGGAGAGCACGGACACGCGATGCGCGTCGGCGCTGACCGCCAGATCTTCGAGCGGGATCTCCTCGCCGGTGTGGGGCCGGTGCTCGCCGAGCGGGATCAGCACGGCGATGGCGGGGCTGCGGGCGAGGTTGCCGGCGCGCGCGGACAGTGGCGGGCAGCTCGTCTGCGCGAGGAGCGCGTGGGGGTGGAGCGTGGGCAGCCCCGCCAGCACGCCGATCAGGCGGTCGCGGTCGGCCGAGGGGAACAGGTGCAGAAAGCGGCCCGCCGCGGTTCCGGCCTGGCGTGCGGCAGAGACCAACGCGAGCGTGAACTGCCCCTGGTTGATCGCGTCGAGGGTGGGGGCGTGTATCGCGAACCGGAGCTCGGTGTGCGGCACCACATGCGGCCACGGCTGGTCGGCGTCGAACGCGAGGTCGGCCAAGGCGTCCTCGTCCAGGATGACCTCGCTGCCATCCAGCGCGGCCCGCTGGGCAAGGCGCAGCAGCGCCCGGTCCCGGTCGGTCAGCGATGGCGGGGCTCCATCCGTTGAGGTGCGGTAGCCGGCCGGGTACCCGATGCCGGTGTCGGCGTCCACGACCTGGGCGAGAGGTACGACGGCACCGATTCCCCACCGCTCGAGGAACGCCGTGTGCCAAGCCCGCCAAGATGGGTTGCCATGCGGGTGTGGGGCGAGATGGACTAGCGCCGCAGCGGCGGCTTCGGCTTCGGCCGCAACAACACTGGGCAGGGTTGCCGTCCAGTCGAGGCGCAGGTCGACCGCGAGCGCTGGCGCAGGTTCGCCACAGGTGGCGGCCATCCGTTTCGTGGCAGACGCGCGGAACGCTCGGCGCTCCTCAGCAGACAATGCGCGGCCGTGCTGGATGAGCTCCTCCCGGATCGCCTGCAGCTCCCCGATCACGGGCAGGGGCGGATCGCTGAGCGCGCCCAGCTCGGCGATGACGTGGCCGAGCGGGTCGGTCACGGTCATCGGTGGGTGCAAGCTGGTGATCAGGATGCCGTGCTGCACGAGGGTGGCCAGCATCGCCTCGATGTCCGGCACCGCGTAGTCGGGGAAGGCATCGGCCAGCATGTTGGCCAGCACACTGATCGTGACGGGGGCGCGGGCGGCACTCATCGCCGCCCGGACTGGAGGGGTGTTTCGCACCGTGATGTCGGCGGTTCCGGCCTGGCCTGGCTGGAGGTGGCACGGGAGCACGAGCCGCTCGCCGCGCTCGAACACTAGGTTGTTGGCCACCGCGGGGAGCTGAGGCAGGAGGTCAGAGCGGGCTTCCAAGCGCTTGACGAGGGCGGTGAGCCAGGCGGCGTCCAGGCGTGCGGAGGCGTGGTGTCCGTTCCCTCGCCGCAGCGCCGCCGTCCCGCCGATCCGTGCGGGGGCGACCCCGGCGAACATACCGAATGGCGTGGCGCGGCCGGTGGCGCGCAGCAAGTAGCGGAGGGTGGACTCGATCGCGCTCCGGACGCGGCGCGGCTGCTGGATGCGGCCGGAGCACAGATCCTCGATCTGGCCGGCCAGGGCAGGGCTGGCCACCTCAATGGCCTCAGCGAACGCCTGGTCGGCCCAGACGCGGCGCAGCCAGCTCATCCACTCGGCTACGTGGGCCGGGCTGGTGCCGGTCAGGTCGGGCCACGGAGGTGGGTCCGGCCGAGAGCTGAAGGCGGTGGCGCGGATGATGGCGGCGTCAACGTGCTGGAACCGGACTTTGATGATCAACAATCCTCCCTGGCGCTTCCCCGGACGGATAGAAACGTGGGGACTGGCCGAGGACGCGGCCGGTCCCCACGGGGTGGTGCTGCTAGCAGGTGACGCCGGCGCTGTCGTCGGTTCCGCCGCAACCGTCACCGGTGCAGTCCTCCGAGGCGACGGCGGCGGCCGTCACGCTCGCCCCGGTGAACTGAACGTCGAGGTCGAGGTCTCGGGCCGGTGCCATGTTGGCGCTCACGGGTGACTCCTTCCGCAGAAGAGGGCTAGGGGGTGGTGCAGTGCTTTCACGCGGCATGGTGCGGCCAGGTGAGCACGATTGTGGTGTGCCGCTTGTGAAGCACGAACCCGGCCGGCAGCTCGGCGCCGGGGGTTCCGGCCGGGAAGACGGTCATACGAGGCGCCGGGCGGCCGTGCTGGTCCCACGCACGAATCTGCTCGGCGAACCGGTCGGCGGCCTCGGCCGCTGCGGGACCATGCGCGTAGGCGCCGAACTCAAACGTGGTCTGCTCGGGGTCAAGCGGCCGAAGCTTGGCCCGGTAGGTGAGCGTAGGCCCGTAGACTGCGGCCGGGGTGCCCAGCCGCCACGACGGCGACACCACGTCGGCGTCGACGGCTTCCTGCTCGGCGGTGAGGACCGCGAACCCGTCCACGTGGGTGGCCAGCCACAGATCCTGGTCGTGGAAGGCCTGGCGCTTGCCGATGCAGACGCGGGACCAGGCTTCATCGCGCGGCATGGAGAGCACGCCTTCGAGTGCGGCGGCGTCGATGGTCTGGTCCTCGTCCAGCCACAGACCGACCTGGTCGTGCAGCGGCACGCCGCGGCCCTGATGCTCGCCGCTGCCTTGCATCGGGACGAATCCACACATCAGCGGGTTGCCGTGGCTCTCCAGCCGGTCGCCTGTGCAGTCCAGCGCCCAGGAACGGGTCATACCGATGGTCCGCAGCGGAAGCACCAGCCGGCCGCCCTCGGCGAGCTGGCTTGTCCAGGCCGGGGCGATGTCCCAGGCACCTGCCGTCACGATGATCACATCGAACACGGTGTCGGCCGTGCCGTGCTCGCCGTCGCCGAGCAGCACGCGCACGTCGTCGTAGCCAGCGGCGGCCAGGCACGCCTTGGCCCGGTGGACCACGTCCGGGTCGATGTCGAGCGTGGTCACCGTCCCGCCGGGTCCGACCAGCTCGCGCAAGAGGGATGCCTGGTAGCCGCCGCTGCCGATCTCCAGGACCCGCTTGCCGGTCAGGTCGCCTGCCTGGCTGAGCATCATGGCGATGGTGGGCGGGGCCGACACCGTGCTGAGCATGATCCCCCGATCGGCGTCTCGCTTGGCCACAACCGAGCCGCTTCCATAGGCGGTCTCCAGCGGCACGCCCGGCGTGAACAGATGGCGAGGAACCTTCCGCAGGGCGGCCTCGACTGCCGGGGTTACCGTCACTCCGAGCTGCTCCTGCCCGGCCATAATCTGGTCGACCATGGCGTCACGGAGGACTGCCGCCTCCTGGCCTGTGCCTGCGCCGTTACTTTCTGTGTCGATCTCCATCGGGCGGAGTGTAGCCACGTTCATCTCCTGTTCTTGGCCGTCATACGGGGCCGTTTCGATTGCGCATCGTGCATCGCTGCAAAGGGTCGAGAGCTGACCGTTGGGGTGGTCGCGGAGGGCCTGCCGCGGAACCCGGGTCAGCCGCCGGGTGCGGCGTGCTTTCTCTTCGGGGGTAGTGCGGATCGAGCCGCGAGTGCGATCATGACGCCCGTCCGGTGCAGAAGTGCTGTGAAGCGAGTTCGGCGAACACCTTCTCGGCGTGGGAGTACAAGCCCCTAGCGGTCTCTTCGTATCCGCCGTCGGCGGTCTGGCGCAGGACGAAGTACTGACCGCCCTCGCTGCAGAGTTCGTACTCACAGCAGCAGGACGTCTTGCGGACTCGCGGACGCGGGCATCGCGGGACGTACGGCTCCCACTTGCGCATGGCGGTCACATCCGTGTTTCGTATGCCATCGGCGTACACACCGACGATCACGCTGACCGGCCTCGTCTCCGTGCGGGAGGCAAGCAGGCTGTTCCAAACGCCATCCAGCGCCGCACGTAGCAATCTGGGTCCGGCACGTCGTGCGGACCACGTCGGCGACGTGAGCCAGTACCGCCCAAGTGGCATCTGCCGCTGTGCCGAAGGGAGGATGATCTGGCGCCTGACATCGAGGATTCGCCGATTGGGTAGCTTCCAGCTATCGGTCGCGCCGACTGGTACCAGGAAGTACAGGGGGCGCTCTGCTGGATCGACGATGACAGGCTGGTTGACATTGGGCAGGTGCTGAAGCATGGCCAAGCCGACATGCCTTGGCACTCGGATGCCGTCCGACTCAGCCGCCAGTGGCGCAATCTGCATGCCAGCAGCGGCTTGGGCTCTGTCTGCCAACCCTTGCATGATCACCATCGCTGTCCGTCGGGTGACGCTTCCTGCGACGATAGGGGTGTCAACAGGCCGTCACCCGAACTGCCAGTTCGGGTAACCAGCAGCTAGGAATCAAACAAGGCTTAGGCGTTCAGCAAGCGCATCGACCTGTCGTCGATATGTGGGACGTACGCGACGGCGAAGACGCGTGACCATGTCTTGCGCGAGCGGGTTTCTGGCCAAGTCCTCGGGTGCAATCTGTTCCAGATCAAGCAGATGCACGAGTACAGCCGGGTCTTCGCGGCGCAAGTCGTAGCAGCGGGCAACTTCCAGAAGGAAGGTGAAGCGCCGTTCCATCGACGGTAGGTGGGCGGTGTCGATCTGATCCGCGACGCGTAGGGCTTCTGCGGCCTCGCCAGCTTCCATCTCGATGCTTACAGCGTGAAGTTCGACATTGGTAGGTCCGAAGACTGTCCACATCATGTTGCCCTCGCCGACCTGCTGGGCACGCAGTGCGGCGCTGTCTGAGAGAAGTTCGCGTGCTCGCCACCACTGCTTGCGCCGAGCATCGGCGACGACCGCCACCAACTCCAGTGCGCCCGCCATCGCGACCACGTCTGCATCCTCTGGCAGGGTGCGCAGACCTTCAATGCCTCGAATTGCGATCTGCTTGGCTCCCTCGTACTCGCCATCGGCGAGAAGAACATGCCCGAGATTCCATTGCGCCGCAGCCAGCCGAATTGGATCATCGGCGTCTTCGGCTGCGCGCAACGCTCGGTCCGCAACCATGAGCGAGAGGTCGACTCGCCCAACTCGACGGCAATACGAGCGAAGCATGAAATAGAGGTCCGCGGCCGTTCTTAGAACGTCCCGCCGCACCGCGATGTCGGAGCCGATGCGGTGAGCTCGTATGGCGTTCTCGGTGTCGACGATGAGGGCGGGGAGAACGGATGCGGCTTCGGTGAAGCGTTTTGGGCTGGTTTGCCAGATTCGCCATGCCGATTCCACGCGTTCGCGTAGCTCGGCCGGCGTCACGAGCTGGGAGGTATCTGTCGGGCCGTATCCCATCAGGGCGGTGACGACGCTGTCGGCAACGTGGGCGTTCTCTGCCAGAAGTTCGTTGCGTTTCTCACCCAGCAGTGCCGAAATGGGGACTCCGAGCTCGGTCGCGAGAGCCTGCAGCACTGGTAGGGAGGGGATCTTCAGGCCGCGCTCGATTTGGCTTAGGTACTCCTCGGTGATGCCGCATAGTCCGGCGACTGCGGCTTGTTTGCGCTGTCTCTTTTCCCGCCAATAGCGGATACGTTCGCCGACGGAAAGCGAAGATGCGCTCATCCGGCCCCCTTCCTACCGATGCATCGAGCGTAGACGGTGGCAAGACCCGCAGGGGTAGATCCATACGAGTGTGTGACACTCTGGAGCGCGATGGTTGGCTGCTGGAGGGAACCTATGTCGGCTCGCCGAATCGTGCTGTGGGACATCGACCATACGCTCATCGACACAAGGGGTGTCGGCCGCGAGCTGTCAGCACAGGCATTCGAGCAGGTGACAGGCGTGCCCATGCTCAAGCAGGCGAAGATCGATGGCATGACCGAATCTGTGATCTTCCGGGAGACCGCGAAGCTCCATGGCCTGCAGACTGACCGGCATGACTTCGAGCGGTTCGCTTCAGCGCTCACCAAGGCACACCTGGCGCGGGCTGCCGAGCTGCGGGAACGCGGCCATGCGCTACCCGGCGCTGCAGCGGCTCTGGACGCCCTGAGCGCGATGCCCGGCGTCGTGCAGACCGTCCTGACCGGTAATATCCGAATGGTCGCGGAGATCAAGCTCCAAGTCTTCGGCCTTGACAGGCACATCCGCTGGGACACCGGGGCTTTCGGGGAGGACAATGATGTGCGTGCCGAATTGGTGCGCATCGCGTTAGAGCGGGCCACCTCCGTATTCGGGGAACCGGTCACGTCCGCCGATGCGGTGCTCATTGGCGACACGCCGGCCGACGTCGAGGCCGCCCTTGAAAGCGGCGTGCCGGTGATCGCGGTGGCGTCAGGGCGAAGCTCCGTTGATGACCTGCGCGACGCCGGAGCGGTTCATACCCTGCCTAGCCTCACAGATACGGACTCGCTCGTGGCCATGGTGCGAGAGGTTTAGTCATTCCGCGCGAGGCCCGTTCGGCGGGGGTGAGCGTCCCTCGCGGGTTGAGGCCGGTGGCCAAGTGGTGTCTCCTTGCGGGATCAGGTGGTGGGGTGGTTCGGCCCCGCGCCGTGGCTGTGGGCCGGAAGTGATCGAGACGAAGAAGAATGAAGGCGCCCGGCGCCGGGATCTGGGGCTTTGACTCCGCCCAGAGCGAGCCTTCTACGGATCACTCCCACGGGCGTGAAGACCGGCTCCTCATTGTCTGGCTGGTGCAGCCGTCATCGGATCACCCTCACGGGCGTGGGGACCGGGGCGACAGGGTCCCGGATGCGTCGACGTCGACCGGATCACCCCCACGGGCGTGGGGACCGGGAAACCCCAAGAACTCGCACTCCCACACGGTGCGGATCACCCCCACGGGCGTGGCGACCGGAGCCCGAGACATAGCAGGGTGAGTGGCCACGCCTGGATCACCCCCACGAGCGTGGGGACCGGCGCATCAACGCGTGGAACGGCCACGACCTCACCGGATCACCCCCACGGGCGTGGGGACCGGAAGATGGTCGCCCCGTACGGGCGACCTAATAAAGGATCACCCCCACGGGCATGGGGACCGGGCCGAATACAAGGGGACAGGCGACTTCACCGACGGATCACCCCCACGGGCGTGGGGACCGGGTCAAACGCTGCTTGATCGCCCAAAGCATCTGCGGATCACCCCCACGGGCGTGGGGACCGGCCCAGGTCGAGCCACTCAATGGCGGCCATACGCGGATCACCCCCACGGGCGTGGGTACCGGAAAGCGTGCGCGAGCCAGACAGCCGAAGTCGTCGGATCACCCCCACGGGCGTGGGGACCGGCCCCCACGACGAGGGAGACGAGCAGTAGTGAACGGATCACCCCCACGGGAGTGGGGACCGGCCAAGGTGAGCACCGAGGATCCGTCACCGGACCGGATCACCCCCACGGGCGTGGGGACCGGCGAAACACTGCCTAATGGCGCTCAACTCTGATCGGATCACCCCCACGGGCGTGGGGACTGGCCGTCTCTCCCGGCTCGTCCCTTGGGCCAGGGCGGATCACCCCCACGGGGCGTGGGGACCGGTGACGCCGAAACCGCTCCTGACGTGCGGATTCCGGATCACCCCCACGGGCGTGGGGACCGGAGCGCATCGGCGGTTTCGTCATGCTGGTAGCGCGGATCACCCCCACGGGCGTGGGGACCGGAACCAGGTCAGCCTGTCCTCGATCAGCGCCGACGGATCACCCCCACGGGTGTGGGGACCGGAGCCTCAGCGCCTGGAGACACCCCCAGTACACCGGATCACCCCCACGGGTGTGGGGACCGGACGGCAGCCTCGGCACAGCGCATCCGCCGCGTCGGATCACCCCCACGGGTGTGGGGACCGGAGCCTCCGCGGCGGCGAGATCGGGAAAGATGACGGATCACCCCCACGGGTGTGGGGACCGGCACACCAAAAAGCTATACAAAACGGACATATGTGGATCACCCCCACGGGTGTGGGGACCGGGTATCGCCCCCCACCCTCCCCATTTGAGGAACGGATCACCCCCACGGGTGTGGGGACCGGGATCAGGGCGATCACGAGCCGCATCATGTCTCCTGGATCACCCCCACGGGTGTGGGGACCGGTTCTCCTCACCGGTCTCCGGGTTCTTCTTCGTCGGATCACCCCCACGGGTGTGGGGACCGGGCGCAGCGGTACCAGACCTGCAAGCCGATGACCGGATCACCCCCACGGGTGTGGGGACCGGGACTTGGCCCACTGGTCCGCGATGACCAGGTCCGGATCACCCCCACGGGTGTGGGGACCGGGGACCCAGGCCGGGGATGATGTGGCCCTCCACCGGATCACCCCCACGGGTGTGGGGACCGGCAGAACGCGGCGGCTCCCGGCGGCGGCACGTACGGATCACCCCCACGGGTGTGGGGACCGGACTCGGGACTGAGGCTGACTAAGACCAGGATCCGGATCACCCCCACGGGTGTGGGGACCGGAATGGTGATTAAGTACTCGATGACCTCTGCCACTGGATCACCCCCACGGGTGTGGGAACCGGGATTCCCGGACGTGGCAAGCGCCTGGTCATGCCGGATCACCCCCACGGGTGTGGGGACCGGTTCGAGGCGCATCACTGCACCTCAAGCCCCTCCGGATCACCCCCACGGGTGTGGGGACCGGATTTGGCAACGTGTGGTAGGACGCTTCTTAGCCGGATCACCCCCACGGGTGTGGGGACCGGACTTGCTGAGCTGCGGATATGGGGGTGACCTGGGCGAATGTGGGTGTCGGTGTTTGTCGCTTCGGCGGACGTGATGATCGCTTGTCATGGTTGGGGGAGGAAGCGGATGAGCTGGAGGCCGTCGAAGTCGGCGACGTGGCGGCGGCGCTCGCCTGCGGTGCGGACAACGAAGCCTTGCTCGTTGTCGGCGGGGTGGAGGTAAACGGCGGCGCCGTCGGCGATGCAGCCGCTGACAGCGGACCAGAGTTCATCACGGACACGTGCGGAGACGGTGCCGACGTACAGGCCGGGGGCGGGCTCGATGAGCCAGCGGGACAGGGCACCGCGGACGTGGTCGGGTACGGCGGTGGTGGATATGACGATCATTGACGCCATCAGTTCACCTGCTAGGGGAGTACGGCGCAGCCCGAGGTGAGGAGTCGAGCGCTTTACCAGGGGATTTCGGGATCGGCGGTGAGGTCGTCGCCGTAGTTGACGCCGGCGGGCAGGGAGCCGAGATCGGGGTCCCACAGGTGGACGATGTCAGCCGTGGAAGCGGCTGCCGTGTGCTGCGGTTGATCTGGAGCGATCATCTTCTGGATGTCGGAGACGATCGTGGGCATGAGCTCGATCAGCCGGAACTCTTCCCGCAGTTGTCTACGAGCATCGCGCTCGGGATTAGCGGACCCGGCGAGCGAGAAAGCGAGAGGGATGGTGACCTTGGCTTTGTACAGGTCGGCAATGTCGTAGACGAAGGCCATCTGAGTGCCAGAGTGGATGAAGCCGAGCGCGGGGGAGCAGCCCAGGGCCAGGACGGCGGCGTGGACGGTTCCGTACAGAGCGGTGTTGGCCGCGGACAGGGCGAGGTTGACGGGGTCTTGGCTGTCCCATGCGGCGGGGTCGTAGTTTCGGCGAAAGCGGGAGATGCCGTGCTTGGTGGCCAGCATGCGGTAAAGGGCTTTGACCCGCTGGCCTTCCAGACCGCGCAATTGGGCCAGCCCGGCACCGTGGGTGCAGTACCGAACCGGTCCTCGTACATACGGATGGCCACCTGCAGGCGTTGGTCTTCGTCGGCCCAAGCGCGGGCTTGGCGTTCGAGCCAGTCGGTGGTGAGTCGGGCGGGCAGGATCCCGGCGTAGGAGCGGACGCCGCCGGCGCCGACGCAGACCAGGGTGGTGCCGTGCCTGGCGAAGGTGGCCAGGGCCGGTTGGGTGATGGAGGTGCCGGGGCCCAACAGGACGCAGGCCAGCGAGGCGGTGGGCAGGTAGACCCGTTCCAGGCCGCGAGGTGATTCCACCTGGGCGCATACGCCGGTGTCGTCTTGGACGATGCGGACGCTTTCCATGTAGAGGAAGGACAGCGAGTCGGCGATACGGGGCAGCATGGCCAGCGTGGGCTGGCCCAGCCGCCGTTTGGCGTCGGAGGGACTGCTCATCAGGTGTCCGTGAGGGCCAGGCTGAGCAGGCCGCAGCCGTGGGCTTTACCCCGGCCGATACCGGCAAGGACGGCGTGTCGCACTAGGCCGGGGTCTTTGATCACGGCGATGCCGTCGAAGCGGGTGGCGGCGTGCTGGACCCTGCCGGGTCCTTTGCCGCGGATGTCGGGCAGCGCGGTGGAGATCAGGGTGTGCAGGATCAGCCCGCTGGCTTCGGCGCGGGCATGCCACCATTGGTCAGCCTCCATGCCGCGCAGGGCCACCAGCTTGCCTTCGCGTTCGGAGGTGCGGCCGAGGCGTTTGGTGGGGTTGCCGACGATGCGATAGCGCACAGTCATGTCGGCACGCAGCAGGTCCAGGAGTGGGGTCAGGTCGCGAACGGCGAGGGAGCCGTACCGGGCAGGCAGCCGGGAGTTGTCAATAGGCAGGCCCGTCTGAATGAGCAGGTGCGGGCCAACCGTTCCGGTCTCGTCGTAGCGATACAGCACTCCAGCCTTGGCACGCGCCTGCTCGCCCAGCTCGTCGGGCACCAGGGACATGACCCGTTTGTGCAGCGCGTCGGCGTCGCCCAGGTCACGGCGGGCGGCGTGGCTGCGAGGGTCCAGAACGATGCGGGTCAGCCATGCGGTCATGGTGTCCCTCCCACGTAGGCGAATAGCGCGTCTTGATAGCGGTGGCCCCGGCCGACCCACAACGGCTCCGGGATCGCAATGGGGATGATGCTGACTGTGCGGTGCCGGTAGCGGCGCTCCAGGCGGGCGAAGCTGACCGGCACGTCCATGAGCTCGGTGACGGAGGTGGCCTGGCTGTCGGCTCCTTCGCGGACGAAGTCCAGAGAGCCGTCGCCGGCGAAGCGGCGCGGGACCGGGACACGTTGGGTGAGCTCGGTGAAGGGGTCTGGAGTCTGACGGAGCAGGAGCGGCGGGTCGGGTGGGCAAGAGCGGCGGCCTAGGTACGGTTGCCAGCGCGGGCGGTTCAGCCGTTCGGCCAGCTCCGTGATGAGGTCAGGCGGACCAGTGAGGCCGACGGTGAAGACGGCGTCGGCCAGGTAATGGCGGCGCGTGACGATGGTGGCGGTTTCGACGCTGCGCCTGCCGCCGTCGGCTGTCGGTACCGTGTGCTGCCGTGCTCGCCCGCCACCAACGGTGTGGAAGTCGGCTACGGGGATGCCAGGCCGGTCGATACGGATGGTGAAGGTCAGCTGGTCGAAGCCGGACAGGTCCGCGCCGCGGCGCATGCCGTACGCGCCAGCGAACAAGCCGATCAGGCCGGAGCGGGTGGGAAAGCGCTGAGTGTCACGCTCGGCGAAGGCGCTGTGCTCGCCCCAGGACTGCAACGGCCCGGCCAGACGCAGCACCAGCCCGCTCACGCGCCCGGCTCCGCAGGGCAGGCGACGGCCACGGTGTTCTCGATCAGGCGGGCGTAGGAGGCGTCCTTGTCGCCAAGGCCGGGCAGCGGTTTGGGGTCAATGGCGGCATGCGCGTGCCGGATGATGCCGTCCGCGCCCCACAGAGTGTGCAGGCGTTGGGCGTAGGAGGCCAGCGCGTCGCGCGAGCGGATCGCGTATCCGCCCTCTCCGGTGAGCCGGATGGGGGCCTCGAACGAGGGTGCCAGCGAGATCGGCCGGTCGGCGCGCACCGCGATGTAGGCGAGGTCGGGGATGGTGTTGGCAGCGGTGGAGTTCTGCTTGCCTGTGGGCAGGGCGGAGATGAACGCGGTCAAGAACGCAGTCGTCAGCTCGGTCGCGGCGGCTTGGTCGTTGAGGTTGTCGCGCAGGCCGGTCAAGTCGAGGCTGGCATAGCGATAGAAGACGCCGGAGGAGTACTCGGCGGAGTTCATGTGACCGCTGCCGCGCATCTCGTTGGGGTTGAGGTCATCAACCGCAGTGAAGAAGTCGACCTCGGTGTTGGTCTCGTGCGTGGTGAAGGCGTGTGCGACCTGGACGCAGCCATCGACCTCGGCGCTGGGCAGTTCGGCCAGCATCCGGCCGAACAAGTTGATCACGCCGTTGCGGCGCGACAGCAGTTCGGCGATCCGGTTCGCAGGCAGCGCGGCGGCGGGCTTTTTCTGTTCTGCCTGGGCCTGTATCTTGTCGCGATGTTCGATGGCCAGGTCGGCCAGCTCGTCCAGCGCGGAGGTGGGCAGGTACAGCAGCACCGAGGTGACGCCGTCGCTTTCCACCTTCAAACCCTTACCGGCCGACAGCGCCACCTGCTGACCGGCGGCGGCTGCCAGCTCGGGTGGCCAGCCACGCACCTTCAGTCGCTCGGCGACCTGCTCGGGGATGCGGCGGGTGCGCGCTGCCCGGTCGCTCAGCGTTGCCTCCACGGCCAGTCGTACGGCTCGTTTCCAGCTTTGGCTGCTGACTCGTGTCCGACTCACCCCGCCATACACCACGGTCTTGGGCGAGCCGAGATCGTCTCGGTTGATGTTGCTGTAGGGCAGCGTCTGCAACAGGTGGATGTCGATGAATCGGGGAGAGCTCACTGGTCCTCGCCTTCGCTGGTTGACGCGTTCTTTTCACGGGCGGCACGTACCGCGTGCAGCGTCCGGTAGTAGTCCTGCAGCCATTTCTTGGTCACCAGATCCCGCTCGCGACCCCAGCGGGAAAGATCGACGGTGAGCCGTACCCAGTCCACCCGAACCAGATCCGCGCGAAGCGTCGCGATCAGGCGCGGCAGGTGGCGGTGGATCCCGGCAGTGTTCTGGCGGCACATCAGGTGCAGGCGGGATTCGGTCGTATCTTCGCGTTGTTTGCCGGTTGCGACCGCGCGGCCCAGTGTGACGCCCAGGCTTTCCTGCTTCTCGTTCTTGCCGGCTTCGTCAGCATCCGGAGCGCTGGCGTTGGTCTTGTCCTCGTCGTTGGTACGACTGGCAGTCTGATCCCGGGCCTCGCGTGGCTGGGCAGCGATCATCGCAGCCACGGAGTAGAACGCCCGCTCGGTTGCCTCATCGCAGGACTGCGGCAAGACGGGAGCGACCACCAAGTGCGCGGCGCGAACCGCCGGATCTTGTGGTGCGCGGCCCAACGCCCTGCGCAAGGCGACGCGGCGGCGCTTGTCAGGGTGGGTGAGCGTCTTGACAGCCGCCGCCACCAGCGTAGTCGCCTGCCGCTGCAGGCCATCAGGGTCTGGCATGACTCCTCCTTGGCTGCGCCGGTTTGCTCGCGGCGAAGATGAAGCCGCGGGCGCGCTCGATCGCTCGCCTATGGCGGGGCGCGCTGCCGGCCTTATCGGTGACCTTGTCGTAGATCTGTGCGGCGAGCGTGATGAAGTCCCGCGCCGGTTCCTCAAAGCGCCTGGCGAAGACCTTCTGCCAGAACAAGGACTCGGTGCGCGGCCAATAGGATGCATCCCCCTGCTCTCGCCAAGGACCGGGAGGAATGTCGCCGCGCACGGGCGAGCCCTGCCCGTTGGATGGATCATTGATCGCCACCCACGCATTACGCAACGCGCTACGAAGGTGACGTCCCACCCGCTCGGCGGAGATCCTCACCCTGCTCACCCCGACCGCGCTATCGGGATCTTGCAGCAGGGACAAGATGGCAGGTGTGGTTGCGGTGAACCACTGCCGATCGCGCGTCTGCCCGTCTTGATCGAACCCAAAGGCCCGCACCCGCAACGCGTCCAGCAACTCGAACGGCAGGCTCTCGGCCTTGTCCAGCACATCGGGGCGGCGTGCGTGCTCATCACCGACATCGTGTAGGAGCAGGGCATCCACATCCCGCCACAACGCTCGCTCGGCGCGCGCGCCCCTGGCGTACCGATCGCCGGTCTTGTTCTCCTGATAGATCAGATACGGATCCTGGGCCGGTGTCGTGGGCTGCCGCCACGCCCAGGTGATCCACGCGTCCGTGACCATGCCGTTGTGCTGCGCTAGGAGGGTCGCGTGCCGGAATCGGCCGGTCAGCACTCCTGCTACACCTGTAGGTGACGGAGGTAGGCCGAGCGGGTTGGGGAGATCGTCACGCTCCCAGGGGGCCAAGTCCTCTGCCGTGGGTTGGTTACCCGGGTAGGGGATGCCCACGACGAGGGACTCGAACACGTTCCGGCCCAGTGGATGAAAGGAGATCGTGCCCCGTAGCGGACCGGCTGTGCTGTTGGCCTCGCTCCTGCCCGCCACCGTGCGACTCGTGCAGCGACCAGAAGGGCCGTAGTACAGCTGTGCCAGCAGATACCAGACCGCTTCCTCGGGCGGTATTGGCCTGGCGTCGATGTCGGTGTGGTGGTCGAACCACACCTGGTTGTTGCCGGCGGGGCGTGACAGCACCAGCTTGTTGATGCCCGAGGTCTTGCCGCACTGCTCGGCCAGCCGCGGATCCTGCAAGAAGGGGCGATCTGCGTGGAAGAGTGCGAAACGATCGCGATATCGATCGAAGTAGGAGGTGACCGCCTCCTCATCGAAGCTGCCCGACTTCAGCACAGCCTGGCGCCGGCGATCCCACTCAGTGAAGTCGGCGGGCTTGTCAAGGCCGGTGACTCGGGCTGCGATCACCGTGAGAACTCGCCAAAGGCCTGACCCTGCGGGCGTGAGGGGCGTGACGATGTCCTCGAAGTCGTGTGCCCCTGCGAACAGATCATGGATTCCAACCGCGGGTCCGCTGGGCACCGTGATCCAGCCGCCAGTCAGCAGGTCACAACCGGCTGACGTGTTGTGGACAATAGACATGTATCTCCTCATCGCATGAGGGTGAGCCGTACAAGCGCGTGCTGCTGCTCGTGACTACGGTTAGCGCTCCCCACGACCGTGGGGGAGGGGGCGCCGTCTCTTGGCGGCGCCCCCTGGCTGTTACTGGGCCGCGTACATTGTCACCACTACGACGAGGACGAGGATCACAACTCGATATATCCACGTGGTGATCCAACGTAGCGCTTGTTGAGTACCTGGTGAGGTAACTCGAGAGTGATGTCCATCAGTGGCACCTCCATCTCGGCGGCGCGTGTGGCGGAGATGAGCTTATCCCGAAGGTTGATGCTCTCGGAAGTATAACCGCGTGCTTGCTCTTCTCAGCAGCCTCAACCCAAGGTCTGCGGACAGTTCGAGGAGCCGCTCCCCGATTCGCCCGCTCGCTTGACCAGATTCAGCGATCTGGAGCGGGATGACTACCAGATCGCGGAGCCAGGCGTTGTTCGCCCAACTCGCTGGCGGCTCGTTGGAGGCGTCACGGTCCTTGAGGAGGGACGCTCGGACGGGGATGGTCTCGGCGAGAATCCGTTTGATCACGTGGCGGGGCAGCTTGGTGGTGTCGGGGAGCTTCACCGAGTGGTTCGCATCGAGGTAGAGTCCGCCGTCAGGCCCTCGGTAGGCGAACAGTATGCGGGCTGAGTCCGCGCCGAACCTGGTGGCGATCATGTCCTCGCTCACGTCTGATGAGGTGAGCTGGTGCAACCCGGCTACCGCTTCCGGGTCAGGAATCGCAACCAGATCCGCCATGCCCCACTGGGCGATCTCCTGGCCGATCCACTCCAGGTCCTCATCGCTCATATGCCCGTCAGTGAACGCATCGTCGTAGACCCGTTCCACTAGATCCTGGATGTCGTCAGGGATGGCGATCACCCTGTTCTGGAGCTGTGCGTCGGTGCGACGGAGGAGCGAGGGGGAGTAGATGAACGGCCATGAGCGCGGTAACGCCAGTTCGCCCATGGCGTCAGTGGGCCGAAGAACGGCAAGTTGCGGCTTGGCGGCCCATGACGGTCGCTTCCTGCCCGCATGCCGTTGGCACCGCCCGGCCCGTTGCAACAGCAGCGCGATCGGGGCCAGATCGCTAATCATCAGATCAAAATCAAGATCCAAGGACTGCTCGATCACTTGGGTTGCCACGAGAACGGCAGCCTGTGGCCGATGCTCACATTCGGCCAACGACGGGCATTGTGTGCACTTGCCGAACTTCGCAATGATCTCCTTGGTGATCGCTTCCCGGCGGCGTGCGGGGAAGCGGGCGTGCAGCAGGGTCAGCTCCGGCGTGTCTGGCAGCTTGGCGAACCAGTCCCGCAGGAACACATACGTCTCCTGGGCCTCGGCGACGGTGTTGCAGACCAAGCCCACACAACCCCCCTCATCCAAAGCAGGAGCCAGTAGAGTGCGCAGCGCTTCGGAACGATCCAGACCGGAGGTCGTCACCGCCACCGGCTGGATTTGGAGGTGCAGGTCCCGGGGTTCGCTCTGCACCGGGAACGGAGTGATCTTGCCAGTGGAGGCGTCGGCGTAGGACCAACCCGGGTACTGGATCGGAGGCAGGTCCACCTGCTGATGCCCGGCCCCGCGAAGATACGCCGCGATCAGACGGCTGGCGATTCGGGTGGGCAAGGTGGCCGACATCAAGACCACCGGCACCCCGAGCCGTCCCAGCCAGGTGAGCGACTTGCCCAGCAGGCCTTGCATGTACGCGTCGTAGGCATGCACTTCATCGACGATCAGCACCTTGCCCGCTAGCCCCAGCAGGCGCAGCGGCAGGTGCTTAAGGGGCAACGCGGCCAACAACGCCTGATCGATCGTGCCCACCGCCATCGACGCCAGCAATCCCCGCTTTCTGCCATGCAGCCAGTCCGGCGCCGTCACATCGACGTCATTGCTGATCACCGCGGGAGCAGTGCCTGTGCCCGTATAGGCGTCGTTGAGCCACGACATGCTGTGTAGCAAGGTCAGCGCTGCATCACCTTCGGCCTGGTGCTCGCCGTAGGCCCTGGCCCTGCCGTACATCTGATCGGCCGTCGCCATCGTAGGCAGCCCGAAGAGAAAGCCAGGGGTGCCGCAGGCATCACCGAGCAATCGGGCTCCGTGAAAGGCAACCTCCGTCTTGCCCACACCCATCGGCGCGGTGACCAGCAGCAGCCCGGGACCGTTCCCAAGCAGGCCGGGCAACATCTCAGCCACCGAGCGCTGGAGATCGTTCGGCGTCTGAATGTACGGGAACTCTTCGGCGAAGCTCGCCTCCCGCAGCCGTACCGGAGTCAGGCCGGCCTCCTGGAGCAGGCTCGGTGCCAACTGCAAAGAGCGCCGGTAGTGCTCTTCGAGGTCCTGGCTGCTGCCCGGGGTTTCGGGGAGGCGCTGAGTTAAATGATCATCCTGGCTGACAAGCCAGTCGGCCAAGATGATGATTCCGCAGGCTAGCGCCGCAGCCTCCGTGCCTATCGCGTCCGGAGCAGGAGGAGGGGTTAGGACGTCGATGATGGCGTCCAGGATGAGCAGGCGCTGCTCCTCCCACTTGCCTGCTCCCAGCTCGGGCATAAGAGATACGGCCGGAAAGCGGCATTCGCGATGATCTCTGGTCAGGAAACGACCATGATGGCCTCCCAACAACTGGGCCACAACAAAGGCAGAGCTCCTCACAGAGCCAGCCTCGTACCCCACTTGCTCCGCTAGTGCGCGACCTAGCCATACATGCGCGGCGTGCTCGTGACGGCGTTTCTCGCTATGCACTTCCGGATAATCCTGCAAGTTCTGATAGGCCACCGAGTCCATCGCTTGGAAGCAGGGTATACATTTCGCGATATCGTGCAAACCTGCCCAGAAGGCGATGAGCCTGCCTGCATCGCCTTCTGTGGTTCCCAAGCGCTCGGCGATCGAGCGCCGAAGGGCTGATGGGAGATACCGATGCCATAGTGTGATGGCCATCGCTGCTGTGTCCAGGAGGTGGCAGACCAAAGGGTAGGGACGGCACAAACCATGCGATTTCCCCCAAAGATTCAAATCTATCGAGCCGCGGTCTGCCCCATTCATGGATGTGACTCCCCTTAGCTCCGTGTCTGTCCCTATCTGAGATCGATCTGCGAAGGGCAGCATAGGCGGTCATAGTGCAGGGAGGGCAATACTTCCCGACATTATTTTCAATAGAATGATGTTCTGATCGTCTTGGGGTGTTTTATGCACCACGTTTTGGCCCAGGTCCATGTGGGCCAGCCGCATACCCGGTGGCATGGAGCGAAAACACCGACAATTACCGACACTGGCATCACCGCAGGTCGGGTCTATTCTGGCTGGTCAGGAAGTGCGTTCCCCACGTCCGTGGGGGTGAGCCGCCTTCTACGATTGGTCAAGTAGGAGGTGAGCCGCGTTCCCCACGTCCGTGGGGGTGAGCCGTTCCGCGACAATGCGTACGTGTGGGTGCAGGTGCGTTCCCCACGTCCGTGGGGGTGAGCCGGTCATGATCGCGAGTACCGGGATGCCGATCTGGCGTTCCCCACGTCCGTGGGGGTGAGCCGCACGACCACCGCGAGATCTGCGCGGCCGACGTGCGTTCCCCACGTCCGTGGGGGTGAGCCGGACCGGCCCGGCTATCCGGTGCTGGCCGATGTGCGTTCCCCACGTCCGTGGGGGTGAGCCGGCGATCTGCGCCCCATGCCCGGTGAGTGCTGCGCGTTCCCCACGTCCGTGGGGGTGAGCCGCGCTACGACGATGGCACGCAAGCGCTGGTCGGGCGTTCCCCATGTCCGTGGGGGTGAGCCGATCCCAGGCGGCATCTCGGCTGACGATTCGTCGCGTTCCCCACGTCCGTGGGGGTGAGCCGTAGCTCAGGGAGAGGTTGGTGACCAGAGGCAGGTGGTTCCCACGTCCGTGGGGGTGAGTCGGCGCTGCTGAACAACACCCAGATGGCGGTGCCAGCCGCGACGTACGGCATCCTGATGTTCTTCACCGCGGCCGCCGCCGGATTCCTTATCCGATCTCGTGCATCAGTGGATGCCGCGTCAGAGGCGAGCAGCCGAGCACGTCGACCTGCACCATGCGCTGCCACTCTGCCAAGGGCTGCCGAAGCGTCATATCGCCGGTAGGGCTGCGATCTCGGGTCGGCGGCCTGTTGTCGCTCGGCGACGAACTCCTCGATGCCTGGATCGCAGTACTCATCAGGTGCGTTCTCCTCGATCAGGAGTTACCTCGAAGACGCGGCGGGCTGCTGCTGCGTGATGCAGTGGATGCCGCCGCCGCGAGCGAAGATCTCGCGCGAGTCCACCCCGACAACCCTGCGACCGGGATAGACCTCGGCGAGGACGTCGAGCGCTTCCGCGTCGGCGGGATCATCGAAGGTGCACGCCACGACGCCGCCGTTGACGACGAGGTGGTTGACGTAGCTGTAGTCGACGAAGCCGCGCCGGTCGCGGAGGGCGGCCGGAGCGGGGAGCCTGACGACCTGATAGGGCCGGCCGAGCGCGTCGGTGCTGCGCGACAGCGTGTCGAGGACCTCGGCGGTGACCGCGTGATCCGGGTGTTCCGGGTTGCGTTGATCGTGGAGGAGCACTGTCCCCGGGGACGGGAAGGTGGCGACGATGTCGACGTGGCCGCGGGTGCCGTAGACCTCGTAATCCCGCGTGAGGCCACGGCGCAGCCAGATGGCGTTCTGCGCGCCGATCGTGGCGGTGAGCTCGCGCTCCACGTCGGCCTTGCTCATGCCGGGGTTGCGGCCAGGGTCGAGTTGCACGGTCTCGGTGATCAGCACCGTGCCGAGCCCGTCGACGTGGATACCGCCGCCCTCGTTCACCATCGAGGAGGGCAGGTACGCGCAGCCGGCGACGTCGGCCATCGCGGCGGCGACCTTGCTGTCGAGGTCCCAGGAGGCCCATTCCTGTCTGCCCCAGCCGTTGAAGGTCCAGTCGACGCCTCCCAGCCGTCCGTCGGCGTCGAGCACGAACGTCAGCCCGATGTCGCGCATCCACGCGTCGTCCAGCGGTTGCTCGACGATCGTCACCTCACGGGAGAGCCGGGAACGGGCGGCGGCGACGTCGGCCGGGTCCACCACCATGATCACGGGTTCGAACTCGAGGATCGTGTGCGCGACCCGCGTCCAGGTCCTGCGGGCGACGTCGATGTCGTCCGCGTTGCCACCGAGCGCCGGTGAGGCCGGTGGGAACGCCATCCACGTGCACTCGTGCGGCGCGGTCTCGGCCGGCATCCGCCAGCCGTGCTGCACGGGCTCGCTCACGAGAACACCTCTCCGTAAGGCTTGCCCGGCTCGACGGGGGCGGTCAGAGCCCCGTAGGTGTCGGGCCGGCGGGTGGTGAGGAAGGGGAAGAGGTCGAGCCAGTCTCGCCGCTGTTCGAGGTCGAGGTCGGCCACAAGAACGGCCTCCTCGTCCCGGGGTGCCTGGACGAGGACGCGGCCGTACGGGTCGGAGATGAACGACGAGCCGTAGAACCTCAGGGCCCCTTCGTCGCCCGTCCGGTTGGGTACGACCATGAAGGTCCCCGCCGTGATCCCGTTCGCGGCGATCACCTGCTGCCAGAGCGGCTGGGTGTCGAACTCCGGGAACGCCGGCTCGGAGCCGATCGCGGTCGGATAAACGAGGACTTCGGCGCCGGCCAGGGAGTAGGCGCGGGCCAGCTCAGGGAACCATTGGTCCCAGCAGGTGGGAAGGCCGAGGCGGACGCCGTGCAGCCGGTCGACCTCGTAGACCGGAAAGGGGTCGTCCGCCGGTCCCGCCCGGAAGTAGGTGTCCTCGTAGTATCCCGCGGTGACCGGGATGTGCAGCTTGCGCGTGCGGGCGACCAGTTCACCCTCAGGGGAGACGAGGATGGCCGTGTTGAATCCGCGCCCGTCCGGGCCGTCGGCCCTCTCATAGACGGACGCATGCACGAAGACGCCGTGCGCTTTCGCCGCGCCCGCCGCGAACGCGTACGTCGGTCCGCCGGTCAGGTGTTCGGCCAGGTCGCCTGGTCGCCCCGCGGCCCGTTCATGCGCGGGGTACTTCGCCAGGGTCAGCTCGGGCAGGAACACCACTTCGGCGCCTTCGGCCGCCGCCACGCCGATGGCGTCGGAGAGCGCACCGGTGAGCTCATCGGGGTCGGGACGCCAGGCATGCTGCACGAGCCCGACACGCAACGGCGACCGCTGCCGCGTGCGGACCCGAGCAGGCGACGGTGGCGGGTTCAGCCCGGTGAGCAGCTTCACGATGTCTCCTTCGCAGGTGTTTCGCGGTGGTCGAGCCGTCGTGGTGGCGACGGGCTGGGAGTACGGTGCAGCAGACGGGTCGTGGCCTCGGAGAGCAGGCTGTGCGCTTCCTCGACGGTGAGCTCCCCCGAAAGCCAGCGGTTGGACAGGCCCTCGACGAGCGCGGTCAGGATCATCGCCGTACGCGTCGGGTCGGAGCCGCCGGCCGGGTGTGTCCCTTCGTCCTTCTCGGCGGCCGCCACCGACCGGGCCACCTCCTGGATCCAGGCGGATGTGGTGCTGCGCAACGGCTCCTGGAGTTCGGTCTCGAACACGGCGAGGGCGCGCAACTCGCTCCAGGCCGCGGAGTTCTCCCGTACTTCGGTGTCTTCGTCGATCTCGAACAGGAGTTGCTGCTCGAGTTTCGCGAAGGCCGACAGGCCGGCATGCGCACGTCGCGCACGCACCTCGTTCGCGTGGGTGTTGATGTAGTCCAACGTCGCGCTGAGCAGTCCGGCACGGTCGGTGAAGTGGTAGTAGAGCAGACCGGGGGAGACGTCGGCCTCCTCGGCGACATCGTTGACGCGCAGACCGCGGACGCCGTCTCGCGCGATGCGCCGCGCGGCCGCCCGGAGGATCTGGGTGCGTCGATCCATCAGGCGCGGCCTCCTCGTCGATCATGGCTCGTAGTCCACGAGCCGTATCGGAAAAAAGTGTGTCCTAGACTGAAAATTCAGTCAACCTCGCGATATGTCCGACTCGCGGGTGTGACGGTGCAGCCGTGGCGATCGGACCGCTCTGTGAGCGTTGAACAGGTCGACGTTGGCATCGACCGAGAGCGGGCCCGAGTCGGGGGCCGCTCAGGCCTGCGCGTACGTCTCCAGCATGCGCCGCGCCTGCACGAAGAAGCCCTCAAGGGCCAGTTCGAACGCGCGGTCGGCGCGGTTGTCGCCGATCGCGTCCAGGGCTTCTGCGAGGCGCGGGGTGGCCGTGTCGTCGGCGATCTCCCACATGGTCTCGGGGGCGGCGAGGTCGAGGGCCGAGCCCAGGACGACGTTCTCCAGGGCGACGATGACCGGCATGACGTCCGGCAGGGGGAAGCCCGCGTCGAGGAGCAGGATGACGGCCCGCTCGTACTGTTCGAGGACGCGTGGGGCGCGGACGGGTGATGTCATCAGCATCGGAATGGCCCGGGGGTGGGCCGCGAAGGCGGCGCGATAGGACCGGGCCCAGGCCGTCAGGGCCGCGTCCCAGGGCCGGAGGTCCAGAGCGGTGACGTCGATGTGTTGCGCGACCCGCTCTCGGAGCAGTTCGACGATGCCGTCCCGGCCGTCCACGTGGTGATAGACCGAGCCGGTCTGCACCCCGAGGCGACGCGCGATCTGGGGGACGCTGAACTCGCCGTGCGCATCGACGAGTTCGAGTGCGGTGGTGGTGATGCGCTCTCGATCGAGCAAGGGGGTGCGCGGGCGTCCCATGGTCGGTGTGCCTCCTGGAGGGGGTCTTCCCAGATTCTGGAGATGAGGTTACATTGCGGAAACCGAAAGCCTTTAGATTTATTGGCGACGGCCACCCCGGCACGCCCGACCCTGTCTTCGCCCCCAGCTAGAAGGGCTTCCCCATGCCCGTTACCCACTCCGCGTCCACCTCCGGCGAGAGCACTTCGGTCCCCGCCCCCTCCCTGCACTCCGGCTCGCTCGGCACCACGGACATCGCGTTCTTCGTCGTCTCCGCGGCCGCCCCGCTCACCGTGATGGCCGGCGTCGCCCCGCTCGCGATCATGCTCGGCGGAATCGGCGCCCCCGCTGGCTACCTCATCGCCGGCGTCACACTCGCCGTCTTCGCCATCGGCTTCACCACCATGAGCCGCCACGTCCGCAGCGGCGGCGCCTTCTACGCGTACATCACCCGAGGCTTGGGCCGCGGGCTGGGCATCGCAGCCGCACTGCTCGCGCTGGTCGGCTACAACGGCATGGAGATCGGCGTCTACGGTCTCCTCGGCAGCGCCACCCAGGGCACCGCCCATGCCCTGTTCGGGGTGGACATCCCGTGGCTGCCCGTCTCGCTGGCGGGGCTGCTGCTCATCGGCTACGGCGGGTACCGGTCCATCGAGTTCGGCGCCAAAGTGCTCGGCATCCTGCTGGTCGCGGAGATCGGCATCCTCGCTCTGCTCGCCATCGGCGTGCTCATCAAGGGCGGCGCCAGCGGGCTGTCGCTCGACTCCTTCGCGCCGGGCAACGTGCTGGTGCCCGGCACGGCGGCCGTGCTGGCGTTCGCGTTCGCCGCGTTCACCGGCTTCGAGTCGACCGTCATCTATCGTCGCGAGGCCCGCGACCCTGCCCGGACGGTGCCGCGCGCCACCTATCTCGCCGTCGGATTCCTGGGTCTGTTCTACGCGTTCATCGTGTGGACCGCGATCCAGGCGTTCGGTGCCGCGCAGGTCGTCGCGGCGGCCGGCGCCGATCCTGCCGGGCTGTTCTTCTCCGCCATCACGACGTATGTCGGGGAGTGGGCGGCGGACCTGATGCACGTCCTCATCGTCACCAGTGTCCTGGCCTCCCTCCTGGCCTTCCACAACGCCATCAACCGCTACGGTCTCGCCCTCGCCGAGGAAGGAATCCTGCCCAAGGCGCTGGCCCGCCTCCACCCACGCCACGGCTCTCCTTACGTCGTCGGCCTCGTCCAGACCGTCCTCGGCGCCGTCGTTGTCCTCGCCTTCGCCACGGCCGGAGCCGACCCGTACGGACAGTTGCTGCTGTGGGTCAACACTCCCGGCATGCTCGGCCTGATGGCGCTGCAACTGCTCGTCGCGCTCGCGGTGCCGTTCTACTTCCGGCGCGTCCGCCACCGCGAAGGTGTGCTGCGCACCGTCGTGGCTCCCGTTGCCGCGGCGGTGCTCCTCGCCGCCGCCATCACGCTGGTGATCACTCACCTCGACTTGTTCACCGGCGCCTCCGCGACCGTCAACACCCTTCTCGCGGCCATCGTCCCGGTCGTCTTCCTGGCCGGGCTCGCGCTCGCCTGGTGGCTGCGCCGTGTCAGGCCTGAGGTCTACAGGCACTTCGCGGCCGAACCGCCGGCCGACGCCGGCGACTGACCCCGCGTTGCCACTTCTCGACACCATGCCGACCAGCCAAGGAGACCGTCTCGCATGTCCGCCGCCGACCTCGTCATCACCGGCGCCCGCGTTCGTACCCTCGATCCCGAGCGCCCGTACGCGTCCGCGGTCGCCGTACGCGACGGGCTGATCGCCGCCGTCGGCGACGCGGGCGACGCGTCCCACTGGCGCGGACCGGGCACGGAGATCGTGGACCTGGCTGGTGCCTGGCTCGTGCCCGGCCTGGTCGACAGTCACAGCCATCCCGTGTGGGGGCTGGAGATGGCCACAGGTCTCGATCTGAGCGAGGTCCGCGACCTCGCCGGGCTACGGGCCGGGCTTGCCGCGGCGGGGCGAACCGACGGATGGGTCGTGGGCTTCGGCCTGGACCACAACGTTTTCGGCGGCCGGCCCATCGACCGGGCTCTGGTGGAGGACGTACTGGACGGTGCGCCGGCCTTCCTGCGCCTGTACGACGGCCACTCGGCCCTCGTCACCGAAGCCGCGTTGAAGGCCGCGGACATCACCGGCCCCCGGACGTTCGCACAGCGCTCGCACATCGCCACCGACGCCGACGGACGGCTGACCGGACATCTCGTCGAGCACGCCGCGATGGACCTGGTCACAGCCGTGATGCCCAGGCCGTCGTACGCCGAGCGGCGCGTCCGGCTGGTCGAGCTGCTGTCCGCCATGGCGGCCACCGGACTGACCGGCACCCACGTCATGGACCTCGGAGACCTCGGCCTGGTCGACGCCGTGGCCGAGGAGACCGTCCTGCCGCTGCGGCTGCGCTTCGCCCCCTGGTGCATGCCCGGCGACGGCAGGCAGGCCCTGGAGGAACTCGTCGCACTGCAGGACCGCCGCGGACGGCACTGGCGGGTCGGCGGCGTGAAGTTCTTCATGGACGGCACGGTCGAGGGCGGCACGGCCTGGCTGGAGCATCCGGACTGCCATGGACAGGGCACGGAAGCGTTCTGGCCCGACCCCGCCGCCTACAGCCACGCCCTGCGCTTCCTGCACCAGGCCGGGGTGCGGACGGCGACTCACGCGATCGGCGACGCGGCCGTGCGCCACGTCCTCGACACCGTCGAGTCACTCGGGCCCGGCGGCCGCCTCGCCCATCGCGTGGAACACATCGAGTCGGTGCCTGACGACACGATGGCACGATTCGCCCACCTGGGCGTCGTCGCCTCCCTGCAGCCACCGCACACCGGCTACACCCGCGCCGACCGGTCCGACGAATGGTCCATGCGGCTTGGGGAAGCGCGTGCCGCCCAGGCCTGGCGCCTGCGGGACCTGCGCGACGCCGGTGCGGTCGTCGCGCTCGGCTCGGACTGGCCCATCGCCCACTACGACGTGCGCGCCGTCCTCGCGACCGCTCGAGCGCCCCGGGGAGCGGCCTCCTCCCGGCCGGGACTCACGGGCATACAGGCCCTGGAAGGCTGCACCGCGCATGCGGCTCTCGCCGCCGGCGAGGCCGCCGTCGCCGGTCGCATCGCCGAAGGGTTCCGGGCCGACCTGACCGCCCTGGGGCTCGACCCGGTCGAGGCGCCCCCTGACGAAGTCGCCGAGGCGCCGGTACGCCTCACCGTGACCGGCGGGCATGTCATCCATCGCGGCGCCTGAGCTCTCGTCAGCCGAGGAGCTCTGGGCGGTTCAACCAGTTCACCAGCGTGCCGGTGGGCCTGCAACCAGTGCCCCACCGGCCGGAGTGCGCTACTTGTACATGATGTCGGCCGCGGTGTAGCGGCAGTGAGTGGCGTCCGGGCCGTTGCCGGCCTGAGTGGGTTCGCCACTCGTGACGCCGTCGATGGTCATGGTCTGGGTGGCCGAGGTGCCCTTGAAAGTGGCGGCGTCCTCGCCGACGTCCTCCCCCAGACGTTAGCGTTCCGCAAGACATGAGGGCTAGTCATGTTTAGCCGGCGCCGGGCCTGAACGTGCTGTCGGCGCGGAAGGCGGAGGTGTCCTGGTCCTTGTCCAGCCAGAGCTGGTGGTGACGGTGCCGGACGAACCGGCCGGGATAGTTCAGCGACTCCACCCGCACCCTCCCGGCCGCCGATCCGGGCCGGGCGAGGAAGGTCGCGTCCCGCTCGAACAGCTCGGTGCCGTTGTCGGCGTCGAACCGCAGCCGGTAGTCCTTGTGCCGCAGATAACGACCGTCCTCGTCCATGAACGAGTAGCCCTTGGCATCGGCCAGGCCCGGCACGATCCGCAGCGGCGCCGCCTCGCCGAGCACGCCGAGAGCACCCGAGGCGGCGATACCCTCCTTCGGGAGGTTGATGGACTGGAGCACGCGCGTCACCCCGGTCGGCAGCGCGCCACCGCCGCCACCGCCGCCACCGGCGCCGGCGGCCGCGCGCGTGAACAGCAGGGTGCCGAAGCCGAGCTGGTCGAACCCTCCGCTGTTCGGCCCGTAGTTGCCGCCCCCGCCCTCGGCCCGCACCCGCTCGGCGTACGCCTTCGTGTACGGCACCGCCAGCCCCCGCCGGTTGGCGTAGTGGTTGTAGAGCAGCTCCCACACGGGACGGTCCTGGCCGCGCGCCACGGTCGACACGACCGTCTGCTCACGGGGTGCGCATTTCTGGCCGGTGCCCCACTTGTAGGTGGTGAAGGGCACGTCGTGGCCCAGGTTGTACTTGGCGACGTACTCGGCCGCCTTCATGATCCGGTTGTCGGCGTAGCCGTACAGGTCGACGCCCTGGTTCCAGGCCATCTCGGCGATCGTGCCGAGCAGGCCGACGCCCATCATGGTGTGCCCCTGGTCGCGCCCGCTCTCTTGGAACTGGCCGAGCCCGCCCGGGTGGAGGAACGGAACGGCGTTCATGATGGACCCGTTGCCCTTGCCGTTCTTGAAGTAGTCGACGGCCTGCTCGAACTTCGCCCGGTCGTCGCAGAAGAGTCCGATCGCCATGACCGACGCCATGGTGCACAGGTCCCAGTTGGCCCAGTAGTTGGTGATGCAGGCGCCGTTGTGCTCGAGCAGGAAGCGGTCGTTGAGCGGGTAGAAGACGGTCAGCAACATCTTCTGGAACCGCTCCACGTCGAAGCCCGGATAGCCGCGCATGAGCTCGGCGGCGTTGGCGATCTGATAGCCGTAGATGCCCGCCGCCAGGTACCGGTCGGCGTTGCCCGTGACCGTCTTCAACCGGCCCGACCAGGCGTTCAGGATGTCGCGGGCGGCGTCGCCGTGCGCCTTCTCCCCAGAGATCTTCCAGCGCAGTGCGTTCTGGTAGGCGGCGTGGACGTCGTTGTAGAACTGCACGTAGTTCTGCCCCGTGCCGCCGCGCACCACGGTCTCCAGCGGGCGCGCCTTCCACGTGCCAGCCGAACGCCCGTTGGCGACCAACTTTTCCCACCCGGTCTTGTACGGCTGCGCCCCGGCCTGCACCGCGGCCGCGATCCGGTCGAAGTCGGCCTGGGTGTGCAGCAGCCCCGGATGCCTGAACGCCGCCGACGCCCGCGCCGCGGACGGCAGCACCGGGAGCACCGCGACACCCGCCGCCGCCTTCAGCAGGCTCCGCCGGCTGGTCTGGAGAACCATGTGAATCCTTTCGCGAGACGATCTTTCGCCCCGAGGAGACTGGCCCAAGGGTGACCGGATAACACTTTTCCGGATGTCCGTTCCGACTGCGGGCGCAGAATATCGACGTTCGGGCGACCCCCAAGCTCAGAGACTGATCCACTCGGTGGCGGTGGTCACCGCGTCGAGCACGTCCGGGATCGGCTCGACGCCGATGCCGGGCCCGGCCGGCACCTCGAGGTGTCCGTCCACCAGCTCGAACGGCTCGGTGATGTCCGTCGCGTAGTAGCGCCGCGACGCCGACGTGTCGCCCGGCAGTGTGAACCCCGGCAGCGCGGCCAGCGCCACGTTCGCCGCCCGGCCAATGCCGGTCTCCAGCATGCCGCCGCACCACACCGCGATCCCGTTCGCCCGGCACAGGTCGTGGATGCGCCTTGCCTCCAGGTAGCCGCCGATGCGGCCCGGCTTGATGTTGACGATCGAGCACGAGCCGAGTGCGATCGCGGCGGCGGCGTGTTCGGCCGACTCGATCGACTCGTCCAGGCAGATGGGCGTCCTCAGGCGCTGCGCCAGCTTCGCGTGCTGAACCAGGTCGTCGTTGGCCAGCGGCTGCTCGATGAGCAGCAGGTCGAACGCGTCCAGCCGGGCCAGTCGCGGGGCGTCGCTCAGGGAGTAGGCGGCGTTGGCGTCGACCTGGAGCAGCACGTCGTCGCCGAACCGCTCGCGCACGGCTCGGACCGGCTCGACGTCCCAGCCGGGCTCGATCTTGAGCTTGATCCGGATGTATCCCTCGTCCAGATAGCCCGCGACGGCGTCGAGCAGCTGCGGGATCGAGTCCATGATGCCGACCGACACCCCGCACGGCACTCGTGTACGGGCGGCGCCGAGGAAACGGGCGAACGACTCGCCCGCCGCCCGCAGCTGCGCGTCCAGCACGGCCGTCTCCAGCGCCGCCTTGGCCATGCGGTGGCCCTTGATCGGCTCAAGGGCGCGGCCGACGTCGTACACGTCCAGGTTCTTGGGCAGGGCGGGCAGCAGGAAGCGGCGGATCACCTCGGCGGCGCCGTCGACGTACTCGGAGGAGTAGAGCGGCTCGGTCATGGCCACGCACTCGCCCCACCCCTCGGCGTCCGGCGTCACGACTCTGACCAGCAGGACGTCGCGGGCGGTCTCGGTGCCGAACGAGGTGCGGAACGGCGCCACGAGCGGCATCGCGATCCGTCGCAGCTCGACTCCAGTGATCTTCACGTTCTCTCCAGACTGTTGTGGGACTTGCCCGCCACCGTGCCTTGCCCGTTCCCCGGTGCGCGCCGCGCGACTCCTCAGCAGCCGGCCCTAGCGTTCGAGCACGTGCAGGGCGGCGGGCTCCGGCGGGCCGGAGCTCAGCACCACGGGTTCCGCCTCCGTGCAGGCCACCACGTCCGCGACCCGCGCGCCGAACAGCTCGGGCACATAGATCGCCGGCTCCAGGCAGAACGTCATGCCGGGCGCGAGCGGCGTGCCCTCGCCCAGTCGCGGCCCCTCGTCCGGGCCCAGGCCGACGCCCCGGCCGGCGTGCGCGGCGGCGAACCGGCCGTACCCGGTGCCGTCGATCACCTCGGCCACCGCCCGCGCGACGTCGGCGGCCGGAGCGGGCGGCCGGGCCGCGGCCAGGGCCGCGCGGCGGGCGGCGAGCACCACCGAGTACATGGCCTCGAAGTCCTCCGGCGGCTCCGCCACCGCGAAGACCCGCGCCACCTCCGCGCAGTAGCCGTCCCACCGTCCGCACAGCGACACCAGCAGCGCGTCCCCGGGGTTGATCACGCGGTCGCCGGGCAGGTGCGCGGCCCGCGCCGTGTTCTCGCCCGCCGCCACCCGCAGCGCCAGCACCTCCTCGCAGCCCGACTCCAGCGCCAGCATCCGCAGCGCGGCCGCCATCGCCCGCTCGGACGCGCCGAACCAGGCCAGCTCCCGCGCCTGCCGCAGCACCTCCTCAGCCCGCAGGGCCGCCCGCTCGACGGCGGCGATCTCGTCCGGCTCCTTACGCAGCCGCAGCGGGGCCAGCACGGAAGACGCGGGCACCAGCTCGGCCTCGATCGCCAGCCCGAACAGCTCCCGCACCCGCATCTCCGCGTCCACCCCGACCCGCCGCGCCCCCTCCGGCACCCATCGCGCCGGATCGGCGGTCTCGGCGAGCGTGTCCCGCGTCACCACGAGAAAGGCCGCCCCATTCCCGCCGCCGAGGAAGCGGAAATCCGGCGACGGCCGCAACACCAGGGCGTCGACGCCTTCCTCGTCCATCGCCGTCCGCGCGGCCTTCAGCCGCGCCTCGACCCGCTCCGGCGTCACGTCGGCTCGTGCAGCCAGCAGGCCACCGGCCCGAACTCGGGCTCCTTCACCCGGCACACGTCCATCACGAGCGGGCACCGCGGGTGGAACCTGCACCCGTCTGGCGGATTCGCCGGATCCGGCACGTCCCCGGGCAACTCCGCGGGCAGCACGCCCATCCCGTCCGGCCGGGGAATGGCCTTGAGCAGCGCCTGCGTGTACGGATGCCGCGGCTCGGCCCACACCTCCTCCGTACGCCCCACCTCGACGATCTTGCCCAGGTACATGACGGCGATCCGGTCCGCGATCACCCGTACCACGGACAGGTCGTGGCTGATGAACAGCAGCCCCGCCCCCGACTGCACGGCCAGATCCCGCATCAGCTTGGCCACCTGCGACTGCGCCGAGGCGTCCAGCGCCGAGATCGGCTCGTCGCCGATCAGCAGCCGCGGCCGGGCGGCGAGGGCCCTGGCGATTGCGACGCGCTGCCGCTGCCCGCCGGAGAACTCGTGCGGGTGCCGCCCGGCGAAGTCCCGCGGCAAGCCGACGCGCTCCAGCAGGTCGGCCGGCGTCGTCACGGTGTCACGCGAGGTACGCAGCCCGTCGGCGATCTGCTCGCCCACCCGCCGGCGCGGGTTCAGCGACGTGTACGGATCCTGGAACACCATCTGGATGCCCGTCAGCTTCCTGCGCCGCAGTCCAAGCGGCGTGACCGGCTGCCCCTCGAACGTGATCGAGCCCTCGGTGATCGGGTTCAGCCCGCAGACCGCGCGGGCCAGCGTCGACTTGCCGCACCCGGACTCGCCGACCAGCCCGACGACCTCGCCGGACGCGACCTCCAGGCTGGCCCCGGCCACGGCCCGCACGGCGGGACGGCCGGGGGAGCGGTGCTCGACGACCAGGTCGTCGATGGTCAGCAGACTCATCGGGCCTCCGCCTCGGGCAGGGATTCCAGCAGCGAACGGGTGTAGGCGTGCTCGGGCTCGCGCAGCACCCGGCCCCGCGGCCCCGACTCGACGACCAGGCCGTCCTTCATCACGCTCACCTCGTCCGCGACCGCCGACATCACGCCCAGGTCGTGGGTGACCAGCAGCACCGCCAGCCCCAGCTCGTCGCAGAGCCCGCGCAGCAGCCGCAGCACGCCCGCCTGCACGGTCACGTCCAGCGCGGTCGTCGGCTCGTCGGCGATCAGCACCTTCGGCGAGCAGGCCAGCGCGACCGCGATCGCGATCCGCTGCCGCATCCCGCCGGAGAACTGGTGCGGGAAGCGCCGGTACGCCTCCTCAGGGCCGGGGATGCGGACTTTGCCCAGCAGCTCCACCGCCCGCGCCCTGGCCTCGGCCTTGCCCAGCCCCAGATGGTGGCGCATGTGCTCAGTGAGCTGCTTCCCGATCGTCAGCATCGGATGCAGGCTCGTGGCCGGGTCCTGGAAGACCATGGCGACCTCGCCGCCGCGCACCCGGTTCAGCTCCTTGGGCGGCAAAGTGAGCAGGTCGCGCTCGCCGAGCCGAATGGCGCCCGAGGTCCGCGCGCCATGCGGCAGCAGCCCCAGGACCGCCAGCCCGGTCATCGTCTTGCCCGACCCGCTCTCGCCGGCCAGCCCGTGCACCCTGCCCGGCTCCAGCCGCAGGTCGACGCCGCGCAGGATCTCCTTGCCGCCGATGGACACCTTCAGCCCGGCGATGTCCAGTGTCGTCGTCACAGCGCACGCTCCTTGATCGCGCGGGCCGTACGGGGGTCGAGCGCGTCGCGCAGCGTGTCGCCGAGGAAGTTGAACGCCAGCACCACCGTCAGGATCGCCAGCCCCGGGAACGTCGCCACCCACCAGCTGTCGAACACGTCGACGCCCGAGGCCACCATCGCCCCCCACTCGGGAGAGGGCGGCTTGGCGCCGAGGCCCAGGAACGACAGCCCGGACAGCAGCAACAGGGCGGTGCCGATGTCCAGCGTCGCCAGCACCAGCACCGGGCCGGTCACGTTGGGAAGCACGTCCACCCGCAGCGACCGCCACACCGAGAAGCCCAGCAGCCGCCCGCTCAGCACGAACTCCCGCTCCCGCACCCCCAGCACCAGCCCGCGCGTGACCCGGGCGTAGGCGGGCCAGGCCACGACCAGCACGGCCAGCACCGCGTTCGCCAGGCTCGCGCCCAGCGCCGCGGCCACCACCATGGCCAGGATCACGGTCGGGAACGCGAACACCAGGTCCGCCACCCGCATGATTGTCTCATCCACCCACCTGCCGAAGTACCCTGCGCACGCGCCGAGCAGGCCGCCGATCAGCACCGACAGCGTCACCAGCAGCAACGTCAGCGGGATCGACACCCGCGCCCCGTACATGACGCGGCTCAGGATGTCCCGCCCGAGCTGGTCGGTGCCGAACCAGTGCCCGGGACCGGGCGCCGCCAGCCGTGGCAGGTCCTGCGCCAGCGGATCGTGCGGCGCGAGGACGGGCGCGGCCAGCGCGATCACCAGCCAGGCCACCGCCAGCACGCCGCCGGCGACGGCCAGCGGCTGCCGCCACGCCTCCGGGAGCCGGCTCGACAAGGGGCGTCTCATTGCAGCCTCACTCGAGGGTCGATCACGCCGTACAGGACGTCCACGATCAGGTTGATGACCAGGTAGACGACGCCCACGACCAGGCCGACGCCCATGACGGCGGGCAAGTCGAGGGTGGTGGCGCTCTTGTAGGCGTACTGGCCGATGCCTGGCCAGGCGAAGATCGCCTCCACCAGCACCGTGCCCGACAGGAGGCTGCCGAAGGCCAGGCCCGCCACCGTGATGATCGGGACCAGCGCCGAGCGCAGCACGTACCGGAAGAGGATCACCCTGCCGGGCAGGCCCTTGGCGCGGGCGGCGCGGACGTAGTCCTGGCCGAGCACCTCCAGCACCGCCGACCGGGTGAAGCGGGTGAGCAGCCCGATCGTGTAGAGCGCCAGCACCAGCGCGGGCGTGATCAGATGGCCGACGGCGGAGGTGAAGACGTCCCACCGGCCCGCCAGCAGCGCGTCCACCGTCTGCAGCCCGGTGACGGCCGGCGCCGAGCCGAGCGCCGCGTCGACCCGGCCGCTGCCCGGGGTGAGCTGCAGGCGGTAGAAGAACACGTAGAACGCGACCAGCGCCAGCCAGAACGTCGGGACGGAGATGCCGATCAGGCTCAGCAGCCGCAACGTGTGATCCGCGAGCCGGTCCCTGCGCAGGGCGGCGACCACGCCGAACGCCACGCCCAGCACCAGAGACACCACGATCGCCGCCCCGGCCAGCTCCAGCGTCGCCGGCACGAACTCGGCCAGGTCCTGGCTCACCGGGCGGTGGCTCTGCTGGCTGGTGCCCAGGTCGCCCTGGAGCAGGCCCTGCAGGTGCAGGACGTACTGCTGCCAGAGCGGCTTGTCCAGGCCGTGCTCGGCGCGCCATTGGGCGACGATCGCCGGGTCGCCCAGGGCACGCTGGCCCAGGTTGGCGGCCACCGGGTCGCCGGGGACCAGGTTCGTCAGCACGAAGGTGACGAGGGTGATGCCCCAGGCCATGAGGACGGCGAGCAGGATGCGGCGGACGAGGAACCGCGCCAGCGGATGCGTCTGCCTCCGCCGCCCCGGCCCCCGCCCCTCGGGCCGCGTCGCCTTGACGGCGTCCGGGGTGTCGGACACGTGCGGGGACCCCTTACTTCACGCCGAGGTCGGCGACGTCGACCGTCCACACCGGGTGGTACTCGAGCCCGGTCACCGACCCCGCCGTCACGATGTTCTGGCTCGGCTGGATCAGCGGGATGAACGGCCCGGAGGCGTTGAGCTTGGTCTGCACGTCGGCGTAGGCGGCCTTGCGGGCGTCGTCGCCGATGGTCGTGGCGGCCTTGTCGCCGGCCGTCTCGATCTCCTTGGCGACCCCCGCCTTCCAGCCGGCCCGCAGCCCCACCAGCTTCCCGGGGAGGAACGCCAGGTAGTCACTCGGGTCAGGGTAGTCGGGACCCCAGTACCACAGGCCCATCTCCTCCTTGCCGTTGCGGTAGTTGTCCAGCGCCGTGGTGACCGGCGCGGGCTGCAGGTCCACCGTGATGCCGACCTCCTTGAGGTTGGCCTGGATCCGCTCGGCCAGCGGCTGGAACGACAGCCCGTTCACGGTCAGCTCGCTCGGGTACTCCAGCTTCACGGTCGGGTTGGACAGCCCGCTGGCGGCCAGCGCCGCCTTGGCACCCTCGACGTCCCGCTTGGCGGCCTGCTCGGGCGGCAGCGCGCCGAGGAGCTGCGACGGGATGACGCCGGGCGCCTGGGTCGAGCCCTCGCCGGCCAGCTCCAGCAGCCCCGCGTAGTCCACGCCCTTGCGCACGGCCTCGACGAACTTGGCGTTCGGCGTGGTCTTGCTGATCGCGGAGTCCTGGTTGGCCAGCAGGAAGATGACGTTCGCCGAGGCGGTCTTCTTGACCTGCAGCGTCGCGGGCATGCCGGCGACCTGGTCGCCCGACAGGTTCAGCGCCACCTGGCTGTCGCCGCGCGCCACGTTGAGCTTCTGGGTGGCGGCCTCGACGTTACGCAGCACGACCTTGTCGTAGGCGGGCTTCGTGCCGTAGTACTTCGGGTTCGCCTTGAGCGTGACCTGGCTGCTCAGGTTGAACGACTCGATCATGTAGGGGCCGGACCCGGCGGAGGCGGAGTTCAGCCACTGCTCGGCCTTGTCCTGCGGGTCCGTGGTCGCGCCGTGCTGCTGGGCGAGCTTGCTGTTGATGATGCCGAGCGCCGGGTTCGGCAGGATGTACGGTAGCGCCGGGTTCGCCGCCTTCGACGTCAGCGTGATCGTCGTGTCGTCGGTCTTGGCCACCTCGACGCCGTCCAGCAGGAACGACGGGGTGCCCTTCATGTCCCGCACGCGGGTCAGCGAGAACACCACGTCGTCCGCGGTTACCGGCGTGCCGTCGGCGAACGTCGCGCCCTGCTTGAGCTTCAGCGTCAGCGTCTTGCCGTCCTCGCTCAGCTCGTACGACTCGGCCAGGGCCGGCACCGGCTTGGTCACGTCCGCGCCGTCGAAGGTGAGCAGCGTCTCGTAGACGGCCTTGCCGACGATCAGCCCCGTCGGCTCGTACGTGCGGCCCGGGTCGGCCGTCTTGAGGTCGAAGGAGGTGTCGATGACGAGGGTCTTGGCGCCGCCGGAGGCCGCGGGCGACTGGGCGGTGCCGCCGCCGTTTCCGCAGGCGGCGAGGGTGAGCGCAGCGGTGAGCAGCACGGCCGCCGTCTGCGAGCGGGTCGCCATGGGGGTCCTCCAAGTTGGACGTTCGGCGGAAGGATGTCGAGGATTGTCCGGCAGAACGTCCAGGTGCCGTGCGGTCTGCTGGACGTATATAAAGGTCAGTGAGGTAATGATGAGTGAAATTTCCAGGAATGGTGTCGGCGGCACCGGTCCGTCTGGACGGATCGGCATCGGTCTCGAGCTGGACGACATCCATATGAAGATCCTCGAGGTCCTGCGCGAGAACGGCAGGATCTCGGTGGCCGCGCTGGCCGAGCGCGTGGGCATCTCCCGGGCGAACGCCTACACCCGCTTCGAGGCGCTGCGCGCGGACGGCGCGATCAAGGGCTTCACCGCCGAGATCGACCACGTGCGGGCCGGGCTCGGCATCACCGCGTTGATCTTCGTGACCGTGCGCCAGCAGATGTGGAAGCAGTTCAGGGCCGAGCTCGCGAGGATGCCGGAAGTGGAGTACTGCGCGATCACCACCGGCCAGCACGACGCGATGATCCAGGTGCGGGTGGCGGACGTGGCGGCGGTGCACACCATGGTCACCGACCGGCTGGCCAACATCCCGGCGGTCAAGGCGACCGAGACGGTCTTCATCCTGGACGAGGTGCTCAAGCGGCCGTACGTGCTGCCCAGCGACGGCCGGCAGGCCCGCCGGAGCTCGCGCCCCGCGCAGGAGACGCAGGGTGAGGTGCCGCTCGGCAAGATGCGCTTCGTCGGCGCGGCCGAGGGCCGGGCCGCGCTCAAGAAGGACGACTAGGGTCTGTTGCGCGGCAGGAGCCGAAGGCTCACCTGGTGGAGCCGGGCCCGCTGCGCACGCGCCGCACGAGGTCGTCGGCGGCCTCCGGCCACTGTGCGTGATCGAAGGCGAAGCCCGCTTCGAGCAGGCGGCCGGGGACGACCCGGCGGCTTTTCAACAGGAGTTCGGTGTCCGAGCGCAGCGCGAACGCGCCGAGTTCGGCCATCCACTTCGTTGCGGGCAGGCCCACCGGAACACCCCACGCGGCGCGCAGCACGCGCATGAACGCGCGCTGCGGCAACGGAACGGGAGCGGCGAGGTTCACCGGCCCGGCGAGGTCGTCCCGGTCGGCCAGGAACTCGACGGCGCGGACGAAATCGCGGTCGTGGATCCAGGACACGTACTGCGCGCCGCCCGCGACCGGGCCGCCGAGGCCGAGCCGCACCATCCGCAGCAAGGCGTCGAAGACGCCGCCGCGATCGGGACTCATCACCATGGCAGCGCGCATGCCGACCTTGCGCGTGTGCGGGGTTTCCGCTTGCTTCTGCGCCCGCTCCCACGCTTTTGCGATCTCGACGCTGTAGGCCCAGTAGCCGGGGACACCGGGTTCACTGCCGCCGAGCACGCCGGTCGCCTCGTCATTGGGCGCGTCGAAGCGGTGAGAATAGACAGTGGCTGTGCTCATCTGCAGCCAGACCCGGGGAGGCCGCACGGCCGCCGTGATCGCCTCACCCACGACCCGGGCGGAGCGCACACGCGAATCCATCATGGCCTGCAGATTGACGGCGGTGTAGCGACAGTTGACGCTGCGTCCGGCCAGGTTGATCACGACGTCGCTGCCGTCGATCGACGCCGCCCATGGACCCAGAGTCTCGCCGTCCCAGCGGACTTCACGCTCGCGCACCGGCCGTCTGGTCAGGACCACGACTTCATGGCCTGCGGTGGTCAGCGCGCGATTAAGGATCGTGCCTACCTGTCCGGTTCCCCCGGGTATCACTATCTTCATCAGGCTCCCCAAGGTCTGCGGAGCGAGCCTAACGCAGCCGGTTGAACACGTTCATAGCAGGCCCGTTTCGGGCCGCGGAACCGAAGGACCCGCGGGCCGGTGCACGTCTGTTCAGTTTGGGATCTCCGCGCACACGCTGACGTGCGGCGTGTCGTCACCGTCGAACGTGAACTCCTCCACCAGGCGCAGCAGCCCGTCATCCCCGGTCTCGACGCGGCTGTCGCTCCTGCCGCCCGCGGTCCCGCCGGCCTTCAGCGCGTGCACGTAGGCGATCGACACCTGCTCGCCGTCGCGGGTGCCGACGAAGCGTCCGTGGGTCACGGTGTCGCCCGTATAACTGCCCCACACCACCCCGTCGGCCTCCCAGTACAGGAACTCCGTGGGACTGTCCGGATCCACCGCGCTCGCCGTCGAGCTCACCATCACGAATTTGCGGCCGTTGAGATTCACGGTCGCCATGGTGCAGATATTTCGCAGTCATCACCAACCGGCTGGACGAATGGTCAGAACAGCCGGTCGCGACCGTCAATCCGTCCAACCGCCCCACCGGCTCATGGGCGGGTCGCGCGCCTTGCCGGAGCTTTACCTTTCAGAGCCTGACGCCATCATTGCACAGTGTGATAGTAATGTGACACTGCGTATCCGACGTGTGTTCGGGAGATCTTCATGGTGGCGTACGCGCTCTCGATCCTGGCGGCGATAGGCGTGGTAATGGTTACCGCGCTGGTGTTCAGGCTGATGGTCAGACGGCCCGGCGAAGATCGCGATCCCGGAGGTCCTTCCGCCGCCCACGCGGGGGCGATGTTGTCGGCCATGTTCCTGCTGGTGTTCGCCATCGCGATCATCGTGCCCTGGACCAAGACCGACACCGCCCGGCAGAACACCCACGCCGAGAGCCAGGCCGCGATCGACGCCTACTGGGCGGCCGACGGCCTGCCGGACGACGCGGCCCGGCAGGTGCGCATCGCGCTGCGCGAATACGTCATCTTCGTGGTCAGGGACGAGTGGCCGCTCATGGCCCAGGGCCGGATGGACCCGGTCGGCGCGGCCAGGATGGACGAGCTCCGCGGCCGGGTGAGCGACCTCGAGGTGAGCGGCGAGGACGAGGAAGAAGCCAAGGTGGAGCTGCTCCAGCGCATTGGCGCGATCTCCACCGCCCGTGCCCAGCGCGCCGCCGACGCCGCTGCGACGCCGCCCGACGGGCTGCTGTTCCTGACGATCCTCACCGGCGCGATCGTCATCATGTTCCCGTTCCTGGCCGGGGCCCGGCCGCGCGGGCTGACCATCCTGCCGATCGTGGCGATGGCGGCGATGCTCGGCTTCGGCACGTACCTGACGTGGGACATCTCCCGCGCCTTCGACGGGCCGCTGGCCGTCGGGCCGGAAGCGTTCCACGGGGCGTTGCAGGAGTTCGCGCGCGTCGGCGGGGGAGTGTGAGCGTGACGGGAAGGCGGCGGGCGTCCCGTTCCGCGGGAGTGCGGTGGGGCATGTCACGCTACGCGGGCGTCCGCCGGCGGCAGCGCGCACCGCGGACCGAGGGCGGGCGGAGGGTGCGGACGCCGCTGCTGCTCGCCGTGGGGCTCGTGGCGGTCGGCGCGGCCGGTCCCGCCGCCGCCGACCGGGAGCGGCCGCCGGGCGGCATGGCCGAGGTGTCGGTGGTGACCCCCGAGGTGTCGGTGGTGATCCCCGAGGTGTCCGTACGTCCGCCGATGCCTCCCCGGAAGGTCTCCTCGGACGGGTCCGTGCCAGGGGTGAAGGTGTGGCGGTCGCCGGTCCCCGGGGTGTCCATCGCCGGGCGGCGACCGGGGAAGCGGCGGCCGGTCCCCAAGGTGGCGGTCCCGGGGATGACGATTTACCAGGACGCGGTGTGCGGGAAGCGGGTGCAGGTGGGGGAGTGCCCTTGGGACCGCCCGCGAGCGACGCCCCGGCCCGCCCCCCGGCGGGTGACGTCGATGCGTGCGCCGTCCCCCTCCCCGACGCCCACGCCCACGCCGACGCCCACGACGGCCACGTCCCGGGCCCGGATCAAGCAGGTCGTGCTGCCGCCGCGCCGCACGGACCCGCTCGGCACCGTCCTGGTCATGGTCGTGCTGGTCTCCGTCATCGCCTCCACGACGGCCGTCGCCTTCGGCACCCGCCGCTGACCGCCGCCTGGGCACCAACCTGCGCGCGGCCGGTAATCGGGGCGCGGTGTTCCCATGGCGCGTGGCACACTGACCGCCGGGTGATGATCTGCCGAAAGCAGGGCGAGCAGGAGGAACCGCAGCGTGCACGCGACACCGTCCGAGGGACGGGAGACGGACGTGGAGGTCCTGGCCGGTGGGGGCGTCAACCATGTCGTGCGGGTCGGCGACACGGTACGGCGGCCGGCGGGGCCGTGGACGACGGGCGTGCATGCCGTGCTCGACCACGTGGCGGAGCGCGGGTTCCGCGGCGCGCCCAGGAGCCACGGGATCGACGGCGAGGGCCGGGAGGTCCTTGACTTCGTGCCCGGCGACGTGCCCGGTTACCCCCTGCCGGAGTGGGTGCTGTCGGACGGGACGCTGGAGGCCGTGGCCAGGCTGCTGCGGGAATTCCACGACGCCACCCTCGATTTCCCGAAATGCCCGAAAAATCTGGATTACACCTGGTACTGGCCGTCGGTAGCGCCGGCCGAGGTCATCTGCCACGGCGACGTGGCCCCGTACAACTGCGTGTTCCGCGGCGGCCGCCCGGTCGCCTTCATCGACTTCGACACGGCCCACCCGGGACCGCGCGTCTGGGACGTCGCATACGCCGCCTACCGGTTCGTGCCCCTGACCGACCCGCGCCACATGGCCCTGTACCCGGTGCCCGAGCAGGCGCGCAGGCTGCGGCTGTTCGCCGACGCGTACGGCCTGGACGACGCCGCCCGCGGCGAGCTGACCGCCACCGCGCGGGCCCGCCTCGACCACCTGGTGCGCCACATGCACGAGCAGGCCGCCGCCGGCAACGAGGCGTTCGCGAGCCACATCGCCAGGGGCGACGACCACCTCTACCAGGTCGACATCGACCACATCGCCCGGCACGACGCGACGTTCATGCCGGCGCTGACGAACTGACGCCGGTTGGCGGCAACCATTCACCTGCTCTCCGCATCAAAGATCATGCGAGGCGGGCGATGGAGGTCCTGCGGGCCGGCGGTTCGTCGGCGACGACCTGCACCGGCTGGCCGACGAACCTGAGAACCTCCGTGCGCCTGCCCGAGAGGTCGCCGATCACCTGGACGCCGCCGGCGCTGTCCGCTCAGGAGTTGACAGTGGACGGCACGAAGACGCGGGGCGGCGGGAAGACGCCGGGGGCGGTGGCGGTTGCACCTGATCGTGGAGAAGAGCGACGTCGTGGTGATCGGCGCCGGGCAGGCGGGCCTGTCCAGCGCGTACTTCCTGGCGCGGTTCGGGTTCGAGCCGGTCGTGCTCGACGCCGAGCAGGGTCCGGGTGGGGCGTGGCGGCACCGCTCGCCGACGCTGACGATGGACAAGGTGCACGGCCTCTTCGACCTGCCGGGCGTACGCCGGCCCCAGGACGAGGACGGCGGGGTGCCCGTCGCCGAGGTGGTCCCCGCGTACTACGGCGACTACGAGCGCACGGTCGGGCTGGACGTCGTGCGGCCGGTCAAGGTGAGCGCCGTCCGGCGTGACGCGGGCGGCGGGCTGCTGATCGGGACCGACGCCGGGGAATGGGCGGCCAGGGCCGTGGTCAACGCGACCGGAACGTGGACCCGGCCGTACTGGCCCTACTATCCGGGCTCGTCCTCGTTCGCGGGGCGGCAGCTGCACTACGCGGATTATCGAGGGCCGGGGGAGTTCGCGGGGCGGCGGGTGGTCGTGGTCGGCGGGGGCCACTCCGCGATGCACGTGTTGTCGGAGATCGCCGGGGTCGCCGCGGCGACGACGTGGGTGACCCGGCGCCCGGCCGTCCTCCGTGACGAGGAGTTCAGCGAGGACGCCAGACGGGTCGCCGTCGCCATGGTCGAGGAACGGGTACGCGCCGGGCTCCCGCCGGGAAGCGTCGTCGGCGTCACCGGGCTCGGCTACACGCCCGTTGTCCGAGAGGCGCTGGACAAAGGCGCGCTGGAACGTCTTCCCATATTCCAGCGCATCACCGCGGACGGCGTCGCCTGGGCGGACGGACGGCACTGGCGGGCCGACACGATCATCTGGGCCACCGGCTTCCGCTCCGCGCTCGACCACCTCGCGCCCCTGCGGCTCAGGGAGCCGGGCGGCGGGATCAAGGTCGAGGGCACGCAGGTCGTCAGCGAACCAGCGCTCCAGCTCGTCGGCTATGGGCCGTCAGCCAGCACCATCGGCGCCAACCGCGCCGGCCGTGAGGCCGCACGCAACGTGCGCGCATACCTGACCGCCCGCCCGGCCCGCCCGGCCGCCTGACCCGCTGCCTACTATGTGTGGTAGTAGTAGTAATGATACCGATTGCGGCAGAGTCGCGGTCACTCCGGTGAAAGGGCTCGACACGGCGCGTGACCTCAGGTTAGCTTTCCTGGCATAAGGATCTTAACCGGGTCAGGAGGTCCCACATGGAAGTTCCCGGCTACACCGAGATCCGGGAACTCGGCCAGGGCGGGACGGGCAGGGTAATGCTGGCCGTACGCGACTCCGACGGCCGGCCGGTGGCGATCAAGCACTTATCCGAGGCGCTGCTCCAGGACGAGGAGTTCGTCGAGAGGTTCAGGGCCGAGGCCGACCTGATCCGGGAGATCGACAGTCCACACACGGCCCGCGTGCTCGACTACGTCGAGTCCCCGCAGGACGCCGTCATCGTGATGGAGCTCGTCGACGGCGTCACGCTGCGGCGGTTGCTGGAGGACGAGGGCAGGACGGGCGCCGAGGCCGCGCTCGCGGTGTTGAAGGGGGCGCTGCTCGGGCTGGTCGAGGCCCACCGCCGCGGGGTGGTGCACCGCGACTTCAAGCCCGAGAACGTGCTCATCACCCAGGACGGCGACAGCAAGCTGGTCGACTTCGGCGTGGCGGCCCGCTTCGGTGAGCAGGCCGCGCTGGTCGGCACGCCGTCGTACATGGCGCCGGAGCAGTGGGACGACGCCCCGGCCAGCCCGGCCACCGACGTGTACGCCGCGACGCTGGTGTTCTTCGAGTGCCTGACCGGCCACCGGGCCTTCCACGGCGAGAACGTCGCCGCGCTCGCCTTCCAGCACCAGCACGCCGCCCCTCCGCTGGACGACGTCGAGGAGCCGCTGCGTCCGCTCGTCGAGCACGGCCTGGCCAAGAACCCCGCGGCGCGGCCGGAGTCGGCCGAGGCGTTCCTGGCCGAACTCGAGGGCGTCGCGCTGGCCGAGTACGGCGAGGAGTGGGAGTCACGGGGGCGCGCGGGGCTGGGGATCCTGGCCGTGCCGCTTGCCGCGCTCCTGCCGAAAACGCAGCCGGCCGCGCCCGGCGACGCCACCACCAGCATGTTCCACAGCGGTCTCACACCCGTGACCAAGTTCGCGGTGACCGGCGGGTTGGTGCTGGCCACCGCGGCGGCGGTGGTGTCGGCGTTCGTCATCCTGGGCGGGCCTCCCGAGCTGGAGAGCGGCACCGCGCTCCCGCCTGCCACGTCCGCGCCGCCGCTCACCGCCGAGCCCGCCACGCCCACGCCGGAACTGCCCACGCCTCGCGCGTCCCTCTCGGAAACGCCGCCGATCACGCTGTCCGGCGATCCGACCCTGTACCCCAGCAGCGACCCGACGGGTCCGCCCACCCGCCGGCCGGCCCCGACGACGGGCGGCCCGCCCCCCGCGCCCCCCACGGAGACCCGGGATCCGACCGGCGAGCCGACCCGCTCGGCGGAGCCGACGCGTTCGGAGGAGCCGCCGCCGAGCACCCGGCCGCCCACCAGCGAGCCCCCCGACGACCCGCCACCCAGCAGCCCGGATGACGACCCTCCGCCCACCACCAGCGCGCCCGATCCCACGCCCCCACCCGCCGAGAACCCCGGGCCGCTGATCTCCGTCTCGGTCAAGGTGTCGGTGGACGTGCCGCTGCTGGGCGGCGACGGCGACGGCCTGCTGGACGCCGACATCGGCGTGGGTCTGGGCTCCAGCCTGCTCGGCATGGTGGTGGTGCCAGGATCGGTGCTGCTCGGGCGGCAGCTCGTGGCCCGCCGGGTACGGCGGCCGCGCGATGCCGGAAGCGGACCAGAAAACGAAGCGGAAAAGCGGTGAGTTACACGCCGCCGCACCCGATCCCCTACTATCTAGCGTCGGATAGAGGGCAACCCCGGGCGTGATTAACTCCTGACCGGAACCTGCCCTGCGGCTCTGGGTTAGGAGAAGCGTGGCGGTTACGTCCCCCACCTTCCGGTTGCGTGCTCCGTGGCGCGGGGTGGTCGCCGTGCTCGCCGCCGCTCTCCTGGCGGCGGCGCCGGCCGGGGCACGGGCCCAGCCCAAGCCCACGGTGAAGCAGCTCAAGAAGGAACTCGCCACGCTCCAGAAGGAGTCGGACAAGCTCATCACCGACTACTACAACAGCCGCATAGCCCATCAGAAGGCGGAAAAGGCCGAAAAATCAGCACGCGAGAAGCTGACCGCTGCCCAGGAGATCTACGACGAGAACTCCACCGAGCTCCGGGCAATGGCCATCGCCCAGTACACCGGCACCGAGCCCAGCCAGGTCGCCATGCTGACCGGCCCGCAGGACCCGTCCGCGCTTCTCGGCAGGATGGCGCTCGTCCAGCACCTCGTCGCGCTCCAGGACGCCAGGCTCCGCGGCTTCGCCAAGGTCAGGGACGATCGGCAGCAGGCGCAGGACGAGGCCGCCGCCCGTGCCGGGGATCTCGACCGCACCGTCGGCGAGCTGGAGTCGCGCAAGAAGAAGGCCGAGCGCCAGATCGAGCGCATCCGGGACAAGATCGACCAGCTGTACAAGGCGCCGGGCCTGCGGCCCGACGGCACGTTCGTGCCGCAGCTGCCACAGGGCGCCGATCACATCACGCCGCGCATGGCGCTGGTCAAGCAGCTCATCCAGGAACGGTTCGAGGTGCCGTACGGGATCGGCTGCTACCGGGCGATCCAGGACGGCGGCGAGCACCCCCTGGGCCGGGCGTGCGACTTCATGCTGAGCCGGGGCGGCGCGATGCCGACGGCGGAGGAGCTCAAGCGCGGCGACGAGATCGCCAACTGGGCGATCAAGAACGCCAAGCGTCTCGGCATCATGTACGTCATCTACCGGCAGCGCATCTGGCACGTGAGCAGCGGGGCCTGGCGCACGATGTCGGACCGCGGCGGCACCACCGCCAACCACTACGACCACCCGCACATCTCGGTGTACTAACGCAGAGCCGTGAAGAACTCGCGGACGTCGGCCACGAACGTCTCCGGCTGTTCCATCGCGGCGAACGTGCCGCCGCGATCGTGCTCCACCCAGCCGACGATGTTGTTGTCCCGCTCGGCGAAGCGCCGGATCGGCCGCAGGATGTCCTTGGGGAACACCGAGATCGAGGTGGGCACCGTCGCGGGTTTCAGCTCCCATTCGACGCTGGTGTCCTGGTCGGTGTCGGGCGTCTCGACGAAGGAGCGGGCCGCCGAGCCCGCGGTGTTGGTGAGCCAGTAGAGCATGACCGTGGTGAGCAGCCGGTCGGTGTCGATCTCGGCGTCGCTCCACTCGTGGTAGACGCTGGCGAACCAGGCCAGCAGCGCGACGGGGGAGTCGGCCATGCCGTACGCGAACGTCTGGGGGCGGGTGGACTGGATGAGCTTGTAGCCGTACTGGTCGGTCAGATAGCGCTCGCGGAAGGCCATCCGCTCCTGCTCCACCTCGGTCAGGCCGTCGAGCTCGCCGGGAGCGCCGATGGGGAAGCAGATGATGCCGTTGCCGTGCATGCCGGCGACCCGCTCGGGGGCCAGCACGCCGACCTCGCGGGAGATCCACGTGCCCCAGTCGCCGCCCTGCACCCCGAAGCGCTCATACCCGAGCCGGGTCATGAGCTCCAGCCAGGCGCGGGCGATCCGGGTGGATCCCCATCCCGTCTCGCGCGTGGGGCCGGACAGGCCGTAGCCCGGCAAGGACGGGATGACCAGGTGGAAGTCGCGGCTGAGCGGCTCGATGACGTCGAGGTATTCCACCGGGGAGCTGGGCCAGCCGTGGGTGATCAGCAGGGGCAGGGCGCCGGGGTCGGCGCTGCGCACGTGGAGGAAGTGGATGCGCTGCCCGTCGATCTCGGTGCGGAACTGGTCGTGCCGGTTCAGCTCGGCTCGGGCGCGGTCCCAGTCGTAGCCGGTGCGCCAGTGCTCGACCAGGCGCTGGAGGTGGGCGAGGGGCACGCCGTACTGCCACCCCACGCCTGGCGCCTCGTCCGGCCAGCGCACCCGCTCGAGCCGGGCCCGCAGATCGCCCAGCTCGGCCTGGTCGGTCTCGAGCTGGAAGGGCTGGAGGTTACTCAAGGTCAACACGTCTCCTCAATCTTGCCGTACGCTGTACCGTACAGCATACGGCGAGCGCGTGCAACCCACGTCAGCGGCTCAATCGGCCCAGCAGGGCCGAGGCGGCCGCGATGCCCGCGAGGAGGGCCGTGACCAGTACGGCGAGGTCCAGGGCCAGATGGCCGGGTGTGCCGAGGAGCAGCGAGCGCAGGGCGTCCACCTGGTAGCCGAGCGGGTTCACCCGGTTGATCGCCTGGAGCCAGGAGGGCATCAGCTCGACGGGGTAGAGCGCGTTCGAGGCGAAGAAGAGCGGCATCGTGAGCGCCTGGCCGATGCCCATGACGCGTTCGCGGCTCAAGGCCAGGCCCGCGATCACCATCGACAGGCACGCGAAGAATCCCGCACCGAGCACCAGCACCAGGAGGGCGGCGGCGATCCGGAGCGGGTTCGCGGTGAGCGCGACACCGAGCACGGCGGCCAGGATCAGCATGACGACCGCCTGCACCACCGCGCGTACGCCGGCGGCGAAGGCCTTGCCGGTCACCAGCGCCGCGCGGGGGATCGGGGTGACGAGCAGCTTGGCCAGCACTCCGGCGTCCCGCTCCCAGATGATCTGGATGCCGTAGAAGATGGCGATGAACAACGCCGACTGCGCGAGGATGCCGGGGGCCAGATAGTCGAGGTACGGCAGGTTCCCTGTCGGGATCACGTGGATGCGGGTGAAGGTCTCGCCGAACACCAGCAGCCAAAGGGCCGGCTGGATCGCCCTGGTCACCAGCTCGGCGCGGTCGTGCCGCAGCTTCTGCAGCTCCACCAGGCACAACGCCCACACCGGGCCGGCCAGGTCCCGCAGGTGGTCAGCCGAGCCGGATAGCCGTACGGCGGGTGCTTCGGATGTCACGGGCATCTCCTGGTTCCTCCATCGTGTCGCCTGTGCAGGCGCGGAAGACGTCCTCCAGCGACGCCTCAGGGCCCAGCCGGGCCTTGAGCTCGCCGGGGGTGCCGACCGCGCGGATCCGGCCGAGATGCATGAGCGCGACCCGGTCGCAGTGGTGCTCGGCCTCGTCCATGTGGTGGGTCGTGACGAGCACGGTCATCCCCGTCTCGGCCCGAAGCGCGGTGATCCGGTCCCAGACGGCGGCCCGCGCCACCGGGTCCAGCCCGATCGTCGGCTCGTCGAGCACCAGCAGCCGCGGCTCGTTCACGAGGGCCTGGGCCAGCTCCAGGCGGCGCGTCATGCCACCCGAATAGGTGCCGGCCGGCCGGTCCGCCGCATCGAGGAGCCCCATCGCCGACAGCGCCTCCTCGACCCGGGCGGCGCGCTCCCGCCCCGGCACGCCGTACAGGCGGGTGAACAGGGCGATGTTCTGCCGGCCGGTCAGCGCGGCGTCGGCCGACAGCTGCTGCGGCACGTAGCCGACGGCCCGCCGCACGGCCATGGGGTCTCGGGCGGCGTCCACGCCGAAGACCCGCACCGCGCCGGGCAGGCACGGCAGCAGGGTGACGATCAGCCGGATCGTCGTGGTCTTGCCTGCTCCATTGGGGCCGAGCAGGCCGAACACCTCTCCCGGCGCCACCCGCAGGTCGATGCCGTGCACCGCGGTCTTGCCCCTGAAGGCGTACCGGAGCCCGTCGAGCTCCACCGCCGCCACGTCACGCGTTTCCATCACAGCCTCCCGGCTTCCTGCTCGGCCGCCTCGACGTACTGCCGCACGATCCGCGCCGGCAGCGGGCGGGTCACCGCGAAGGCGTAGATCACCAGCGCGAAGACGGTCACCGCGAGCATGTCCCAGCCGAACGGCAGGACGCCGCGGCCGTCGAACGACCCGAGGTACGACAGCACCGCCATGCCGCCCAAGTACGGCCACATCCAGAGCGACCAGCGCCAGTCCAGCCAGGGCCGGTCCGCGACCGGGAGGAGGGCCTGCGAGATCGCGAACACCACGGCGCCGATGGCCACGGCGGCCAGCAGGTGCCACACGGTCGTCCACCCGGCCCAGAAGATGAGCAGGCTGGCCATCACGAAACCGAGCGGCGCCAGGACGTGCGCCGCCGGAAGCCGGAACGGCCGCGGCCGGTCCGGGTCGCTGCGCCGCAGCGCCGCCAGCGCGATCGGGGCAGGCGCGTACATCAGCACGGCCGCCGAGGTGACGAACCCGACGAGCTGTCTCCAGCTGGGGAACGGCAAGAAGATCAGCATGCCGACGGCGAACCCGCACACGATGGCGCCCAGCGGGACCCCTCGGCCGTTCAGCCGCCCGAACGACGCGGGGATGAAGCGGTCTCTACCCATCGCGTAAAGCAGACGGGCCTGCGTCCCGGTGTAGATGAGGCCGGTGCCCGCGGGCGAGATGACCGCGTCGGTGTACAGGACGAAGGCCAGCCACCCGAGCCCGATCGCGGAGGCGAGGCCGGCGAACGGGCCGAACTCCCCGGCGAAGCCGAGGTGCGCCCAGCCGTGCTCCAGGTCGCCGAAGCTCAGCACACCCACGAACACCACCTGGAGCAGCAGGTAGACGCCGACGCCGATGAGCGTGGACGCGATGACCGCGGTGGGCACGTCCCGCCGCGGGTTGCGGCTCTCGCCCGCCATCTGGATCGCCGACTCGAAGCCCAGCAGCGCGAAGACCACCCCGCTGGAGGCCGTCACGGACAGGATGCCCTTGAGCCCTTCGGGGGCGAAGCCGCCGGCGGCGGTGAAGTTGCCCGGCCGGAACGCCACGAGCAGCAGCACGACGATCGTCACGAGCGGCACCGCGATCTTCCACCACACCGTCCAGGTGTTGGCCTCCGCGAACAACCGCACCCCCTTGGCGTTGATCACCGAGAAGACCAGCATCAGGACGGCCGCAACGGCGTACCCTGCGGGGCTCAGCACCGCGGTGCCGCCGGAGTCGTGCATGAGCCAGGGCAGGTAGTTGGCGGCGTACTGCAGCGCCGCCTCCACTTCGATCGGCGCGAGCGCGACCGAATAGATCCAGCTCACCCAGCCGACCGTGTAGCCGCCCAGGCCGCCGAAGGCGAAGTGTGAGAACCGGGCGGTGCCGCCGGCCGTGGGGTAGGCGCCACCCAGCTCGGCGTGGATGACGGCCAGCAGGACGATCCCGGCGCCCGCCACGATCCACGAGATCACGGCCGCGGGCCCGGCGCCCTGGGCGGCGTAGAGCGCGCCGAAGAGCCAGCCGGAGCCGATGATCGACCCGAGGGAGAAGAACGTCAGCGGAACCAGCCCGACCTCACGCCTGAGCCTGCCGCCCTCGCGGGCCTGATGGAGCTGCTGCTGTGCCATGTCGTTCTCCCTCGCGTCGCTCCCTGGGGATCGGGACCACTGTGCGGCGAGGAGGATGAGACGACGATGAGACCGGGCCGCTGACGTCGATCAAAGACGGCCGTGGACGTGTGGGCGGATCGGCGGGGCTAGTCCTTGGCCAGGGCGGCCAGCAGGCGGTCCTCGGTGACCTCGGGCCCGGTCAGCTGCTCGGTGATCGCGCCGTCCCGCAGCACGACCACGCTGTCGCAGTTGTCCACCAGCTCGGCCACGTCCGACGAGATCAGCAGGATGGCCAGCCCGTCCACGGCCAGCTCGTCCAGCAACGCCTGCATGCCCAGCTTGGTCGCCAGGTCGACGCCCCTGGTCGGCTCATCGAGCAGGAGCACCTTGGGATGCACGGCCAGCCAGCGGGCCAGCAGCACCTTCTGCTGGTTGCCGCCCGACAGCTCGCCGGCCGGCTGCCGGGGCGAGACGGCCTGGATGCCCAGCCGCCTCATGAACGTGGCCACGATGCCGTCCACCTGCGCGTCCGACACGATGCCGGCCCGCGACAGCCGGGGCAGCGCGGCCAGCGCGATGTTGTCGCGTACCGACAGCGTGGGCACGATGCCCTCGGTCTTCCTGTTCTCCGGCACCAGTCCGACGCCGGCCCGCACGGCGCGCCTGACCGACCACTTGCGGGCCGCCCCGCCCCGTCCGATCGGCCATGTGCGGGCCGCCGCGCCCGCCACCGTCACCTGCCCGGCGTCCACCGGCAGGGCGCCCGCGATCGCGCGGGCGGTCTCGCTGCGTCCGGCTCCGAGCAGCCCGCCGAGGCCGATCACCTCGCCCGCGCGCATGGCCAGGGACACGCCGTCGAGCACGTGGTGGCGGGTGAGGCCCTTGGCCTCCAGAACGGGCAGGTCGGCCGGCTCGTCGGGCTCACCACCCCGCGGCGCGGGCGCGACGGGGTGGAACGGCCGGCCCAGCATGAGCGAGACCAGCCGCAGCCGGTCCAGCCCGGCCAGCGGCCCGGTGTGCACGACCCGGCCCTCGCGTAGCACGGTGACACGGTCGCAGATCCCGTAGAGCTCCTCCAGCCGGTGGGTGACGTAGACGACCGAGCGGCCCTCCTCGCGCAGCCGCCGCACGGCCCCGAACAGCGTCTCCAGCTCGGCGTGCTCCAGCGACGACGTGGGCTCGTCCATGATGACCAGGCGCGCGTCCGCGGAGGCGGCCCTGGCCAGCGCCACGAGCTGGCGCGCGCCCTCGCCCAGCGAGGCGAGCGGGCGGCGAACGTCCACCCGTAGCCCGTATGCGGCCAGCAGCTCTTCGGCGCGGGCGTGCAGGGCCGTGTTGCCGATCAGCCCGAGCCGTCCCCTGGGCTCCCTGCCGAGCAGCAGGTTACGGGCGACGCTCATGGTCGGGACGAGGTTCGTCTCCTGGTGGATCGTGGCGATCCCGGCCCGCTTGGCGTCGGCGGGTCCGGCGAACCTGACCGGCTCCCCAAGGAGGCGCAGCTCGCCGGCGTCCGGCTGGTGCACGCCCGAGAGCACCTTCACCAAGGTCGACTTGCCTGCGCCGTTGCCTCCGACCAGCGCGTGCACCTCGCCGGGGCGTACGGACAGAGTGACGTGGTCCAGGGCGACGACGCCCGCGAAGGTCTTGAGAACGCCTGCCACCTGTAGCACGGTTGCCTCCGGCTCGATCGTGGTCGAGGAAGGAAACAATTCAGTAACGGGATTGTCACATTCGATCAGAACTGGGCGACGTGCAGGCGCACGCCCCGGCCGCTCAGCTCGTCGAGCACGTCGCGGGGCGCGGCGTCGTCGGTGACGAGGTGGTCGATCCGGTCGGGCGGAACCGTCTGCACCATCGTGTCCACGCCGACCTTGGTGTGGTCGGCCAGCACCACGACCTCCTCCGCGGCCGCGGCCAGTGCCCGGTCCACGCCTGCGACCTGCATGTTCGGCGTCGAGAGGCCCCGCTCGGCGCTCAGGCCGTTGCCCGAGATGAACGCCCTGCGCACCCGCAGCCCGGCCAGGGAGTGCTCGGCGGCGCTGCCGACCAGGGCCAGGATGGCGCCGCGCAGCGTGCCGCCGGTCAGCATCACCTCGACCCGCGAGGCCGCGAGCACCTGGGCGACCAGCAGCGAGTTGGTCACCACGGCCAGCTCGGAGTGCCTGGTCAGGCGGCGGGCGAACTCCTGCGTGGTGGTGCCGGGGCCGATCACGATCGCGTCGCCGTCCTCGACGAGCGCGGCGGCCAGGTCGGCGATGGCGGCCTTCTCCGCCGACTCCAGCGAGACCTTGTGCGCGTAACCGGCCTCGCGCGACAGCTCGCCGGGCAGCGTGGCGCCGCCATGGTGGCGGTTGAGCAGGCCTTCCGACTCCAGCGCGCGCAGGTCGCGGCGGACGGTGACCTCGGAGGAATGGACGGACTGGGCCAGCTCGCGCAGCGACACGGCGCCGTTGGCGCGCACCAGCTCCAGGATGCGCTGCCGGCGTTCCGCGGCGAACACGGGCCTGCGTCCGTCGCTCTGCGTGTCGCTCACGTCCCGGATCATAGTCGATCGGCCGAAGCGAGCTCAGCTCTGACCGAACGAGAACGAATTTGATCGGAAATCTTGACCGGCTCGGTCCAGCGGTGCTTATTTGGGAGCAAGTCAGGGTCGAAGGCTGACCGAACCTGATCGGCCGCGTTACGAAAGGACCCCCCGTGCGTAAGCGCCTCGCGTTGTTGCTGGCCGTGTTGTTGTCCGTGTTATGGCAGGCGCCGTCTCCCGTGTCCGCATCCGCCGCTGCCGCTGCCGCCGCCGCCGAGCGGAACGGGCTGCGCGGCGACTACTACCTCGCCTCCGGGGCGGGGACGTTCGACTTCGCCGAGCTGAAGGCCAGTGTCGTCGACCCCAACCTGGAGCTGGCCGACCTGAATCCGACATTCCGGCTGCTGACCGGCAGGGAGGACGACGTCACCGTCCGGTGGACGGGGCAGATCCAGGCGAAGTACTCCGAGACCTACACGTTTTCCATGATCGGCGACAACGGCTTCCGCCTCTGGATCGACGGCAAGCCGATCATCGACCATTGGGTGGACGACTGGGACCGCGAGCAGGTCGGGACGCCGATCGCCCTGGAAGCCGGCCGCAAGTACGACGTCAAGGTCGAGTACTTCGAGCACTTCGGCGGCGCGCACCTGCGGCTGCGCTGGCAGAGTCCGAGCCAGCCGAAGGCGATCGTGCCCATGGAGGCATTCACCCTGCCTGCCGGCTTCCAGCCGGAGGGGCCGTCCGACGCCCGGCTGAACGCGGGCGGCGACGTGGCGACGCTGACGTTCGCCAAGCCGCTCAACGCGCTGCCCGCGGGGGCGGCCGGCAAGCTCGTCCTCACGGTCGGCGGGACCGCGTGGCCGGTCACCGCCGCCACCCTGAAGAATCCGGAAACCGTCGAACTCAAGCTGAAATATCCGGTTCCGGCCAAGGCCGGTGTCACCGTCCGCGCCGCCTACGACGGCAGCGGCGGCATCACCCACACCGACGGCACGCCGCTGGCGGCCTACCGGCACGCGTACGTGGTCAACGCCTCGACGTACGTGCTCCGCACCAAGTGGGCCGACGACGTGAACCCCGCCGATCCACTGCCTGAGTATCCGAGGCCGCAGCTCGTCAGGGACCGCTGGCGCAGCCTCAACGGCACGTGGCAGTTCGCGCCGGCCAAGAGCGGCGAGGCCGCGCCGATCGGCAAGGACCTGCCCGAGCGCATCGTCGTCCCGTACCCGGTGGAGTCGCAGCTGTCCGGCATCGGCCGGCACGAGGAGCGCATGTGGTACCGCAGGACGTTCGAGGTGCCGATCACCTGGCGCGCCCAGCGGCTGCTGCTGCACCTGGACGCCGTGGACTGGGAGGCCGTGATCTACGTCAACGGCAAGCAGGTCGGCGCCCACAAGGGCGGCTACGACCGGATCACCGTGGACGTGACGGACGCGCTCAAGCCCACCGGCAAGCAGGAACTCGTCGTCGGCGTCGCCGACCCCACCGACACCGGCGCGCAGCCCATCGGCAAGCAGCGGCTCGACCCGAGCGGCATCTGGTACACCGCCGTGTCCGGCATCTGGCAGACGGTCTGGATGGAGCCGGTGCCCAGGGAGCGTATCGACCGCGTCGACACCGTGCCCGACCTGCGGGGCCAGGCCCTGTACGTGACCGTCCAAGGCTCGCCGGGCCTCGCCACCGTCGTCGCCAAGGACGGCAACCGCGTGGTGGGCATCGTCACCGGCCAGGTGGGCAAGGAGCTCAGGCTTCCGGTGCCCAAGCCGAAGCTGTGGTCCCCCGACAACCCGTTCCTCTATGACCTGACCGTCCTGCGCGGGCTGGACCGGGTCGAGTCGTACTTCGGGATGCGCTCCATCTCCGTCGCGGGCAACAGGATGTTGCTCAACGGAACGCCGGTCTTCCAGATCGGCCCGCTCGACCAAGGTTTCTGGCCGGACGGCATCTACACGCCCCCGACCGACGACGCGCTGCGCTACGACCTGGAGCAGACCAAGGCGCTCGGCTTCAACACTGTGCGCAAGCACGTCAAGGTCGAGTCCGACCGCTGGTACCACCACGCCGACAAGCTCGGCCTGCTCGTCTGGCAGGACATGCCGTCGGCGTTCCGCACCACCGACCGGCCGCAGTTCGAGGCGGAGCTGCGCGAGATGATCGACCAGCACCGCAGCAGCCCGTCGATCGTCATGTGGGTGCCGTTCAATGAGGGCTGGGGCCAGTACGACCAGGCGCGCATCGCCGACCTCGTCAAGAGCTGGGATCCCTCGCGCCTGGTGAACAACATGAGCGGCGTGAACTGCTGCGGCGCCGTGGACGGCGGCAACGGCGACGTCAAGGACTTCCACATCTACCCCGGCCCCGGCAACCCCGGTAAGCCCTCCGGCACCCGGGCGAACGTGATCGGCGAGTACGGCGGTCTGGCCCTGCCCCTGGTCGGCCACACCTGGTCCGGAGGCGGGTGGGGCTATGCGGTCGAGCCGAACCCGGAGGCCCTCACCACCCGCTACGTCAACATGATCAAGGAACTCGAGCGGCTGCACGCCTGCGAGCAGCTCAGCGCGGCCATCTACACCCAGACGACCGACGTCGAGACCGAGATCAACGGCCTGATGACGTACGACAGGGCGATCACCAAGCCCGACGTGAAGCGTGTCCACGACGCGCACAAGGCGCTCACCGGCGCGATCAACCCCACCTGCAGCTGACCTTTCGCCCGCCCGGGCCCCTGTGGCCCGGGCGCGGCACCTGGTAGGAAAGGAACCGCCATGACCCCCCAGATCCGGACAGCCGGTTTGGCGCTGGCCGTGCTCCTCACCGCCGCCGCCTGCGCCAAGGCCGAGGAGCCGCAGAGCGCGCCCGCCGCGGCGAGCACGGCCGGGCAGCAGGTGGTGCAGAGCCCCGCGGGCGGCGCCGGGCCGACCTGCACGTTACAGCAGTCCGGCGGCACGACGTTCGACCTGAAGACCGCCACCGTCGGCTTCTCCCAGTCCGAGAAGGAGGCCAACCCCTTCCGCATCGCGGAGACCAAGTCCATCAAGGACGAGGCGGCCAGGCTCGGCATCGCCAACCTCAAGGTCACCAACGCGCAGTCGCAGTTCTCCAAGCAGATCACCGACGTCCAGCAGCTCATCGCCCAGGGCGCGCGGCTGCTGATCATCGCCCCGCTCAACTCCGACGGCTGGGAGCCGGTCCTCCAGCAGGCCGCGGCCAAGAAGATCCCGATCATCACCGTGGACCGGAAGATCAACGCCAGGCCCTGCACCGACTACCTGACGTTCATCGGCTCGGACTTCTACGAGCAGGGCAAGCGCGCCGCCGACCGGATGATCGAGGCGCTGAACGGCAAGGGCAAGGTCGCCATCCTGCTCGGCGCGCCCGGCAACAACGTCACCACCGAGCGAACGAACGGCTTCAAGGACCGCGTCAAGGAGAAGGCGCCCGGCATCACGATCTCGTTCGAGCAGACCGGCGAGTTCGCCCGCGAGAAGGGGCAGCAGGTCACCGAACAGCTCATCCAGTCCAACCCCGACATCAACGGCATCTACGCCGAGAACGACGAGATGGCGCTGGGCGCGGTCACCGCGCTGAAGGGCGCGGGCAAGGAGCCGGGCGACATCAAGATCGTGTCCGTGGACGGTACGCGCAGCGCCGTGCAGGGCATCGCCGACGGCTGGCTGCACGCGGTCATCGAGTCCAACCCGCGCTTCGGGCCGCTCGCTTTCGAAACCGCGCAGAAGTTCCTGGACGGGCAGGCCATCCCGGACAAGGTGATCATCTCCGACCGCGACTACGACACGAGCAACGCCAAGGACTCGCTCGGTGAGGCGTACTGACTTGGGTGACTCGGCTGCCCAGGCTGACCGGGCTGACGTGGAACCGGTGCTCGAGGCTCGGGGGATCGCCAAACGATTCCCCGGTGTGCTCGCCCTCGACGGCGTGTCCCTCGCCCTGCGCCCGGGCGAGGTGCACGCTCTCGTGGGGGAGAACGGTGCCGGCAAATCCACGCTGATCAAGGTCTTCACCGGCGTGTACCGGCCGGACGGGGGCGAACTGCGCTACCGGGGCGGACCCACCGCCTTCGCGACCCCCATGGACGCGCAGCGCGCCGGCATCTCCACCATCTACCAGGAGGTCAACCTCGTCCCGATGATGAGCGTGGCCCGCAACCTGCTGCTCGGCCGCGAGCCGCGCGGCCGCTTCGGCGTGATCGACCCGGCCGCCCTGTACGGCGAGGCCTCCCGCGTGCTGGCGGGCTATGGCGTCTCGGCCGACGTCCGTCGGCCCCTGCGGACGCTGGGCATGGGGGCCCAGCAGATGGTCGCCCTGGCCAGGGCGGTCTCCGTGGACGCGCGGGTGGTCATCATGGACGAGCCGACGTCGTCGCTCGAGCCGCGCGAGGTCGAGACGCTGTTCGGGGTGATCGGACGGCTGCGGGAGGCAGGGATCGCCGTCCTGTACGTCAGCCACCGGCTGGACGAGTTGTACCAGGTGTGCGATCGGGTGACCGTGCTGCGCGACGGCCGCCTCGCCCACACGGGGCCGCTCGCCGGCCTGGAACGGCTCCGGCTCATCTCGCTCATGCTGGGCCGGGACCTCAACGAGGTCCGCACCGAGGGCCTCACCCGCTTCTCCCGCTCCCGCCCCAACACCCCACCAACCGCCACCGCCTCGGGCGCCGGCACCGTCAGGGGCGCCGGCGCCGCCTCGGAGACCGGAACCGGCGCGCTGGAGGGTGGTCCCCCGGATGGTGGTACTTCAGTGCGTGTGCCTGGCGGCGCATCGGTGGCCGCGTTGGGTGGTGACGCTTCGGCGCATGCCGATGGCGGTGAGGCAACCGCCTCCAGCGCCGGTGCTCCGGCAGACGGCGCCGCGATCGCCGCACGCAGCGTCGCCCCTCCCCGTGGCGCGGGCGCGGACGCCACAGCCGCCGGCGCGGCGCCGGCGCCGGCGCGCTCTGGCGGTGTGGACGCCGGATGCATCGGGGCGTCCGGGCACGGGAACGGGCAGGTGCCCATCGTCCGGGCGCGGGGGCTGACCCGTCGTCATGTCCTCCACGGCGTGGACGTGGACATCAGGCCCGGCGAGGTGGTCGGCCTGGGCGGCCTGCTGGGAGCGGGGCGTACCGAGACGGCGAAGGCCATCGTCGGCGCGTTGCCGCTGGACGGCGGGCAGGTGGACGTGGCGGGGAGGCCGCTGCGCACCGGCTCCACCGCGGCGGCCATCAGAGCGGGGGTAAGCCTGCTGCCGGAGGACCGCAAGGCCGAGGGCATCATCCCGACGCTCTCCGTGCGGGAGAACATCGCCCTGGCCGCCCTCCCGTCACTCGGCACCGCAGGCGTCGTGTCCGAGGCGAAGATCGACCGGGTGGTCGAGATCTTCATGCGGAGGCTGAGGATCAAGGCCGCCTCGCCGCACCAGCTGGTGTCCGAGCTGTCCGGCGGCAACCAGCAGAAGGTGCTGCTGGCCCGCTGGCTGGCCGTACGCCCCAAGGTGCTGCTGCTGGACGAGCCCACCCGCGGCATCGACGTCGGCGCCAAAGCCGAGGTGCAGGCGCTGATCGACGAGCTTGCGGAGGAGGGACTGGGCGTGCTGCTGATCTCCTCCGACCTGGAGGAGCTGGTCGAGGGCGCCGACAGGATCCTCGTGCTGCGCGAAGGCGCGGTCGCGGGGAAGCTGTCGGGCGATGAGGTGACCGAGGAGAGGATCATGGCGACGATCGCGGAGCAGTCCGATGGCTGAGCGGAGCAGTCCGATGGCCGAGTTGACGGGAGCCGGGCCAGGTGCGGGCGCGGGCGCTGCGCAGGCCCGCGTCGCGGTGCTCAAGCCGCGCGTGTTCGCCTGGGTGCAGGACTACGGCGTGTACGCGGCCGTGCTGGCGCTGCTGCTGTTCAACGTGCTGTTCACCCCGCACTTCCTGGACGCGGCCAACTTCCGCACCCAGCTCGTCCAGGTCACCCCCATCGTGATCGTCTCGCTCGGGATGGCGCTGGTGATCGGCACCCAGGGCATCGACCTGTCGGTGGGCTCGGTGATGGCGCTGGCCGCCGCGCTGGTGGTGATGTACCTGGGGTACGGCTGGCTGCCGGCCGTGCTCGTGGCCGTGATCGGCGGGGCGGCGGCCGGGGCGGCGGGCGGGGCGCTGGTGGCGTACGTCGGGGTGCAGCCGATCGTGGCTACCCTCGCGCTGCTCGTCGGCGTGCGCGGGCTGGCCAACGTGCTGGTGCCGCAGCTCGTCGAGTTCCGCAACCCCGACCTGATCGCGCTGGGCAGCAGCTCGGTGGCCGGGATCCCGGTGATCGTGCTGATCGCGGCGGCGCTGACCCTGATCGTGCTGTTCGTGGTGCGGCGCACCACGTTCGGGCGGCAGGTGGTCGCGATCGGCGGCAACCGGTCGGCCAGCGAGTTGTCCGGCCTGCCCGTCAAGCGCGTGCTCCTGACCGTCTACGTGATCTCGGGCCTGCTGGCCGCGCTGGCCGGGGTGCTGGCCACGGCCCGGCTGCAGGCCAGCGACCCGACCTCGCTCGGTCTGTTCATCGAGCTGTCTGCGATCACTGCGGTGGTGGTCGGCGGCACGCCGCTGACCGGCGGCCGGATCCGGGTGCTCAGCACGGTCATGGGCGCGCTGCTCATGCAGCTGCTGTCGGCCACATTGATCAAGCACAATCTGCCCCAGTCGTGGACCCAGATGGTCCAGGCGGCCATCATCCTGGCCGCCGTCTACGCCACCAGGGAGCGCCGTTGAACCGAGAACAGGCCGGCCGGGTGCTCCAGCAGCACGGCGCCCTCATGGTGCTGGGGCTGCTGGTGATCGGGGGCAGCCTGGCCTTCGATTCGTTCGCCACGCCGGGGAACGCGGCCAGCGTCGTGGTGTCGTCGTCGTTCCTGGCGATCATCGCGATCGGGATGACGTTCGTCATCATCAGCGGCGGCATCGACCTGTCCGTGGGGTCGCTGTTCGTGCTGGGCGGGGTACTGGCCGCCTACGGCTCCCAGTACGGCCTGCTGGTGGCGCTGCTGCTGCCGCTGGCGGTGTGCGGGGCGGTCGGCCTGCTCCAGGGGATGGTGATCGCCAGGACGGGGATGGCGCCGTTCATCGTCACCCTGGCCGGGCTGCTCGGCGTGCGGGGGCTGATGCTGGCGATCTCCGACGAGGGCGCCACCACGTATCTCGTGAAAGACCCCGCCTTCGCCGCCGTGGGCCAGGGCGAGGTGCTCGGCCTGTCCTATCCCGTCTACATCACCGCCGCCCTGGCCCTGGCGGCGATGGTGCTGCTGCAACGCACGGGCTTCGGCCAGAACGTGTACGCCATCGGCGGGAACGAGCAGGCGGCGGCCCTGATGGGCGTGCCGGTCGCCCGCACCAAGGTGTACGTGTACGTCATGTCGGGCCTGCTGGCCGGCCTCGCCGGAGCGCTGAACGCGGCCCGCCTGTCGTCCGGCGTGACGATCCTCGGCATCGGGCTCGAACTGGACGCCATCGCCGCCGTCGTGATCGGCGGCACCCTGCTGACCGGGGGAGCGGGCGGGATCACCGGCACCGTGGCCGGGGTGCTGCTGCTCGGCGTCATCCAGAGCCTGATCAACCAGGTGGGGAGCTTGACGTCGGCGTTCCAGCAGGTCGTGAGCGGGGTGTTCCTGGCGTTGGTCGTGGTGGCGCAGCGGCTGCTCAGCAAGGCGCAACGGCTGACGTGACCCGCGCTCCGGTGTGCGGCCTGTGTGGTGCGCAGCAAGAGAGGACCATACCTCTACGTCCTCCAGGTCAGGCGACTGCAAAGGCCACGTCAGGGCAGAAGCGCTTTCATGGCAGAGCCATCGGACAACCGCAGGGCCGAGCTGATCGCCGCGGCCCAGGCGAACTGGATATCGGCGCTCACCGACCTGGGCGGGCGCAACACGCTGCTCTACTACAAGGACCGCCGGGCAGGCACCCTCGACCTGACCACGGCCGACCCCGCGAACCTCGAACGCTTCCTCCGCACCGGCTCGATCAGGCTCACCCGCCTGTTCAGCGACGCCGACGCCAGGGCCGACGCGATCAGGCGCGTGCAGGCCATCCACCGCAAGTCCCGCGAGCTGCTCGAGGAGCGCGGCCTGCGGGCCGCGTACCTGGCCACCGGCATGGCCAGGTGGGACGAGCTGTTCCTCGAGCCCGCCGCACCCGTGCTGCTGCGCGGCCTCACCATCACCCCGACCAGGGCCAGGCACGACGACTTCCACCTCGCGCTCGACGACGAGGACGAGGTCAACCCGGTGCTGCTGCACAAGCTCGCCACCGTGTACGGCGCCGCAGCCGAGCGCGCCACCGGCGACCACGACCAGCTGCGCGCCATCGCGGCCGCCGCCGAGGTGCCGGGATTCGACATCCAGGACCGGCGCGTCATCGGCACGTTCACCTACTCCAAACTCCCCATGGTCAGGGACATGCAGGCGGCAGGCGAGCTGCTGGCCGACAGCGACGTGGTGGCCGCCATCGCCGGCGACCCCGAGGCGCAGGAGCTGCTGTCGGGCGACCGGGGGGAGCCGCTGGAGCTCGACTCGCCGGAGGACGACTACTCGGTGCTCGACGCCGACTCCTCCCAGCGCAGCGCCATCGCCGCCGTACAGTCCGGCCGCAGCCTCGTGATCCACGGGCCGCCGGGCACCGGCAAGAGCCAGACCATCGCGAACCTGATCGCGGCGCTGGTCGCCAAGGGACGCAAGGTGCTGTTCGTGGCCGAGAAGCGGGCCGCGATCGACGCGGTGCTGTCCCGGCTCAAGGGCGCCGACCTGGGGGACCTGGTGCTCGACATCCACGAGGGCACCCGCGACCGGCTGCGCATCGCCCGCGACCTCGGCGACACGCTCGACCTCGCCCAGGCCGTGACGGAAGTGCCCGAGCAGGAGCTGGACCGGCGGCTCATCGACCGGCAGCGCCGGCTGTCGCGGCACGTGGCCGGGCTGCACGAGCCGCATGCGCCGTGGGGGGTGTCGGCGTTCCAGATCCAGTCGGCGCTGCTCGGCATCCCGGCCGAGGCGCGTACGCCGGTGCGGCTCTTCCCGCCCGAGCGCATCGACCGCGAGGCGGCCGACCGGATCAGGGACGAGCTGCGCGACTTCGCCCACCTGGGCGGGTTCACCCTGCGTCCCGGCAGCACGCCCTGGTACGGGGCTTCGCTGCGGACCGCCGAGCAGGCGCGGCAGGCCGCCGACCTCGCCTCCCGGCTGCATTCGCACCTGCTGCCGCTGCTGGCGTACCGAGTGGACCAGGCGTGCGCCGAGGCGGGCCTGCGGGCGCCGGACGGGCACCGGGAGCGGGTGGCGGTGCTGCAGCTCTTCGCCGGGGTCGCGCAGACGATGCGGCGCCTGTCGCCCCGCGTCTTCGAGTCCGACCCGTCCCGCCTGGCCGCCGCCGTCGGCGACGGCACCGTCCCCCGCCTGCCCACCCCCTTCACGACCGGCCCCACCCGGCCGCGAGCGCCGGGGAATGGTGCCCGCTCAGAGACGGCAGACGCGAACGGCGGTCCCATTGGCCTTCGGGAGCGCCATGCGCTGCGCAAACAGGCCCGGGCTCTGTGGCTGGGCGCCGGCAAGCCGGAGCGCGCTGAGCTGCACGCGGCGCTGGCGGAGGCGGCCGCGCAGCTCGCCGAGTGGGACGCGTTCCGACTCCCGCCACCCGCGCCCGGCGCCTGGCGCGCCGGCCCCGACGGCACCGCCCCGCCCGGCAGTGCGGGGCGAGGCGGCGACGGCGCTGCGGCTGGCGACGGCGCCGGCGGCGGAGCATTCTCGCCCGGGGGCGACGGCACGACCGGGGACGGCGGCCGGGATGGGGGGCGGGGGAGGCCGCCGTGGCCGCCGTCCGATCTCGGCGGGCTGCTGCGGCTGCAGGCCGAGTGCGAGGCACAGCTCGCCTCCCTCCGCGCCTACGTACGCGTCCCCGACGAGCCCGGCGAGGTCCTCGCCGCGCTCTGCGCCGACCGCGACACCGCGTGGAAACTCCCGAGACTGTACGACCTGGGCATGCGGTTCGACGCCTTGGGCCTCGGCCAGCTCCTCGACGGCCTGGCACGCAAACAGGCGACGGCGGACCTGGCGGCGGCCGCGTTCGACCACGCCTGGTACTCCTCCATCCTCGACCACGTCAGGGTCAGCGACCCGCGATACGCCGCGGAAAGGGGAGACGCGCTCGACGAGATCGCCGGCGACTTCCGCGAGCGCGACATCCGGCACATGGCCGCGAACCGGGCACGGGTCCGCAGGGCGTGGGCGGTCCGGCTGCGCGACGCCGAGGACCGGCACCCGCTCCAGGCCCGGGTGATCCGCAAGCAGGCGGCCCTGCGCCGGGGTCAGCTGCCGCTGCGCCGCCTGCTCGACCAGACGGGCGACGTGTTGTTCGCGCTCAAGCCGTGCTGGGCCATGTCCCCGCTGATCGTCAGCCAGGTGCTCCCCGCGACGCGGCTGTTCGACGTGGTGATCTTCGACGAGGCCAGCCAGATCGTGCCCGCCGACGCGGTCCCGTCCATCATGCGGGCGCACCAGATCGTGGTCGCCGGCGACGACCGGCAGCTCCCGCCGACGAACTTCTTCCGGCAGGTGGGTGACGGGCCCGAGGACGCCGATTTCGGGGCCGAGGAGGAGGAGAGCCGGGTGTCGTTCGGCGCGGGGTTCGAGTCGGTGCTCGACGCGCTTCGCCCGCTGCTGCCGACGTGGCCGCTGACCTGGCACTACCGCAGCAGGGACGAGCGGCTGGTGGCGTTCTCGAACGCCCGAATCTATGGTGGCGCGCTGACCACGTTCCCCGGTGTGTCGCGCGGTGACTGCCTGCGGCATGTGGTGGTCGCCCAGCCGGTCGGGCCAGGTCAGGAGGCGTCGGTGCCGGCCGAGGTGGACAAGGTCGTGGAGCTGGTGCTGGACCACGCCCGCGCTCGCCCGGGCGAGTCGCTCGGCGTGATCGCGCTCGGCATGCGCCACGCCGAACGCGTCGATCAGGCGCTGAGGGAGGCCCTGGCCGAGCATCCCGAGCTGGAGGACTTCTTCGCCGAGGACGCGCCGGAGCCGTTCTTCGTCAAGAACCTCGAACGTGTCCAGGGTGACGAACGCGACGCGATCATCCTCACCATCGGGTACGGCAAGCACCGCGACGGCCGCATGCGCTACCAGTGGGGCCCGCTGCTGCGTGACGGCGGCGAGCGCCGGCTGAACGTGGCCGCCACCCGCGCCAAGCACCGGCTCACCTTGGTCAGCTCGTTCTCCAGCCACGACGTGGACCCCGCTCGCGTCACCAAGGCGGGAGCCCGGCTGCTGGCCGACTACCTGGAGTACGCGGGCTCCGGCGGCACCCCCGCCGACGCCTCGGGCGGCACGGCACTCAACCCGTTCGAGGCCGATGTACGCGACCGCCTGGCCAGGCACGGCATCACCGTCGTGCCCCAGTTCGGCGTCGGCGGCTTCCGTGTCGACTTCGCCGCCACCCACCCGAGGGACCCGGACCGCATGGTCCTGGCGATCGAGGCCGACGGCGCCTCCTATCGCGACTCACGCAGCGTCCGCGACCGCGACCGGCTGCGCAAGGAGCACCTGGAGCGGCTCGGCTGGAACTTCCACCGCTTGTGGTCCACGAACTGGTTCCACAACCCGCAGGCCGAGGCGGACAAGCTGCGCCAGGCGTACGAGGAGGCGGTCGCCGCGTACGAACCCGAGCCCGAACGGGCACCGGACCCGGCAACGCGACCGCCGGCCGCGGAGCTGGACCGGCGTTCGCAGCCGCCCGGCGCGGAGCTGGACCGGCCTGGCTGACCCCTGATCAAACGGGCGGCCCGCCGGGGCCGCCCGTTCAGCTCAGCATCTCCCACCAGCCGTCCACCGCCGGCGCCGCGGTGGTGTCGACGGCCTCGCCCGGCCGGGGCACGACGATCTTGACATCGCGTGCCTTGGCCTCCCGCCACAACCGGTCGACCGGCTCCGCCCACGGGTGAAGGGCCAGCGTGAACGTCGCCCAGTGCACCGGCAGCAACAGCTCACCCCCGAGATCGAGGTGGGCGTTGACGGCCTCCTCCGGGTTCATGTGGATGTCCGGCCACGCGGGGCTGTAGGCGCCGATCGGCATCAGCGTCAGATCGAACGGCCCGTGTGCCGACCCGATGCCCCGGTAACCCTCGAAGTATCCGGAGTCGCCCGCGTAGAACACCCGCGTGCTCGCCCCGGCGATCACCCAGGACCCCCACAACGTGTCGTTGCGGGTGAACGCCCGCCCCGAGAAGTGGCGGGCCGCCGTGGCGACGAAGCGCAGCCCCGCCACCTGGGCCTCCTCCTCCCAGTCGAGCTCGATGATCCGGTACGCGGGCACGCCCCACCGCTCCAGGTGCGCCCCGATGCCCAGCGGCACCAGGAACGGCGCCTTCTGCGTCCTGGTCAGCGAGCGCACGGTCGCCAGGTCCAGGTGGTCGTAGTGGTCGTGCGAGATCGCGATGGCGTCGACCAGCGGCAGCTCGCCGATCGTGACCGGCACCGGATGGTGCCGCTTCGGGCCGACCAGCTGCGAGGGGGAGGGACGCTTGCTCCACACCGGGTCGAACAGCACCCGCTTGCCCTCGATCTCCACCAGCGTGGAGGCGTGGCCGTACCAGACGACGCGCACGCCGTCGGCGGGGGGCGGCCCCGACGCGGGGACGCGCAGCGGCACGGGAGCCGCGGGGCGGCGCTGCTCCCTGTTCTTGGCCAGCTCGCTGAGCAGGTTCACCGGCGGCCTGGTCATCAGATGTGTCGGCTCGGGCATCGAGTTGAAAAAGGTGCCATCCCTGAACTGCGGTGAGCGGCGTATCCGCGCCGCCCGGTCCGAGCCCGAGCTCAGCGGCCGCACGCCCAGCTCGGCCGGCACGTCACGCAGCGCCCAGCCGGCTGCCGCGAGGGCCGCGCCGCCCGCCAGAATGCGCCGTATCGTCGAGCCCTGCCGCCTACCCGCCATCGCTCACTCTCCCCTTCGGAGGTCACTTCACTTCGCTCAACCGGGCTAGGACCCCCCGGTGTTCCCATCCCCACGATATATCGCGATAGGTCAAACCGTCTTGATCGCTCCGCCGTCGATGACGTAGTCGGCGCCGCTGACGCTCCCGGCGTGCGGTGAGGCCAGCCACGTCACGAGGGCGGCGACCTCCTCCGGCTCGATGAACCTGCCCGTCGTCACCCCGGCGGCGGACGGCAGCCCGGCCAGGAACCGCCCGTGCTCGACGCCGTGCGCGGCGGCCACCGCGGCACCATAGCTGCCGGGGCCTTCCCACATCGAGGTGCGGGTCAGGCCGGGCGAGACCGTGTTGACCCGCACCCCCTTCGGGCCGAACTCCTCCGACAGCGCCTTGCCGAACGCGGTCAGCGCCGCCTTGGCGGTCGTGTACGGCACCGGGCCGCTGTGCGGCAGCCGGGCGCCGATCGAGGAGATGTTGATCACTGTGCCGCGGCGGCCGATGAGGCTCGGCAGCGCGGCCCTGGTGGCGCGTACCGCGCTGAGGAAGTTCAGATCGTACGTCTGCCGCCACTGCTCGTCGTCGAAGCCGAGGAACCCGCCGGTCTGCCCCTCGCCTCCGTCGCCGCCGCCCACGTTGTTGACCAGCACGTCGATCCCGCCCAGCTCGGCCAGCGCCCGGTCGACCACCTCGGCGGGGCCGCCCGCCGAAGACAGGTCGGCCGCCACCGCGATCGCACCGGTCTCCTTCAGCTCGGGCGAGATCGTCCGGGCGGCCGCCACAACGCGCATTCCCTCGCCGGTCAGCGCCTGGACGATCGCCAGCCCCAGCCCTCTGCTCGCGCCGGTCACCACGGCCGTCTTGCCGGTGAGCTGCATGTCCATGGTCGTCCTCCATGAGTTGCGTCAGTCCTGATGCTTCGACCATACGACTTGCGACATAGATGACGCAACTAATGACGTAACGGTGACGGTGCCGTACCCTGTGGGGGTGAGTGAGACGACGCGGGCGATGCGGTCCGATGCGGCGCGGACGGTGCGGACGATCCTGGAGGCGGCCGAGCGCGTGCTCAGCAGGAACCCGGGAGCCAGCATGGAGCAGATCGCCGAAGCCGCGGGGGTGGCGCGCACGACCGTGCACCGGCGGTTCGCCTCGCGGGAGGCGCTGGTGGGCGCGATGGCGGCGTGGGCCACCCGGCAGTTCGCCGAGGCCGTCGAGTCCGCGCACCCGGAGAACACGCCGCCGCTGGTCGCGCTCTACCAGGTCACGGCCAGCGTGCTGCGGGTCAAGAGCGACTGGGGGTTCGCGATGAGCCGGGCGCTGTCGGACGACCCCGAGGTGGCCAGGGTGCACGCGGACGTGGAGGAACGCTGCGATCGCCTCTTCAGGAGGGCGCAGGCGGCCGGCGTGCTGCGGGCAGACGTGGATCTCGGCTGGGCCAGGCGGGTCTACTACGCGCTGGTCCACGAGGCGGCCCAGAGCCGCGACGCCGGCCCCGACGCCCTCGCCACCCGCGTGGTGGACACGCTGCTCCGGGGCGTCGGCACCGGACAAGCTCTCTAGCCATTCTCACGGACCGTTGCGGCGGTGTTTGCGACCGGGGAAAGGCCACGGATTCGGCCGGCAGCGGCCCAGCGACTTCGACTGCTGCGCCATGACCGGGGCGAGCCGGCCGGGACCCGGGCACGGACGGTGGTGGTGTCCGAGGGCATGGCCGACCTCGTGGCTGATCAGGTAGGCCCGGTACGCGGCCAGGTCGCCTTCGTACTGCGGCACACCCGTCATCCAGCGCAGGGCGTTGATGATCGAGCGGGTCCCGTTCCAGCACGACAACTCGCCGCCGGTGCGCAGCGGGCGGCACTGGCTGACGGTGAGGCCGGGGCTGGACAGCGCGACGCGCACCTGCACCGGACCGCGGTCGACGCGCTGGAAAGGGGCCCATCCGCGCACGTCGTTGAGTATGCGGTGCACCTGGGCGGCGAACTCGCGAGCATCGATGGGCAGGCCGCGTTCCACCTCGACCAGATACCGGACCGCCGCCTCGCGGCCCGGCCTGGCGGGCGCGCCTCCGCGCACGACCGCGTACCTGCCGGAGGCGACGTACGGCACCTTGGGCAGGACCGGCTTGCGCACGGCGGGCGGGCGCGGGGCGACGGAACGCTTGGGCGCGGCGGGAGAGCGGGAGGCGACGGAGGGACCGCTTGCGGCGGAAGGACTGGGCGCCGGCCGCGCGGGCCGTGCGGCGCCGCATCCGGCGGAGAGCAGCACCAGCACCAGCAGTGCGAACAGCGGCAACGCGACCTCCCCACGACATCACGGTGGGGATAAAACAGATTGTACGTACCCGCTCGTCACACTTTTCCGTCAGGGGTGCCACCGGCTCATGGGAGAGGGGCGCGCCGGGTGTGGGGGCCCGCCGATCGAGGAACCGGTTCATGCCCGTGTGATGGTGAGGACCGCAACGTCGTCGCGCGGGGCGGCACCGGTGAACCGCCGCAGGTCCGCGCTCAGTGTCTGGGCGAGGCCGTCGGGTGGGGCGGCGGCCCACGCGCGCAGGCGCTCGCCCAGCGGGTAGAAGGCGCCGGACCGGTCGCGGGCCTCGGTGACCCCGTCGGTGCACAGCAGCAGCGTCGCGCCGGGCGGGAAGGGGAAGCGGGCGCTCTGGCGCGGGGCCGGCGCCAGCGCGGCCAGGCCCAGGGGCACGGCGGCCTCGCCGAGCGGCGCCTGCCGGGCGTCGCCGCCGTTGATGACGTAGGGGGCGATGTGCCCGCAGTTGACCGCCTCCACCTCCAGCTCATGGCCGATGCCCAGCACGAGGGCGGTGACCATGCGCTCGGGCTCCCCGGTGTGCGCAGCGAACGCGTTGTGCCTGAGCACGGTGCTCTCCAGCGCCGCGATCACCCCCGTGAGCGTGTCTTCGCGGTACGCGGTCTCCCTGAACGCCTCCAGCACGGCCAGCGCGGTGCCGATCGCCGGCAGCCCCTTGCCCTGCACGTCCCCGATCAGCACCCGGGTTCCGTACGGCGAGGCGGCCACGTCGTACAGGTCGCCGCCCACCATCGCGTCCTCCTCGACCGGCTGGTAGATGCCGTCGACGACCACGTCGCCGGAGCGCAACGGGAGTGCCCTGACGATCTGCCGCTGCAGGGCGGCCGCCGCCGAGCGCAGCTGGCGCACCTCCTGCTCGCGCTGCACCCGATAGCGGCACCCGAGCACGCTCACCAGCCCGAACACCGCCATGAACCCGGCCGCCACCAGGTTGTCGTCCAGATCCACTCCTACGTAGGTCTGGGTCCCCGCCACCATCGCCAGCACCCAGACCGATGCGACGACGGTCTGCCACACCGTGCCCAGCCCCGCCACGATCGACGGTAGGAAGATCAGCAGCGGCAGCAGGCGTACGGCGGCGCCCGTGATCACGTCCAGCCAGACCACGACTGCCGTGACGCCGAGCACCCCCACCACGAACACCGGCGTCGACAGCGAGGGCCGCCCGCGCGGCCGCCCCTCTTCCGTCACGACTCCCCCCGAAGTCCGACTGCCACGATCTCCTGATCATGCCCAGCGGCGAGCGCGCGGAAAACTGTGACAGGCATAGCGGCACCAGGGCCAACAGCATGAAATCCAAGGCAACCGCTCATCACGTATGGTCACCCGGGTGGGCCGAGGCCAAGCGCTCGTCCCCGGGTGGGCTGCGGCCCGCCACGCCGGACAGCCTGCCGCTGATCGGGCCGGTCCCCGGCCACGACGGCGTGTACGCGGCCACCGGGCACGGCACGCTGGGCCTGACCCTGGCGCCCGGCACCGCCGAACACCTCGCCCCGCTCGTGCTGGCCGGGCGGCCTGTGAGGATCCTGGAGCCCTTCTCGCTCACGCGGTGGGCGGCGCGTAGGGCGTGACGTCCGGGGGTGGCTGCTCGTCGGGGTCCGATTCCGCCCCGGGACGGTCTGGGCGTTGGGCTCCCGCACAAGCCGGGCGGCGTCGTTCGTCGGGAGCACCGAAGATGCCGGGACGACGGAGGCTTACGGTTCGTTCATGCCGCATCTCGCGCTCGACGACCTCTACCGCCTCGCCGTCCCTTCCGATCCCCAGGTGCGTCCCGACGGGGGAGCCGTGGCGTACACACTGACGACCGCCGTTCGAGACTCCGACGAGAACCGCACCGAGATCTGGCTGGCCGCTCCCGGCACCGAGCCCCGGCGCCTCGCCGCCGGCAGCGCCGCGCGGTGGTCGCCGGACGGCCGGACGCTGGCGTTCCTGCGGCCGGTGGACGACCGGCCGCAGATCCACCTGCTGCCGATGGACGGCGGCGAGCCCGCCCCGGTGACCTCGGCGAAGCTTGGCGCCGGCGCGCCGGTCTGGTCTCCGGACGGCTCCCGCATTGCGTTCGCCGCACTCGTCGGAACGGGCGAGGACGGCGGGATGCCCGACCCGAACGCCCCCGTCGTGACCGGCCGGCTCGACCACAAGGCCGACGGCGCGGGGCTGCTGCGCGGCATGACCAGGCACCAGTTCGTCACGGATGTGGTCACCGGCGAGACCGTCCAGGTCACCCAGGGGGACTTCCACGCGGGTGAGCCGTCGTGGTCGCCCGACGGCCTGCGCCTGGCGTTCGTGGCCGCCATGGACGCCGATCGTGACCTCGAGCCGGGCGGTGCCGCGTACGCCGTCGAGGCGGCCAAGGGCAGCGTGCCGGAGCGGCTGACGGACCCCGGCTTCATCTGTGGCGGCGTCTGGTGGCGTGGCGACCGGCTGGTCGCCGCGGGGCTGAAGGGCACCGTGGTAGGGCACGTCCGGCTGTTCGAGCTCGGCCCTGGCGGGTGGAGCGAGGTGGAGACGGGCCTCGACCGGAACGTCATGACCGGCGCCCCGGGCTACCCCGGCGGAACCCCGGCGCTGCTGGGCGAGGACCTGCTGTTCTGCGCGCGCGACGGCGGTTCGACGCACCTCTACCGCGTCTCGGATGGGGCCCCGGGCGAGCGGTTGGTGCCGGGTGAGGTCAACATCTCGGGGATCAGCACGGCGGTGGGGGTGGTCGCGTACGTGGCGGCGACGCAGCACAGCGCGGGAGACGTCTACCTGATGACCCCAGGCCCGAAAAAAGTAACGTCGGGCGAAATGTCGGATATATCTGGCGCGTTAGCGCCGGATATATCGCGACTCACCGACTACGCCCTCGACGATGTCGAGCTGTTGACCGCACGCCGCCGCACGTTCACCGCCCCCGACGGCACCCAGGTGGAGGGTTTCGTCCTGCGTGACGAGACCGCGCAGACCCCCGGCCCGCTGCTGCTCGACGTGCACGGCGGCCCGCACAACGCCTGGTCGCCCGTCTTCGACGGCATCCACCTCTACCACCAGCTCCTCGCCGCCCGCGGCTGGACCGTCCTCACCGTCAACCCGCGCGCCAGCGACGGGTACGGCGAGGACTTCTACACCGCCTCCATCGGCGCCTGGGGGCTGGCCGACGCCCAGGACCTGCTCGCCGCCGTGGACGCCCTGATCGCCGACGGCGTCGCCGATCCCGAGCGGCTGGCCGTCACCGGCTACAGCTACGGCGGCTACATGAGCTGCTGGCTGTCGGCCACGACCGGCAGGTTCAAGGCCGCGATCCCCGGCGGCTGCGTGAGCGACCTGACGAGCCTGAGCGGCACGTCCGACCTCGGCCACCTGATGAAGGTGCACGAGTACGCCGGTGACCTGGTCGCCCAGTCGCCCATCACCCACGTCGCGGACGTCACCGCCCCGACCCTCCTCCTGCACGGCGAGGACGACGACCGCTGCCCCGTCGGCCAGGCCGAGCAGTGGTTCACCGCCCTGCGCGAGCGCCGGGTGCCCGTCGAGCTGGTGCGCTATCCCGGCGCGAGCCATCTGTTCATCCTGAGCGGGCGTCCCTCGCACAGGTACGACTACAACGAAAGGATCATCGCGTGGCTGGAGCAATGGGTCAGCGGCTCGCCGAGCTGATCGCCGAGTACGAGGTTCCCGGCTCGGCGCTGGCGTACTGGCACCAGGACGAGCTGCACGAGTTCGCGGCCGGCACACTGAACGCCGACACCGGCGTCGACGCGACCACCGACGCGCTCTACCAGATCGGCTCGGTCACCAAGGTGTGGACCGCGACCCTGATCATGCAGCAGGTCGAGCAGGGCCGGCTGACGCTGGACACGCCGGTCATCGAGGTGCTGCCCGAGTTCAAGGTGGCCGACCCCGAGGCCACCAAGAAGGTGACGATCAGGCACCTGCTCTCCCACACCAGCGGCATCGACGGCGACCAGTTCATCGACACGGGCCGCGGTGACGACTGCGTGGAGAAGTACGTGGCGGCCTGCGCCACCCTGGCACAGAACCACCCGCTCGGCGTCACCCAGTCCTACTGCAACTCCGGGTTCGTCATCGCGGGCCGGGTGCTGGAGCGGCTGACCGGCAAACGCTGGGACGATGTCCTGCGCGAGGGCATCTGCGAGCCGCTCGGCCTCACCCACACCTGGACGCTGCCTGAGGACGTGCTGCGCTTCCGCGCCGCGATGGGCCACGAGGGCGGCAAGACCGCCCCGGTGTGGGGCCTCATGCGGTCGATGGGCCCGGCGGGGCTGATCTGCGCCCGCCCCGCTGACGTGGTCGACTTCGGGCGCGCCCATCTGGAGAGTGGCCTGCTGAAGGATCCGAGCGCGATGTGGGAGCCGCAGGTCGACATCCCCAACCCGTACACGCTGGGCAAGCAGTGGGGCATCGGCTGGATCATCGACGAGTGGAGCGGCCACAAGGTCATCTCCCACGGCGGCAACACCATCGGCCAGCACGCCATGCTGTGGGTGGTGCCCGGCACCGGGACCGTCGTCTGCGTGACCGCCAACGGCGGCCAGAGCGGTGCGTTCACCCGGGCCGTCGCCACCGAGCTGTTCGCCGAGCTGGACGGCCTGACCGTGCCGCCCACGCCGTCCCTGCCGGAGACCCCGGCCGACGTGGACGTCGCCCCGTACGCGGGCGTCTACGAGCGGGCCGGCGCCCGGATCACGGTGAGCGTGCTCGACGACGGCAAGGTCCGCCTGCGCTTCGAGGCCACCGGCGAGCTGGCCGCCCTGCACCCGCCCGAGGAGTCCGATTTCATCCCGGTCGATGAGAACCTGTTCCTGTTCCAGGCGCCGGGCACCCGCGACTGGATGGCGGCGGTGTTCTTCGAGCTGGCCGACGGCACCCGGTACGTGCATCTGGGCGCCCGCGCCACTCCCAAGGTCAGCTGAGGAGATCGACATGGACCTGCGGGATCGCCTCGCCGAGGCGGCGCGCGAGCACGGCGTGCCCGGTGCGGCCGTCGCGGTGTGGCACGACGGCGAGCTGCACGAGGCCGCCACCGGCGTGGTAAACACGGCCACCGGCGTGGAGACGACGACGGACAGCGTGTTCCAGGTCGGCTCCACCACGAAGGTGTGGACGGCGGCGCTGGTCATGCAGCTCGCGGAGGACGGCCTGGTCGAGCTCGACAAGCCGGTGGGGGAGTACCTGCCGGACTTCGCCTTCGGCGGCGTCACCGTCCGCCAGCTGCTCACGCACACCGCCGGCTTCGACGGCGACGTGTTCGAGGACACCGGGCGCGGCGACGACTGCCTGGACAGGTTCCTCGACCACCTGCGCACCGCCGGGCACGTGCACGAGCCCGGCGAGCTGTTCTCCTACTGCAACGCCGGCTACTGCGTGCTCGGTGCGCTGGTGGCGAGGCTGCGCGGCGGCACCTGGGAGCAGACGATCCGCGAGCGCCTGCTCGCCCCGCTGGGCGCCACGCACGCGGCGCTGTTCGGTGAGGAGGCCGTGCTCTTCCGCGCCTCGGCGGGCCACGTCGGGCCGGACGCCGCCGTCTACCCCGGCTGGCAGATGCCCCGCTCCAACGCCCCGGCCGGCTCCACCATGTGCCTGGCCCCGCGCGAGCTGGTCGCGTTCGGCCGGGCGCTGGCGGCCGGCGGCCTGGCGCCGAACGGCACCCGGCTGCTGTCCGAGGAGTCGGTGGCCGCGATGCTCACGCCGCAGGTCCACGTGCCGGGAGTCGGCGGCGCGCTGGCCGACCGGTGGGGCCTCGGCGTGGAGCTGTTCGGCTGGGGCGCGTTCGGCCATGACGGTGGCACGCCCGGGCAGAGCACGTTCTGGCGCATCGTGCCGGGCTCGGGCACGTCGGGCAACGTGCCGGAGGCGGACTTCGTCATCGCGATGAGCGGGAACGGCGGCTCGTTCTTCGGCCTCATGGCCGACGTGGCGCGGCCGGTCATCGAGGAGGCGACCGGCCTGACGGTGCCCGCGCAGCCTCTGCCGCCGCAGGCGCCGAAGCCCGTGGACGGCACCTCGTACGCGGGCCGCTACACCGGCCCGCAGCTCGGCTACGAGGTCGCCGCCGCCGGAGACGGCCTGGACGTCACGCTCATCCCCGGCCCTCTCATGGAGAGCATGGGCGCCGCCCGCACGACCACCCGGTACGTGCACTTCGACGGCGAGTCGTTCATCGCCGTCGAGGCTGAGGGCGGCCGGCACGATGTGGTCACCTTCGTGCTGCGGGACGGGCGCGCCGCCTACCTGCACAACGGCCGCGCGGTGGCCCGTGCCTGACCTGCCCGAGGTGTTCGCCGAGGCGGGCGTGCGGGGTTTCCTGCACGCCCGCGAGGTGGACGGCGACGCTGAGATCGGGCTGGATCCGGACGAACCCGTCGTGCTCGCCTCGGTCTTCAAGATCGCGGTCGCGCTGGAGTACGCCCGGCAGGCCGCCGCCGGCGAGCTCAGCCGCACCGAGCGGCTCACCGTCACCGCCGCCGACAAGGACGGCGGCATCGGCACCTCCGGCTGCCTCGACGACGTGTCGCTCACCCTGCGCGACCTGGCCCACTTCATGATCACGATGTCCGACAACGCGGCGACCGACGTGCTGCTGCGCCGTGTCGGGCTCGACCGGGTCAACGGCACCCTCGCCGCGCTGGGGCTGCGCCGCACGCGGCTCATCGGCGGGTGCGCCGAGCTGTTCCAGCAGGTCACCAAGGACATCGGCGAGGACTGGGACGCCGCCACTCAGGACGAGTTGCGGGCCATGGCCGTACGCGACCCGGCCCGCACCACCGCCGGCACCCCGCGCGAGATCACCACGCTGCTGAGCCTCATCTGGCGCGACGAGGCCGGCCCTCCTGACGCGTGTGCCGAAGTACGGAAGGTCATGGGCGAGCAGATCTGGCCGCATCGGCTGGCGGCGGGCTTCCCCGACGAGGTGAAGGTGTCGGGCAAGACGGGCTCCCTGTGGGGCATTCGCAACGAGTCGGGCGTCGTGGAGTACCCCGACGGCAAGCGGTACGCCGTCGCCGTGTTCGTGCGCAGCGACGTCATCCACTCCCGCCTGCCCGCCGCGGACGCCGCCATCGGCAGCGCCGCCCGCCTGGCTGTCGACTTACTCCGCTGATGTCGGTTTTCGTGGACTATCGTGAGCGCGTGAGGAACCGCCCCCGAGCCAGCCTGGACGGATCCTGGAGGACCTCGGCACCACCGTCCTCGACGTTGCGGCTTCACCCGGGGATCTCGACGCCGAGGTCACCGGCGTGCACATCTTCGACCCGCTCGACGAGCTGATCGTCCCCCCGGGCGGGATCGTGCTCGCGGTCGGCGTGCGGGGCGCCGCGGAGATCTGCTCACTCATTGAACGCGCGCCCGCCGCAGCGGGCGTCGTCGTGAAGCTGCCCGTGGACGTCGACGAGAAGGTCCGCGCCACCGTGCTGGAGACCGGCGTGGCCGTGCTCGGTCTCACCCGGGCCGCCTCCTGGGCGCAGGTCGCCGCGCTGCTGCGCTCCCTGCTGGCCGAGGCCGACCTGGCCGAGCCCGGGCAGGGGCCGCAAGGCGACCTGTTCTCGCTGGCCAACGCCGTCTGCGCGCTGCTCGACGCGCCCGTCACCATCGAGGACAGGTCGTCGCGGGTGCTGGCCTTCTCCGGCCGGCAGGACGAGGCCGACCCGGGCCGGGTGGAGACCGTGCTCGGCCGCCAGGTCCCCGAACGCTACCTGCGGATGCTCGACGAGCGTGGCTTCTTCAAACAGCTCTATCAGAGCCGCGAGCCCATCTACATGGAGCTCGAGGACGAGGGCGTGATCAACCGGGCCGCCGTGGCCGTGCGCAGCGGCGACGAGATCCTCGGCTCCATCTGGGTGGCCGTGCGTGAGCCGCTCAGCGAGCAGCGGCAGCGCGCGCTCGCCGACGCGGCCAAGATCGTCGCGCTGCAGCTCCTGCGCGAGCGGGCCGGGGCCGACACCCAGCGGCGCCTGCGCGCCGACCTGCTGTCGACCGTGCTGGCCGGCGGCGCGGACGCGCCCGAAGCGGCCGGACGGCTCGGCATCGCCACCGCCCGGCTCTGCGTGCTGGCCGCCCAGCTCGTCTCCGACGGCGCCGCGGGCGACCCCACTGGCGACCCCGCCCGCAGCGAGAGCGACCGGCAGCGGTTCTGCGACGCGCTGGCGCTGCACGTCGCCGCCATCCACCCCAAGGCCGCCGCCGCGCTCGTCGGCTCCGTCGCCTACGCCGTGCTGCCGCTGCACTCGGTGGGCGAGGAAGAGGCGCGGGCCGTACGCGTGGCGGAAAGCTTCCTGGCCAGGGTCGGGCCCCGCCATGGTGCCAACATCGGCGTGGGCCGCCTGGCCGCCAACCTCTCGCAGGCGGCCAGGTCGCGCGCGGACGCCGACCGGGCGCTGCGCGTGCTGCGCGCCCGCGGCACCACCGGTCAGGTCGCCGGCTACACGGCCGTGCACTTCGAGTCCCTGCTGCTGCAGGTCGCCGACGTGGCCGCGGCCGAGGAGCAGGCGCCCACCGGCCCCTACCAGCGGCTGCTCGACCACGATGCCGAGCACGGCACCGAACTGGCCGCCACCCTGCGGGCCTACCTCGACGCGTTCGGCGACGTCAACGCGGCCAGCGCCCGGGTGCACGTGCACGCCAACACCTTCCGCTACCGGCTCAAGCGCCTGGTCGAGATCAGCGGCCTCGACCTGTCCGACCCCGACGCCCGGCTCACCGTGATGCTGCAGATGCGGATCTTCGGTCGCTAGCACGAGCCGCCCCGGCTTTTTCGTGTGCAGGCACATAGAACCGGATCTGCGCAGGCAGGAAGGTTGTGCCCACCCCCCAGGCTCGTCTGGAGTGCTCATGACAAAACGCGCAGTCGCGGCCCTCGCCGGGCTCGCCCTGCTCACGGCCGCGTGCGGAGGCACGGCGAGCGGCCCCGAGCAGCAGGGCAAGCCGGCCACGGGCGGCACCTTCACGTTCGCGATCCCGGCCGACCCCGGTGCCCTCGACCCCGCCATGGGCGTGTTGTCGGTCACCAACAACGTGCTGTCCCTCGCCTACGACACGCTCGTCTTCGTCGACGAGTCGGGGAAGATCGTCCCCGCGCTGGCCGAGAGGTGGGACGTCAAGCCCGACTCGGCCACCTTCACCCTGCGCAAGGGCGTCACCTGCTCGGACGGCTCCCCGGTGACCCCCTCGAACGTGGCCGACAACGTTAACCACATCGCCGACCCCGCCACCAAGTCGCCGATCTACGGCGTGCTGGTGCCCTCGGGCATGAAGGCGGAGGCCGACGACGCCGCCGGCACGGTGACGCTGTCCATGGCCGAGCCGTTCAGCTTCATCCTGGAGAGCACCCGGTCGATGTTCATCGTGTGCGGCAAGGGGGTGAAGGACCGCGCCTCGATCGCCCGGGCGACCTCCGGCAGCGGGCCGTACCAGCTCACCGAGGCGGTCCCCGGCGACCACTACACGTTCAAGGTCCGCCGGGACTACGCCTGGGGGCCGGCCGGCGCCGCCGCCAAGGACCTGCCGGAGACGGTGGTGATGAAGGTCGTGCCGAACGAGCAGACCGCCGCCAACCTCCTCGTCGCCGGTTCCCTCAACGGCGCCGTCTTCCTCGGGCCCGACCGGTCCCGCCTCGAGGCCTCCCCTGGCGTGAACAAGCAGTCGCTCACGGCGAGCACCGGCCAGTTCTTCTACCACCAGGGTGACGACAGGGCGGCCCGCGACCCGGAGGTCCGCAAGGCCCTGACGCAGGCGATCAACCTCCAGGAACTGGCCGGCATCGCCTCCGGCGGCACCGGCAAGCCCGCTACCGGCCTGGTCCTGGAGCCCCGTCCCTGCCTGGGCGACTCCGTCGCCGGGCACGTGCCCGCCTTCGACGCCGCGGCCGCCGCGGCCGGGCTCGACGCGGCCGGCTGGAAGCTCGGCGCCGACGGGTTCAGGGCCAAGGACGGCAAGCGGCTGAGCCTGCGCTACATGTACGCCACCACCCGCGGCCCCGGCTACCAGGCCGCCGCCGAGTACATGGCCGAGGCGTGGAAGAAGCTCGGCGTCGACGTGAAGCTGAACGGCGTGATCGACACCAAGCTGTCGGAGTCGCTCAACGCCACCCAGGACTGGGACGTCGTGTGGCTGCCGATCGGCGTCACGCTGCCCAGCCAGCTCGTCGGCTTCCTGTCGGGGCCGTCCGCCCCCAAGGGCGCCAACTTCGCCCACCTGACCAACAAGCGCTACGAGGAGCTCGTCGCCAAGGCGAGCAAGCTCCCCGCGGCCGAGGCCTGCCCGACGTGGCTGGAGTCGGAGTCGGCCCTGTTCGAAACCGCCGACCTGGTGCCCGTGGTGGACACCACGGCACTGCTGGCCGGCAAGGGCGCCACGTTCCGCACCACGGCCGGGAGCCTGGTGCCCACCTCGATCCGCCTCACGCAAGGAGACTAGTGAGCGACCCCCGGACCCCGGAGCGCCCGGGCAGCAGGACGGGCACGGCCGCGCGCAGGACGCTACGTACGGTCGTGCGCCGGATCATGCGGTTCGCCGTGTCGCTGGCGGTGCTGCTGGTGGCGTCGTTCGCGATGATCCACCTCATCCCGGGCGACCCGGTGCGCGCCTCGCTCGGGCCGGCCGCCCCGATCGAGCTGGTCGAGGCCCGTACGGCCGCGCTCGGCCTGGACCGCCCCCTCCCGGAGCAGCTCATCACGTACGTCGGCGACGTCCTGACCGGTGACTTCGGCACGTCCTTCCTGACGGGGGAGGCGGTGGGCGACGTCATCGCGGCCCGCCTGCCGAACACCCTGGCCCTGGCCCTCCTGGCCACCGCACTGGCGCTGATCGTGGCGGTGCCGCTCGGCATGTGGGCCGCCGTACGGACGGAGAACGGGCGCAACCGCGGCACCGAACTGGCCTTCGGCACGGTCACCGGCACCGCCGTGGCCGTGCCCGAGTTCCTGTACTCCATCGCGCTGGTGGCCGTGCTGGCCGTCGGCCTCGGCTGGTTCCCGCCCGCCGGCAAGGCCGGGCCGCTCACGTACGTGCTGCCCGTCCTGGCCCTGTCGGTCGGGCCGATCGCCATGATCGCCCGGATCACCCGCGTCGAGACCCTGCGCGAGCTGGGCACCGACTACGTGCGCCTGGCCCGCGCCAAGCGGCTGCCCGCGGCCCGGCTCCACCTGCGGCACGTGCTGCCCAACACGCTCACGGCCACCCTGACCGTGGGCGGCCTGCTGCTGACCTCGCTGATCGCCGGCAGTGTCCTGGTCGAGTACGTCTTCGCCTGGCCCGGACTCGGCCTGAAGATCGTCGAGTCGATCACGCAGAAGGACTACCCGGTCGCGCAGGCCGTGATCCTCGTGTACGGCGCCATTGTGCTGGTCGTGAACCTCGTCGTGGACCTGGTGCTCGGCGCGCTCGATCCCACCTCGGAGATCAAGGAGGTCTCGGCCTGATGCGGGTCAAGACGGCACCGGACGGCCCCCGGGCCGTGGACGGCGGCGCGGAGAAGGAGGACGGCATGCCCGCCGGGCGTTCCCGGAGCGGCGTGTGGCGCGGCGCCCCGGCGCTGATCGGCGGCGTGCTGGTGCTGCTCATGGCGGTGCTCGCCGTGGCCGGGCCCCTCATCTGGGGCGAGGCCGCAGAGCGCATCGACGCCGGCGCCATCCTCCAGGGCGCCTCCGCCGAACACCCGCTCGGCACCGACAACCTGGGCCGCGACCTGCTGGCCCGCGTCCTCGTGGCGGGCCGTTACTCTCTGGCCCTGGCGCTGGCGGCCACGCTCATCGGCGCCGTCGGGGGCATCCTGCTCGGCGCGCTCCCGACCGTGCTGCCCCGGCGGGCCGCCCGGATGGTCACCGGCGCGGTCAACGCCCTGGTGGCCTTTCCCGGCCTGCTGCTGGCCATGTTCACGGCGGCGGTCACCGGGCTCGGCGCGCGCGGCGCGGTGCTCGGCATAGGCGTGGCCATCGCGCCCGGTTTCGCCCGGCTCACCCAGACCCTGGCCGCCTCGGTCGCCGGCGCCGACTACGTGGCCGCGGCCCGCATGCTCGGTGTGTCCCGCCGTCGCATCCTCGCCCGGCACATCCTGCCCAACATCGCCGAACCGCTCATCCTCAACCTCGCCCAGTCGCTCGGCGGCGCGCTGCTCGGCCTGGCCGGCATGTCGTTCCTCGGTCTCGGTGTGCAGCCGCCGGACTTCGACTGGGGGCGCCTGCTGTTCGACGGGTTCGCGCGGATCTACGTCACCCCCGAAGTCGCGCTCGGTCCTGCGGCGGCCGTCGCGCTGGCCGGCATCGGCTTCAACCTGCTGGGCGACACCCTGGCCAGGGCCGCCGCCCGCTCCTCGGCCGGGCAGCGCGGCACCATACCCCCAGAGCCGCCGGAGCCAGCGGGGGAGCCGGACCCGGACGCCGTCCTCGAGGTCCGCGACCTGACCGTCTCGTTCCCCGGCGGCTCGGCCCCCGTACGCGGGCTGTCCATGACCGTGGCGCCGGGGGAGATCGTCGGCCTGGTGGGCGAGTCCGGCAGCGGGAAGAGTCTGACCGCCGCCGCCATCGGCGGCCTGGTTCCCTATCCCGGCACGGTGACGTACGGCCGGCTGCGCCTCGGCGGCGCCGACGTCGCCACCATGTCCGGCAAGGAACTGGGCACCGCGCTCGCCATGGTGTTTCAGGACCCGATGGCCTCGCTCAACCCCGCGCTGAAAGTCGGCGGCCAGCTCGCCGAGGTGGCCGTCGTCCACCAGGGCGCGGGCCGCGCGGCCGCCCGCCGCCGCGCCGTCGATCGGCTCGGCCACGTCCACCTGCCCGACCCCGCCAAGCACGCCGCCCAGCATCCGCACGAGCTGTCCGGCGGCATGCGGCAGCGCGCGGTCATCGCCATGGGCCTCATGGGCACGCCACGCCTGATCATCGCCGACGAGCCCACGACCGCCCTCGACGTGACCGTGCAACGGCAGATCCTGCGGCTGTTGCGCGAGGTCGTCGAGGAGACGGGCGCGGCCCTGCTGTTCATCTCCCACGACATCGCCGTCGTCGGCGAGCTGTGCGACCGCGTCGTCGTCATGTACGCGGGCCGGGTGGTCGAGGAACTGCCCACCGACCGGCTCGCAGACGGTGCCGCGCACCCCTACACCAAGGCGCTCGTCGCGTCCCTGCCCGACCTCGACACCGACCGGAGCCGCCCGCTGGCCGGCATCCCCGGCACGCAGCCGGCCCCGGCACAGGTCAGCACGGGCTGCGCGTTCGCCGACCGGTGCTCGCTCGCCACCGAACATTGCCGGACGGAACGTCCCGAACTCGTCGTCCATGGCCCGCGGCAGCGGGTCGCCTGCTGGGAGGTCACCTCGTGAGGATCGAAGGTCTGACCGTGCGCTACGGCGGCTTCACCGCGGTCGACGACGTCACCCTGGAGATCCCCGACGGCCACGTCGTGGGCCTCGTCGGCGAGTCGGGATCGGGCAAGTCGTCATTGGCCAGGGCCGTGAGCGGGCTCGTGCCCTACACGGGTGGGATCGAGGGCACCCCGCGTGTCCAGATGGTCTTCCAGGATCCGTACGCGTCGCTCGACCCGCGCATGACGATCGGCGAGACGGTCGGGGAGGGCATCGAGAAGCGCCGCCGTGCCACGGAGGTGCCGCGGCTGCTCGGCCTCGTCCAGCTGCCCGCCGAGCTGGCCGGGCGTTACCCGCGCGAGCTGTCGGGCGGCCAGCGGCAGCGGGTGGCGATCGCCCGCGCCCTCGGCGGTGACCCGGCCCTGCTGGTCGCCGACGAGATCACCGGCTCGCTCGACGTGTCGGTCCAGGGAGCGGTGCTCAACCTGGTCCGCGGGCTGCGCGACGAACTCGGACTGTCGATGTTGTTCATCTCGCACAACCTGGCCGTCGTCCGGTACGTCGCCGACACGATCGCCGTCATGCACCACGGCCGGATCGTCGAGCACGGGCCCGCCGAGCGGGTCGTCGGCGAGCCGGCCCACGACTACACACGCGCGCTGCTGGCATCGGTGCCGCGGCTCAGAGGGTGATCCACTCGGTGGCGGTGGTCACCGCGTCGAGCACGTCGGGGATCGGCTCGACGCCGATGCCGGGCCCGGCCGGCACCTCGAGGTGTCCGTCCACCAGCTCGAACGGCTCGGTGATGTCCGTCGCGTAGTAGCGCCGCGACGCCGACGTGTCGCCCGGTAGCGTGAACCCCGGCAGCGCGGCCAGCGCCACGTTCGCCGCCCGGCCAATGCCGGTCTCCAGCATGCCGCCGCACCACACCGCGATCCCGTTCGCCCGGCACAGGTCGTGGATGCGCCTTGCCTCCAGGTAGCCGCCGATGCGGCCCGGCTTGATGTTGACGATCGAGCACGAGCCGAGTGCGATCGCGGCGGCGGCGTGTTCGGCCGACTCGATCGACTCGTCCAGGCAGATGGGCGTCCTCAGGCGCTGCGCCAGCTTCGCGTGCTGAACCAGGTCGTCGTTGGCCAGCGGCTGTTCGATGAGCAGCAGGTCGAACGCGTCCAGCCGGGCCAGTCGCGGGGCGTCGCTCAGGGTGTAGGCGGCGTTGGCGTCGACCTGGAGCAGCACGTCGTCGCCGAACCGTTCGCGCACGGCTCGGACCGGCTCGACGTCCCAGCCGGGCTCGATCTTGAGCTTGATCCGGATGTATCCCTCGTCCAGATAGCCCGCGACGGCGTCGAGCAGCTGCGGGATCGAGTCCATGATGCCGACCGACACCCCGCACGGCACTTGTGTACGGGCGGCGCCGAGGAAACGGGCGAACGACTCGCCCGCCGCCCGGAGTTGCGCGTCCAGCACGGCCGTTTCCAGCGCCGCTTTGGCCATGCGGTGGCCTTTGATCGGTTCGAGGGCGCGGCCGACGTCGTGCACGTCCAGGTTTGTGGGCAGGGCGGGCAGCAGGAAGCGGCGGATCACCTCGGCGGCGCCGTCGACGTACTCGGAGGAGTAGAGCGGCTCGGTCATGGCCACGCATTCGCCCCACCCCTCGGCGTCCGGCGTCACGACTCTGACCAGCAGGACGTCGCGGGCGGTCTCGGTGCCGAACGAGGTGCGGAACGGCGCCACGAGCGGCATCGCGATCCGCCGCAGCTCAACCCCAGTGATCTTCACACTCTCTCCACTACATAGAAGGACTTCTCGCAGAACCCGGTCACCCGACGGCCTTCGGCCATCAGGCCCCCGAGCACGTCACGAACGGCGTGCCGCCACGCCTTGGCCGTGCCCGGATCGGTGCGCCGCAACGCCTCGATGTCGGCGGGCAGGCCGACCAGCACCGTCGGCCCGTCGGCGCGCCCCAAGACGGGCCGCCCGCCCTCGTCCGCGAGCGCCACGACGGCGTCCTCCGGCGCCGGTGTGACGTTCGGCTCGCGACGGGCGAGCGCCTCGACGTGGGGTGCGGTGAGCGGCCAGGAGGCGAGCAAACGGTCGGACTCGTCGCCCTGGTTGATGGCGTCGTCCATGACGCCGTAGAAGCAGGGCAGGTACTCCTGGGGGCGGGCGCCCAGTTTGGCCAGGTTGAAGTGGGCGTTGCGGCGTACGAGGGGGTCGAAGGTCCAGGTGATGTGCTCCAGCCCGCGTTCCAGGGCCCAGCGCCGCTGGTGCAGCTTCAGCTCCAGCCCGACGCCCCGGCGCGCGGTCGTGCCGGTGATGTGGGAATGCAGCGTGCCGCCCGCGGCGAAGAACCCGACCGAGCCACCGACGAGCCGGTCACCGTCGAAGGCTCCCGCCACGTAGTTGCCGGAATGCGCCAACGCGCACATCAACTCCAGCGTGACGGGCGGGTCGCCGGGTTCGAAGTGCCAGATCTCGTTGTACAGCCCAAGGACCCGCTCGAACTCCGCGATCTCATGGAGCTCCCTGACCGCGATCAACTTGCCGCCTTTCCTCCTGGACGTTCACCGGCGACGGTATGCCATGGTGCGGTCGGCGTATTCGTGCCGGACAACCAAGAGGAGGCGCGCATTCGTCGAAGCGCACGGGCCGGGCCCCCGGCGTCATGTCCGCGGCGCCCACCCTGGCGGCGAACGCCGCGGCATCCGTGAGCGGCTCACCCGTGGACAGCCGCCAGGCCAGCGCCCCGGTGAACGCGCGTGGCCGGCATGTTCGAGCTGGCGGCCCGCGCGGGTGCTCGAGCCGTTCTCGCTCACGCGCTGGGCGGCGCGTAGGGCGTGACGTCGATGGGCGGCTCCTCGCCGAGGGCCAGCGCGGCGGCGATCCTGCCGGTGAACGGGCCCGCCGTGAGCCCGTACGCGGACAGGCCGGTCGCCACCACCACGCGATCGGTCAGCGGGCCGATCAGGGCCGGGCCCGGCGCGTACACCGGGCGCAGGCCCACCCGCGTCTCCGTCACCGACGCCCCGAACAACCCGGGCGCCACCCGCAGCCCTGCCTCGATCAGTTCGTCGAGGCCGCCCATCGTCACACGCGGCGCGAACCCCACGTCCTCCACCGTCGCGCCGATCAACACCCGCGAGTCGGCGAAACCCAGCAGGTACGGGCCGGCGCTGGGCAACACGATCGGCCACCACGCCGTGTCGACCCCCTCCAGCGTCACATGCAGGATCTGCCCCCGCCTCGGGAACACCGGCAGCTCCACGCCCAGCGGCCGGCACACCTCACCCGTCCAGGCGCCGCCCGCGACGATCACCATGTCGGCGTCGAGCGGAACGCCCTCGCCGGCGAACCGGCGGGCCGACCCCATGGTCGCGGGCGGCGGGGCGGAGGGGATGAGCGGCGCGGCCTGCCGCCAGGACGTCGTCTCGCCGCTCACCTCACCCTGCGGCTCCGCGGGCGGCGGTGGGGCGGCCGGGCGCCACGGCTCGGTGGGCGGTGGGCCGGTCAGGGCGTGCACGAGCACCTCGCCGCCGGGGGTAAGCCTCGCGGCGCCCGTACGCACCTCGGCGCCCCCGGCGATGGCGGCGTTGAGCAGCGCGTCGCGTACCGAACAGCCGTCCACGCGGGCCGCGCCGGGCACCAGGAGCGCGCTCAGGGTGTCCGACAACGGCGGGAACAGCTCGGCCGGATCCGCCACGTCGGTGACCTCACCCATCTCCGGCGCTTCCGGACGGCGGCGGCGTAGCAGGGCACGCACCGGCTCCAGGTCGGCCGGATCCTCCGCCACCAGCAGCGCCCCGACCTTGGCGTACCCGATGTCCTCGCCCAGCGTCTCCACCAGGTCCGGGTAGTGACGGGCGCCCTCGCGGGTGAGCCGGTACCAGTCGTCGTCCTCGGGATGGTCCACCCACGGGCACACGATGCCCGCCCCCGCCTGTGTTGCCTCACCCTGGTAGCCGCCGTCCACCACCGTCACGTCCGCGCCCCGGCCGCTCAGGTAGTAGGCCGCGCCCGCTCCGACGATGCCGCTTCCGATCACCACAACACGCATGAGCCCAATGATCTCAGCCCGGGTGACCTGGGCCGATGACCGGGCTGCCCCTTTGGCGCGTGCACGCCGTTCTCCAGAGGAGGCCGCTGGTTCCATCCGTCGACGAGACGGCCGGCATGCGGCGGCAAGGCCCGTCCCCGCACACCCGTGTCACGGCGCCCTCGTGTCACGGCGCCCTCGTGTCACGGCGCCCTCGTGTCACGGCGCCCTCGTGTCACGGCGCCCTCGTGTCACGGTGCGGCCGTGTCGGGGCGTGGCCGTGTCTTGGTGTGGTCATGTGTCGGGGCGTGGCCGTGTATCGGGGCGGCCACACGGCGGCGCGGGGCCTGCCTGAGGGCGAGCGTGTTGCGGCGTGCCCGCGTGACGCGGGCGTCTGTGCCAACGGCGACGTGGCGCCAGGCGAGCGCGCGGGATCTCCGACAGCAGCCGCACGATCGGCGGCATCGTATGGCGGGCGCTGGCGTTCACCACGACGGGCTCCACTAGGCGCCGCTCCGGCAGCGACATCACGTACATGCCGTTGTTGTCGGCGATGATCGCCAGATCCTGCAGCGTGAGCCCGTCGCGTCGCTGGTGCTCGCCCACGCTGACCATGGCCGGGAGCAGCCGCGGCGCGCGGGTGACGTTCTCCAGGTGCAGATGGCACGGCGGGTAGGACAGTTGCGCGGCCATCGCGCGGTGCACCCCCACCGGCAGGTTGCGGTAGAGGTGTTGGCGGCGCTGCTGCTCGGCCTCCGGCAGCAGGCCGGTGAACCGGCCGGCCAGGCACACCCCGCTGCGGCTGACCCCCGACAGGACCACCCGGAAGTCGCCGCCGGCCAGCGCCGTCATCGACGGCGCCCACACCTCCGCGAACACCTCCAGATGGGGCGGCACCCGCAACGCCTCGGCGCCGTCGGGGTGCAGGCCGTCGATGAAAGCGTCATCCACGGTGATCTGCCGCGCCTGGTCGAGGGCGGCCTGCTGGGCGAGCCCCAGGAGCACGGCGTCACGGCGCGACAGCTCCGCGGGCAGGTCCGGCCCCTTATCGGTGTAGTGGTCGGGGAAGCCGAGCCCGGAACGCCGGGTCGACCAGCGCCGGGAGCGGGACGAGCGCGCCGGTCCCGTACCGTTCCAGGAACCGCCCGTGATAGGTCTGCCAGCCCTTGTTGCCGTCCGGGTGCGGGCTGAGCCGTACCAGGGCGGTGATGGCGGCCGCCGCCTCCTCGGCCACGGCGGCGGGCAGGACGACGTCGCAGCCGAGCCGCAGATCCACGGCCATCGGGTGCTCGACATCGGCCACCGTGCGCATCCGCGCCCTCAGCGACCCGTCCGCCGCGGCGGGGCTGCCCAGCTGCGCATGGATGTCCTCCAGTTCGGCCACCAGCTGCCCCAAGAACTCGGCGGCGCCGGTGGCGTGCAGCTGGAGAAGGACGTGGGCCAGCCCGTCCGGGCACGCCAACGGGGGCCGCAAGCCGGTGATGAGCACGCCGCCGGCGATCAGCTGGGCGAGCATCGCGTCGATCTCGCCCGCATCCGCGGCCGCGCACTCGGCCGCGATCTTGGCGGCGAGGTCGGCGACAACGATCGGGGAGCGCGCCTGCTCGCACACGATCCGCACCGCAGGGATCAGTCGGAGCGACACCGTCGACGCAGCCCGGGCGGGGAGCGCGGCGTGCGGCTGTACGGTCACGATCAGCCGGTCGCCGCGCACCTCGGCCAGGTCGTTGAGGACGACGGGCAGTCGGGACCGCACGCGCGGGTCACCCTCCAGCTCGGCGATCACGAGAGCCAGCCACTATCGCGCTGGCCCGGGCGCGCACCTGGTGGCCGTCCGGGCGCCACTCGGCCGACGGGCTCCTACCGAAGGCGAGCGGCGCGACCCCGGCGAACAGCCCCGAACGGTGTGGCGCGACTGCGCATCCGCACGACGTAGCGGGCCAGGGACAGCGGCCAGGACGGGGCTGGCGATCCTGACGGCGTGCGCGACGTGGTCGTCTGCCCACACCTCGGCCAGCCACCCGCACCACGGGGCGGCGTCTTCGCCCCGGGTGGGCCAGGCCGGGGCGGCGGGGCTCGTGATGGTCGCGCGGAGCAGAGCGGCGTCGACGGGCTCATACCAGCGCCCGGAACGCTGGCAACGCTGAGCGGGCATCAGAACTCCCTCACGGGGGTGCCGGCGGGGGCCAACGAAGAGGGGAGGGGTGGGGCGGCAGGAGGGCACGCGCGGAAGGACGCGCCCGGCAGCCACCCCACGGTGCTGGGGCACCAGTCGCCGTTCGCCTGGGTGTCGCACCCGTTGTCGGTGCTGCACCGGCGCGCCTGGGTTGCCGGGCCGGACTCGGCGATCCTCATGTCGAGGCCGGCGAGCAGCGACCCGGACGCCTGCCCCGGCGGGTGCAGCGGCGGCCGCGGCGGTCAGGTGCGCGTTCGGGGGCATGGAGATGGCGGTTCCTCCTTTACGGGGGACGGTGTGTCCCCTCAACAGAAACCGGTCAGGTACGGGCCGGGAAATTGCGAGTTACCCGCAGCCGGGTTACGGCCGCCCTGCAACCCCATGCCGTATCAGCAGGGGCCCTTGCGAGAACCGGTGGCGGTATTACCGTGCGCTCGTGGATCCCCAGTCACGTGACGTGATCTCTGCGGAACTGCGCGCGACCGCGGCCGCTGAGGACTGGACACCGTGGCAGCTCGTCCAGGCCATCCACGACAAGGCCGAAACACCAACGCTGCTGATGGCGTGGCTGCTGGCCGCCCGCCAGACCCAAGCCGAGGTGATCGCCGGGGTGCGAGGCCTGGCCGCCGACGACGGCAAACCCTGCTCCAGCAGCTGCCCTGTCGAAGCGCCAGGGCTGGAAGGTGGCCTCAAGGACGTGATCAACGTCCGTGACGAGCCGGGTCCGACGTGGAGCATGAACTCGACCGGATGAAAGTCGCCGAGCAGGTCGTCACCCAACTGCTCACCGCGGACGGCGCAGACGGCACGAACGAAGCCACAGGTCACATCCCGGTACTGGACGCCGTGGCAGCAGTCGGCTTCATGATGATCCCCTACCGGCAGCAGGCCTGCGGCCCCGACGAGCTCCCCGCCGACTACCAGCTCCTGCTGCGGACCGTCAGCGCGACAGGCGGCCCGATCATCTGCAAGAACATCTGCCGGGCGGCCGGCCTGGGCACCGCATCGGGCCAGGTCGAGGGCACCCGCGCCAAGCTGAACCGGCTGGCCGAGCGGGGCTGGCTGCGCAAGATGCCCAACGGGAGCTTCGCCGCCTCGCCGTGACCATCCCGGCACTCCGGCCCGGGAGGCCGGCCCCTGCAAACCGGTGGCGATCCACCCCTGACCGGCGGCGACACCCGCGCGTACAGCGCGAAGCGACGCCCCCGGCAGAGGTATGGCGGCGTGTTACCACAACCAAACAGCCCGCCGAGGGCGACACCTCCGCTGTCTACACCGTCCGCCTCCCGCTGTCCACCACAACCATCACCTTCCTCGCCGACCTGCTACGCCGCCACCTCAAAGCGATCGGCTCACGCTGGCGCAAACTCCCACCAGGCAAGATCGCGATCATCGTGCTGGCCATACTGCGCCACGACCAGCGCCTTTCCGACCTGGCCGGCGGCAACCACGTCTCGGCCTCCACCATCGGCCGCTGGGTCAAAGAGGCCATCGGCCTGCTGGCCGCCCGCGCCCCCCGCCTGGAGCGCGCCCTGAAAAAGATCGCAGCCGCGGGCGGAGAGGTGGTGCTGCTGGACGGCACCCAAATCCCCACCCGCCGTCGCACCGGAGGCGACAACCGGAAAAACTTCTCCGGTAAGCACAAACGCCACGGTCTGCGCTTCCTGGCCCTAACCGACACCCGCGGCAGGTTGCTGTGGATCTCAGCCGCCCGGCGCGGTGCCGCCAGCGAGATCACCGCCGCCCGCCACGACCACCTGTGCGCCCAACTGCGCGAACACGGCCTGGGCGCCCTCGCCGACCTCGGCTTCATCGGCCTCGACGATCAACCAAACGACGATCCCGTGATCATCACCGGATTCAAGGCCAGCCGCTGGCGCCCCCTCACCCCGGCCAGGCGACAGGCCAACCGTCTACTCGCGGCCGAGCGCGCCCCCGTCGAGCACGGCTTCGCCCACCTGAAAGCCTGGCGCGTGCTGACCCAACTGCGCACCGACCTCAACCCAGGCCACCACCCTGCTGCGCGCCCTGCTCGTGCTGACCACCCTCGAAGTCAACCGCTGACGGATGATCACCCACCATGATCTCCCGCCCTCACCTGCCCAAGTAGCCCAGCCGAACTCAGGCAAGGCCCTCCACCTGCGGATTCAGGATGGAACTAGCCCATTGAGCGAAGATCTTGTCGTTGGAACGGTGGTGGAACGAAAGAACGAGTGGTCCGGACGCCGAGCTGTCGGATCGGAGCAGTCAGACCTGAGCCCTCAGATCTGGCCAAAACCGCCGTCGACGACCAGGTTGGTGCCGGTGACGAAGCTGGAGTCCGCGGAGGCGAAGAACAGCGCGGCGGTCGCGATTTCCTCGCTGGTCCCGAGCCGTCCCAGGGGGATGGCGGAGATGATCTGCTCGCGGAATTCGGGTGTGACGGTGCCGAAGAGCGCGGTCTCGATCGAGCCGGGGCTGAGGACGTTCACCCGGATACCGCGGTCCTTCAGTTCCGCAGCCCAGGTCCGGGCGAGTGATCGCAGGGCCGCCTTGCTGGCCGAGTACACCCCAGCACCGGGGATGCCCTTGGTCGCGCTGGTCGTGCCGTTGAGGATGATCGAGGCGCCATCGCTCATCAGCGGCAGCAAATTTTGGACGGTGAACAGGGTGCCTCGGAAGTTGACGCCCACCATGGCGTCGAACGACTCCGGGGTGACGGTGCCCAGTGGTTCGGACACCGAGCTGATGCCGGCGCTGGCAAACAGGACGTCGACCCGTCCTTGCTGTTCCCGCACGGTCTCGGCCAGGCGGGCGAGGTCGTCCAGATCGCCCGAGTGGGCCTGCACGGCCGTCACATTGTGACCGATCGCGGCCACCGCCTCGTCTAGCTTTTCCTTGCGCCGACCGGTGATGAACACGTGGGCGCCTTCGGCCACGAACAGTTTGGCCGTCGCCAACGCCATCCCGGCAGTTGCTCCGGTGATCACCGCGACCTTGCCATCCAGTTTCGACATGGTGAGACTTGCCTTTCTGTCGGCCCCGCGGCCGACCGATGACTGGGCGCCGTTTATGAGGAGCACCTCAGGTATAGACGGCTGAGCTGCTCTAAGCGGAGCAGCGATCCGTACTATTCGGGGCACTGCACCGCTTGCCCGCCGGGAGGCGCATATGCGAGCCGACGCGAGGAAGAACTACGACCGCCTGCTCGTGGTCGCGCGCGACGTCGTGACCGAGCAAGGCGCCGACGCGTCGCTGCGCAACGTCGCCCGCAGAGCGGGCGAGGAACACCCTCGGGCCCGCCGCTGAAATTCGCCTCTCCGGTTCAATGAGTGTGGGGTGCCCGGAGAGCCGATCTTTTCTCCCGGATTACTCCCAGGAGCTCTCCAGAGACGGTCAGGGGTCTCCGCACGCCGTGCGGCGATCCGTTCCGCGATCTCGGACTTCCACCATGCAGCGGATCGAAGGCGACGCCCGGGCTATGGCGCGCAGGAACCAGCAAAACCGCACCAACCCGGCCTGTCAGACGATCAAGACCGCAGACTGCCGCCCACGAACAGCACGAGCACCCCCACCGTGGATCACGCCATGGCCTCCGACCAGCGCGTTCGAAGAGGGCGAAGGCTCACTGAAATCGCGTCGGTCACCCTACAGTTACCCTCGGTGACGCCTCACCGTCCCAACCGAAACGGCGGGGCTAGGAGGTGAGGAAGTCCAGGAGAGGCCGGTTGACCTCATCGGGGGCTTCCCACTGCGGCCAGTGGCCTGGTCCGTCGAGCCGTTCGTAGCGCCAGGGAGCGGCGATGAACTCGCGGGAGGCGGCCATTCGTTCGTCGCCCGCGTTGAAGTCGGCTGAACCCCATATCCCCATCGTGGGCACGGTGATTTTGGGCAACTCGGGCGGCGACTCGACGAGCATCTTGGGGTGGAAGTTGGCCCGGTACCAGTTGATGGCCGGGGTCAGGGACCCGCTGGCTTCCAGGTCGGCGATCACGGCGTCGGCGTCGGGGTGTTGGAACAAGTTCCGGAAGTTCGTCCATTCGTTGTCGGACAGCCAGCGCTCAGCGATCTCCTCGAACTGGAAGAGCAGCATGTACCAGGTCCTCTGCCGCTCCAGGATGTTGCCAGGCCGACGCACCGACGGGTGGCCGACCGAAAGCACTGCCAGCCGGTCAACCCGCTGCGGGGCGAACGTGGCCATGCTCCACGCCACGTTCGCGCCCCAGTCGTGCCCAACGACCGCCGCCTTCTCCAGGCCCAGCTGGTCGAGGATGGCAACCGGGTCGGCGGCGAGACTGGCAATCTTGTACGCCTCGATGTCGCTCGGCTTGCCCGAACGGCCGTAGCCTCGCTGGTCAGGGACGATCAGCCGGAGGCCTGCCTCGGTGAGTGGCGCTATCTGCTTGGACCACACGCGGCCGGTGTCCGGAAAACCGTGCAACAGCAAGACCGGTTTCCCTTCTTCTGGCCCGTGGAGTTCGACGTTCAGCTTGATGCCACCGCTGTCGACCTGCATGGTTCTTCCTTCGTGGTTTGCGCTGACTGCGGAACTGGGAGTTCTACGGGCCTTCAAGGGACCAAGACGATCTTGCCTCGGACATGGCCGCCCTCAAGCTGATCGAAGGCCTTGCGGACCTCGGCCAGCGGGTAGGTCGCGGCGATCGGGATCTCCAGGTCGCCGGCGGCGATCAGGCCGGCCAGCTCCGCGAGTACCGCAGCGCCGGAGCTAACGCCGACCTCGTACCCCTCGAACTTGATGCCGTGCGTCTGCACCGCGTCGAACCGTACGATCGTGTTGAACCGCCCGGGTGCGACGCCCAGGTCGTCGAGCGCAATCTCGACGTAGTCCGCGCCCTGAGTGTCGATGAACGCGTCGACCTTGCCGTACACCGCCGCTGCCCGGATCCGGTCGGCCACGCCCGGTCCGTAGGTCACTGGGGTCACGCCGTGCGCAGTCAGCCAGTCGTGGTTGTGCTCGCTCGCCAGGCCGATGACAGTCGCCCCGGCCCGCACGGCCAGCTGGACCGCGATCGAGCCGACCCCGCCGGCCGCCCCCGCCACGACCACCGTGTCCCCTGCGGCCGGCTCCACGGCCCGGACGGCCGCCCAAGCGGTGAACCCCGCGGACGCGAGCGCGCCTGCGACCTCCCACGTCACGCCAGCAGGTTTCGGGATCAGGTGGTCCGCCTCCGCGACCACGTACTGCGCCTGGCTCGACAGCGGATCCACCCAGCCGATCACCTCATCGCCAACGGCGACCTCGGTTACGCCTTCGCCCACTGACACCACTACCCCGGCCAGGTCGTGGCCCTGCCCCGCCGGGAACGTCACGGAATACACCGCCTGCATGTGGCCTTCCCGGGTGTGAGCCTCGGCGGGGTTCAGGCCTGCCGCCTTGACTCGCACCAGCGCCTGGCCGGGGCCGGCTGACGGGGACGGGATGTCCTCTACCTGGAGGACGTCAACGCCGCCGTACTGGTTGTATCGCACTGCCTTCATATCCGTGGTCTCCTCACGTGTGCCTATGACCAAACGCTAGAGACCAGCCGTGTGAGCGGGGGTCACCTGATTGGTGTGATTGATCGTGCCCGGCACGCGCCGAGAGGCAATCAACGAGCCGCGCGGCGAAGCCACCGGCGCGATCCGCTTGACCCCGGGCCTGCCCGCTGCGGGAATCACATCGAACGCGCGAAAGGGGCAAGCCGCCATTGGGCATCCGAACGGGTTCGTGCCCCACCGGGTCGCGTCCGCCATCCACATCCTCCTTGCCTGCCCCGCCGCCGAACCTGCTGGGCAAACCGGATCTGCCCGGAGTATCTCGTTGACGAGATACTCGGAACAGGAGCTCGCCCGGGCAGTGGCGACAGTGGTGCGGCTCGCTGCTGACCGTGCCGGCGTTGCTGAAGGCAGCGATCCAGACTGGTGGGTGCCGCTGCTGGGTGAGCAGGGGATGTCTGTCAGGTGTGAATGCGTCGCCAGCCTGACCAAGGCGCCGTGGGATTATTCCAGGTGTGGGAACTGGCGAGGGAGCAGATGCCGGGCCGGTGCGGGCGGCTCATCTTGGTGCGGGAGGGGTTGTGGCCCGTCCTGAGCTGTTGGGGCGGTTGAGCGGGCCGGCCCGAGTGACGCTGGTGTCGGCGCCGCCCGGCAGCGGCAAGACCGTGTTGCTGCGTTCCTGGATCAGCCAGACGGGCCTGGAGGAGTGCGCTGCGTGGGTGGCAGCGGGGCGGGATGAGCGGGATCCGCAGGGATTCTGGCTATCAGTGCTCGGCGCGCTTCGCCGGACACGCCCAGGGGCGGCGCTGGTGCGGGAGTTGACGGCGGCGCCGGACCTGGACGGGTGGGCGATCACGGAGCGGCTGCTGAAGGACCTGGCGTCGCTGGAGGAGCAGTTGTGGCTGGTGGTTGATGACGTGCATAAGCTGGGTCCGGACACGCTGCGGCAACTGGAGCTGCTGATGATGCGTGCCCCGCAGACGCTGCGGTTCGTGCTCGCCGCGCGGCATAACGTGCGGCTGGGGCTGCACCGGATGCGGCTGGAGGGGGACCTCGCCGAGATCCGAGCGGGTGATCTGCGGTTCAGCCTGACCGAGACGGAGGAACTGCTCGCCGCGGCCGGGGTTGAACTGCCCGAGTCGGCGGTGGCGGTGCTGCACGATCGGACTGAAGGGTGGGCGGCGGGGCTGCGGCTGGCCGCGTTGGCGGCGGCCGGGCACCCCGATCCGTCGCGGTTCGCTGCGGAGTTCTCCGGCACCGAGCGGACGGTGGCGGAGTACCTGTTGGCCGAGGTGCTGGACCGGCAGCCCGACCCGGTGCGGTGGCTGCTGCTGCGGACTTCCATCCTGGAGCGAGTCAACGGGGAGCTGGCCGACCTGCTGGCCGGGGGCGAGGGCGGGGAGCGGGTGCTGCAGGACCTGGAACAGGCGAACGTGTTCGTCCTGTCACTGGACGCTGCACGTTCGGAGTTCCGCTATCACCAGATGTTCGCCGGGCTGTTGCAGATGGAGTTGCGGCGCGCCGCGCCGGGCGAGGTCCCCGATCTGCACCGGGCCGCGGCCGGATGGTTTGCCGGGCACGGATACCCGGCGGAGGCGGTCCGGCATGCCCAGGCGGCGCGGGACTGGTCCCTGGCCGCCCGGCTGCTTGCCGAGCACTGGTCCGGCCTCTACCTGGACGGGCGGGCCGGTGCCGTGCACGAGCTGCTCGCCGGGTTCCCGACCGGCCTGCTTACGACGGATGCCGGGCTGGCGGCGGTGGCCGCAGGTGATGAGCTGGCCCGGGGGTCGCTGAAGGCGGCTGAGCGGTTGCTGCGCTTGGCCGAGCGGGGTACGGAGACGGTACCGGACCCCCAGCGCGGCCAGCTGGAGCTCTTGTCGGGGGTCGTCGGGCTGCTGGCAGCCCGTCAGCGCGGGAACCCGCTGGCGGAGGCTGAGGCGGCGCAGCGGCTGCAGGCCATGGCCGAGGCTTTGGGGGCGGCACAGCCTTACCTGGGTGAGGACTTGCGCGCGCTGGCTCTGATCAGCCTTGGCTATGCCGAGGGCTGGACCGGCCACCACAACCAGGCAGAGTACCTGGCGGAGGGGATTGCGCTGGCGCGCCGGATCGGTCGGCCATATCTTGAGTTCACGGGCCTGGCCCACCAGGCGGAGATCGAGGCTTCACGGTCGTTGGCGCGGGCGGCCGAGTTCAGCAGGCAGGCGATCGAGCTGGCCGATCGGCACGGCTGGTCGGACGAGTCGGCGGCAGGTGTCGCATGCATGATTCTCGGCGCAGTGCTCGCCTGGCAGGGAAGGCCCGGGGAGGCTGAGCCCTGGGTCCAGCGCGCTGAACACATCGTCAGCGCGGAGGCCGACCCCGCGGCCGGGCTGGGGGTCCGTTATGCCCGCGGGTTCTTGGAGCTGGTGCGAGGTCAGGACGGCGACGCGCTGACCGCTTTGCGGGACGCCGAACGGCTAGCCGGGCTTCTGGCCGCGCCGCACCTGCTGGCTCCGCGGGCGCGGGCATTGCTGATGCTCGCCCTGGTGCGCCTCGGCGAAACCCAGCGCGCCGAGGAGACCCTGGCCGACCTCGAAGAACGAGAGCGAGAGCACGGGGAGGTGCGCATCGCCACAGCCGAACTGCGGCTCGCCCAGGCCGACCCGCACGGGGCGACCGTCGCGCTCGCGCCGGTCCTGGACGGCTCCGCCCGACCGGCCCGGGCCTTCCTAACGCTGGGCTTCACGCTGGAGGCGGCTGCCCGGGACACTCTCGGCGACCCGGATGCCGCTGGCCGCGCACTGGAGCGAGCGCTCGACCTCGCCGAGCCCGACACTGCGCTCTCAGCCTTCGTGCTGCATCCGGTTCCCGCCCTCCTGGAGCGCCATGCCCGGCGCGGCACCACGCATGCGGCCCTGATCGGCGAGATCCGGGGCCTGCTCGCCGGGCGCGTGCCCGCGCCGCTGCCTGGGTGGAGCCCGTCGCCGCTCGAGCCGCTGAGCGACAGCGAACTGCGCGTGCTGCGCTATCTGCCGACCAACCTGACCGCGCCGGAAATCGCGGGCGAATTGCATGTCTCGGTTAACACTGTCAAGACTCACATGCGCAACCTGTACGCCAAGCTCGCCACCCACCGCCGGGCCGAGACCGTCGTCCGCGCTCGCGACCTGGGCCTGCTCGCACCTCACGCCTTCCGGTCCTAACCTCGGACATCTCCGTCAGTGCCTGGTTTTGAACTTCTCAGGCAGCTCGGGGTCTTGGTCGTCGGGTCTGGTCTCGTGTGGCGTTGCGCCGGCCTCGGCGTTTCGGCTGGGATGAGGACGGAAGGGGACGGAAACACGAAAGTTCCTTCTGAGCTGGGACGATGAACCTTGTCGAGAGGGTCTGTTGGTCCAAGCGGAAGGCACTTTCTGCGTGCAGGGTATCGGTTCTCGTTCCCAGCTCGAGGTCTCCGCTGACGGTTCGGGGGCGGTCGGGCATGCCGGGGCACGTCTACTGGCGGATCTTGCGGGGGCCACCGGTCTGACTACCGCGCACTCCGCTGCGCTCGGGCCATGACGACCCTGCGCAACCTCGCCATCGGCGTGCTGAAAGCCCTCGGAGCCGACAACACCGCCAAGACCACCCGGGCAATCCGCGACGAGCCCCAACGAGCACTCCCCATCCTGGGCATCAACAGCGATCCGGACACCTACGGAACTTGATCAAGCCCTGGGGGTCACCCTCCTGGATCAGGTCGACACCGATGGACGACAGCCCCTTGGTCTTAAGGCACGTGAGTCAAGTAGGTTGGCCGGATGCGATCATTGCGTGGATGAGCGACTGCACCTTCTGCAAGATCGTGGCCGGTCTGTTGCCGTCCTATCGGGTGCTCGAGGATGAGCACACGCTTGCGTTCTTGAACATCAGACCTGTGTCTCCGGGACACACGTTGGTGGTTCCGCGTGTGCATGCGCGCGACGTGTGGGAGATCTCCGAGGTCTCTCACGGCGAGGTCGCCGACATGGTGCATCGAGTCGCCGCTCTGCTGAAGACGGCCCTTGCCCCCGAGGGCGTGAACGTGAAGCACAACACAGGCGAGGCCGCCGGCTAGGATGTCTTCCACTTTCACGTGCATGTGGTCCCGCGCTGGCGCGGCGACGACCTGCGTCTGACGTGGCGCTCCCCGCTAGCCCCGGCCCACGAACTGGAGCAGGTCTTGGAGCGGGTTACCGCAGGTCGCTGAGGGTAGCTCCGGCGAGGCCGCGGCCGCCGTTGCCCGCCACTCCTTGGCGTTGCTCACCGCCAAGCCGACCCGCTCGCAGAACTCCCCGAGAGCCTCGGCGTTGCCGGCCCACGCCGAAGGCCGAGCGCAGATGCTCGGCGACTTCGGCCCGCACCTGACCGCCGCCGGGGAGGGCTGGATCGTCATCCGCCCCACGCTCGACGCCCAGGGCGGCCCCCGCGGCCACGACTGGTACGTCCCGTCGGTGGTGGAGGTCATCCAGCAGGGCAGCCGCCTGACCGCCGAGATCGAGGGCATGCCGGTCACCATCCCCGCGCACGACGCCGACCAGGCCGCCGACCCCGACGACCCGATCGCGATCCGCGTCTGAGATCCACACCCGCGCCGCCACCTCGAGGCCGACTCGCCGGTCCTCTCCAGGATCACCCTGCTGGAGGAACACCACCTGTTGAACGCAGCCGTTGTGGTGCTCACCCGCTCCCGCCAACGGAGGTCGCTACACAGGTCGCAGGTCCCCAGCCTGATCGGCCACCGAGGGGCGTGGATGAGCAGGCCAAAGCGCTGGCCGCCTATCTGATGGACCGGCCGCTCATCCTGCTGGTAGGCGGTCGGGCAAGAGGATGCACGATCGCCGAACGCGGACGACGGTCGCCGACTTCTCCCCTCCTCCTGCGCTACATCCGGGCCGTTGACCGCTGGCGCTACAACGGCGTGCGTGGTGTCGGGTTGTAACTGCACTTTGTCCCTTGACGGGAAGGCAAGGGACGTCGAAGCGTGCTCTGGTTACTGCGGCACGCTCGACCGGTACGCACCGGCGCTTTCGTGACGTCCCGCCTGACCGATAACGGAGTGTGTCTTACCGGATTGGATAAGTTTGTTTTCTAATTTGTGATAATCGCACGTCTTGTCGGATAGGTCGGATTTCTTTACGTTGATCGTCGGAGGGTCATGCCCAACGGCCGGCCCGTCGACCAGCCCAACTTCTGGTTCGCCAGCGAAAAGGTCCAGAACTCGTACATGGAGAATTGGACACCAGGGATGAAAAACAAAGAGTTGGCGCTCAATTGGGTCAAGGCGGGTGGACTGGATAGCTTTGAGGACATGATCAGGGCGGCCAAGGCCAATCCGAACGACCCGCGGCTGGCCGGATTCAAGATTCCGGACCTTGGCTTGCCGAATAAGAGCCGTCTCAACACAAAACAGATGCTGAGTATCGTTCGGGGTGTCAAGACCCCGTCAGCGCAAGGCCGCGACGAGTTCTTCCTGAAATATTGGCTACTTGTGGCCTACGCTGGCGATATCAGTGCAGCGGCTAAGAAATGGAACGTAGATAATAATACTCTCACGGCAGTCCTTATCTACGAGATGATGGATGCAGAGGTGAAGATTCACAGGATGGCCAAAGGCGGAGAAAAGGATATCGTAATTCTCGTGAACGGAAAAACCAATGGATCCTTCGGCCTCGCCCAGCTCGAGCCCTGGAAGGCATAGCTCGTCGCCAAGGAATATCACCACAAAGATATCAGTACCGATCAGGCTATCGACGCGTTGCTGCGGCCTGTAGATTCGATCAACCTTGCCGCCATGTGGCTCAAGTACCTGAAGGCGAAGATCAAGATTCCTCTAGGGGACAGGCAAGACCATTACCGAGACATCGATTGGGCAGAAGCGGCAACTGCCTACTGCGGGTGTTCGGGAGTAGTCATAGACAAGAAAACGGGAGAACTCACATGGCGTAATTTTACCAAGTGGCGCAAGGGGGCGATTGAGGATACAGACGCGCAAGAGCGCCTCGATGCGATGAATGGCTGGGCGAAGAAGGCCGCCAACGCCTACTGGGAGTGCGTTGGCAACGCAGTATGCAGAGGGGCGGCGGTGTCTACATGGCCGTATTAAACAAGACGAGGAGAATGGACAATATGTGGGCCAGGCTTGCCTTAGCTGGCCGGAGAGGTAATCTTCGAAGAGGTGTGCATGCGCTCATTGCGCTGTGGGTGCTGACGAGCATTGCCGGCTGTGAGCTGCCGTGGCTGTCCAGTCTCCGACTGGAGGTCGATGCTGCCGCAGTCCGCGAGGTAGGTGCTATCGGAGAGATTGTAGCGCGCACCACCGAAGAACTTGAATATAAGAAGACCATTCAAGTTGTGGATATACTGATTGTTGACGTCGGAAAGAATACTTTTCCTGAAGCGCTCGACTCTGCGCGTGATCAGCTGCAGCGGCGTGGCTGGACAAATGCTTACAACAGCCAAGATCTAATCAGAATGACATCCCCAAAATGGGAAAAGGTTTCCCTTACGGCGATGTCCCTGAATATGCTCGAGCCGTTCCATATCAAGAAACCTGAGATTGCAAAGGCGTTCAAGGAGAATGAGGCCGGGCCTCACGTCTATCTACTGATCGACCTAACCAAACTAGAATAAGGAATGAGGTAGTAGATGTAGCCGGAGCGCAAATGCACTGCGCTGGCACGCTTCTCCAGGTGCTGGAACTGCTTGCCTTCGACATGAAGGCGCGGATACCTACGTGGGCGCGACAGTTTACACGAGGGGGTCGAATGCCTTCTTGCGCTTCCGCTCGTTGCGTGGAGACCCATCCAAGAGAGGTTTGGCTGACGAAGCGGCGGACGTTGTTGCGGCCGGGATCCAGCTGGCGGGCTGTCTGCCGGAGGGAGTGCAGACCAAGGTGTGCACCGTCTCCGAAAGCGACTTCGGCGTCCCCGACCACTTGCTGCCGGTAATCCCCGACGAGCTGCTGCGCGGCGCCCTGGTCGAGGGCTGGCAGATCGACATCCCGCCGGTGCTGGTACGCCTGCCTGACGGCGGGGCCACCTCCCCGTTCGGCGCCATGGCGGGCTGAGGGGAGGCCGCAGTCCCGGGTAAGGGTCAGCGCATGGACTTCTCCCTCACGAAGATCGACCTGCCCCGGCCCATCCGGGCGGCCGCGTCGGACGGAACCACCGTGTGGTGCGCGGGCACCGACGGAGTACGGGCCTACACGACGTCCGGCACGCCGCTGCGCCGTTCGGAGACCGGCGGTCACAAGAGGGCACGCCCGCCGGAGCTCCTGTCTCTGGCGGCGGTGCCGGGGACGGTGGCCGGCACGCCGGGCGTGCCGGGAACGTTGCCGGAGACGGTGATGGTGCCCAGGACGTTCGCGGGGACGGCGGCGCCCGAGGGCACGCTGCAGGGGACGCTGGCCGGGACCGCGGGCCGCCGGGTGTACTGGCTCGACCCCGCCGGCACGCCGCTGGCCAGCGCGCACTTCGACGGTCGGGTGCTCGCCGGCGGCGGGGAGATCTGGGCCGTCGCCGCCGACCAGGCACGCAGGCTGGCCGGACCGGGCCGATTAGGGGAGCCGGTGGAGCTGCCGGGCCTGGACGCGTGCGCCGTGGAGGGCGGACGACTGTGGTGGACCTCGACACGGGACACCCTGCTGCGGGGCGGCCCCAGGGAGGTCGACCTCGGGCAGCGCGAGCGCGGCGGCATGGCCGTGTGCGCCGGCTCCCTGTGGATCAGCGTGCGGGGCGGGCTGCTGCGCGTCTCGGCCTGGTCGGGTGAGCCGAGGCGGCTCGTGGGCGCCCCGGACGGGCCGGTGCCGTTCCTCGTCTGCGCCAATGGGGTCCTGGCGGGCGGCGGACGTGACCTGTTCGCGCTGGCCCCGGCCGCCGGTGCCGCGCTGCGCGTGATCAGGCTCGGGCTGCGGGCGCCGCTCGCGCTGGTGATCGCGGCCGGCAAGCACGTCTGGGCCTTCCCCGCCGGGCGCGCCCAGGCCCTGATCGTGCCGGCTGGACTCCTCAGCGGCGGCGGCCCCGGCCAGTGACCTTGCCGACGTGCCGGTCCCGCTGGCCGTTACCGGCAGGTGGCCGTGCCGACGTGCCGGTCCCGTCGGCCGCTATTGGCAGGTGGCCGTGCCGACGTGTCGCTCCCGCCAGCCGTTACCGGCCGGCGCCCCAGCCGTGCGTCTTCATGAGCCGGGCCGCGACCCGGGCGAAGCGGTCGGCATCCAGCACTGCGCCCTCCCGCCGGATGTCGTCCTCGTCCAGCACGAAAACCCGGTCCAGCCGTACGTACGACGCTCGGCCGTCGCGCCCCCACGCGCCGAGCGGCAGCCATTCGGGCCCGTCGTCGCCCTTGCTCGACAACATCATGCCCAGCAACCTGCGCCCAGTGCGGCCCACGACCAGCAGAGGCCGGTCCTTGCCTCGGGACGGGTCCTCCTCGTACGGCACCCAGGCCCAGACGATCTCCCCGGGGTCGGCCAGGCCGTCGAGGTCGGGGGAGTAGGCCAGGGTGGCGGGGCCGTTGAGCACGTGGATCTCGCGTACCGCACCCCGAGCAGGCTGGGGGTCCTCACCTAGATCGCGCATTGGGGGAGCTTACGGCCCGCGCCGGGCGAAAATCCACCCGGTCGCGGATTTCGTGACGCGAGCAGGCGGCGCAGGGCCGTGGGGGTGTGGCCGACATGGCGGCGGATCGTGCGGGTCAGGTGCGCCTGGTCGGCGAACCCCAGGTCGGCGGCGAGCACGGCCAGGCTCGGCTCGCCGTTTTCCAGCCGGTCGAGCGCCCACCCCACGCGGACCCGGTTGCGGTAGTGGGTCAGCGAGATGCCGAGCTCGCGGGTGAAGGCCCGGCTGAGCTGGTAAGGCGACACCTCCAGGAACTCGGCCAGCGACAGCAACCCGCCCGCCGCCGGGTGCCCAGCCGTGATGGCCTCACGGGCGGCACCGGCGAGTGCGGCGGTCGTCCGCGTGGCTGCGCTCGTCCGCGTGGCTGTGCTCGTAGGCGTAGCGGCGGGTCCGAGGCGGCCGGAGACGGACCGGGCGAGAGCGGCGCAGATCAGCGGCAGCAGGGACTCGGCCAGCGCGAATCCGGTGTCGCCGTCCCGCGCGGCCGCGAGGACGCGGCGGTGGGCGAGGTCGAGAGAGGCGTCCACGTAGACGGCCGGCCGCGTCGGCCGGACGCCCTCGCCATTGCGGTCGCCGGTGAGCGTGCGCCACAGGTCGGGGGACAGGGACAGCGATGTGCACACGTCGCCGCCCGCCGGATGGGCGAAATGCTCCTCCTCACCCGGCACCCCGAGGTAGGCCATGGTCGGGTCGGCGACCGCGCTCTGGCCGTCCGCCTTGCGCCGGAACGTGCCGCGGCGCACCAGCACCACCCGATATCGGTCGTTCACCTCCGCGGCCGACCAGCCTCGGTGGTCGTCGACGCAGGTCACCGCGTCGAGGGTGAATCCGGGCCCGGTAGCGAGAAGCACGGAGGAACGCACGCGACGAACGCTACGCCGCCCCTCCGACAAATCCCGGCGCGCAAGGATGTTCAAGACCCTGCCGACCCGTCACCGGCACGCTGGCCTCATGACCACGACGACATTTACCGCCATAGTCATCGACTGCGCCGACCCGACGGCCCTGGCGGCCTTCTACGCCAAGGCGACCGGATGGCGTGTCACCGACGGCGACGCCGACTTCGCCGGTCTCGAAGGCGGCCCGGTCTCGATCGGGTTCCAGCGAATCGACGGCTACCAGGGCCCGGGCTGGCCCAACGACGGCAAGCACGTGCACCTGGAGTTCAAGGTCCCCGACGTCGAGACCGCCAAGAAGGAGCTGACCGCGCTGGGCGCCGCCGTCCCCGGCTTCCAGCCGGGCGGCGACTCCTGGACCGTCCTCCTCGACCCCGAAGGCCACCCCTTCTGCATCATGCAGGCCTAGAGGGCGGCGAAGAACGCCCTGATGTCGTCCACCAGCAGCGCGGGGGCCTGCAGCCCGGTCGAGCTGAAGGAAATGCTGCACATCCTCGGGCAGCGCCTGCTCTAGAATCTGATTCTGTGTCGTCGACGTCAGCGTTCTTCACCCAGAAGCAGGGCGAGTTGGTTCCCTCACCGCACGCCCGCGGCCCCTGGTCCCCCGACATGCTCCACGGCCGCCTCCTCGGCGGCCTCGCCGCCCGCGCCCTGGAAGAGCAGCACGCCGAGCCGGGCCTGCACTTCGCCCGGCTCACCGTCGACCTGTTCCGCAACAGCCCGATGCTGCCCGTCACGGTGGAGACCGCGGTGGTGAGGGACGGGCGCCGGATCCGGGTCGCCGATGCGATCATCTCCACCGAGCAGGGGGTGATCGGGCGGGCCAGCGCCGTGCTGCTGCGGCAGAGCGAGCTGCCCGGCGGCGCGCAGTCCCTCGTCACCCCCGCCTGGGACGAGCCTGCGCCGGACGGGCCGCCGGTCGAGAGGCCCGGGTGGAGGCCGCCGTTCGAGCTGTGGCGGCTGACCGAATGGGGCGCGCCCGGGCCGGGACGGGCGTGGATGCGGGAGACGTATCCGCTGGTGGACGAGGAAGCGGTGTCGCCGTTCGTCCGGGCGGCACTGGCCGCGGACTTCGCCAGCCCGCTCAGCAACGCCGGAACGGACGGGCTGCGTTTCATCAACGCCGACTACACGCTGACCCTCGCCCGTCTCCCGGAGAGCGACGTCATCGGCGTCGAGGCCACGGGACACCTGAACGCGGCCGGTGTCGCCACCGGCCAGGTCACCCTGCACGACACCGCCGGACCGATCGGCTTCTGCACCGTGACGGCGGTGGCCAACCCGGCCGGCATCGGCGGCCGCTGACCCCGGCAGAGCCGCCGGGCCCCGCACCATACGCCGTGCGGGCTCAAGCGCCAGCGAACACCTCGTAGTGGTCGACGGTCCGTTCCCGGTCGACCAGGAACGCGTCGTCCTCGGGGTAGAAGACCGCCATGCCCGGATCGTCACCGGCGAACGCCTTGATCGCGTCCCACGACTCCCAGAGGGAGATCAGGAAGAACTCGGTCCTGTCGCCTGCGTCGCGCCTGGTGAAGTATGCGCCCCGGTTGCCCGGAGTCGAGGTGTATCCGGCGAATCCGGTGCGCATCAAATAGGCCTCGTAGGCCTTGGCGTCGCTCGATCGCGTCCAGCCCCGCCACGTGCGAACGATCATAAGGTCCATGATGCTGCCCCCGGCCATCGCCGTACAGCGGTGACATCCCATCTGTGACGAAGACGTCCCGATCAGTGAACCGTTGCCGTACTTCCCGCGTACGCACTGGCAGAAGCTTCAACGATCAAAGGCGGGAGACCATGACGAGGCCCGGCCCCATTCTCACGTTGCTGGCGGGCATGGCCACCACGGCCGTCCTGGCCTCGCTCAGCCTCGCCGAGTTGCCCCCACCGCAGGCCGGCGGCATGACCTCGGCGTCCATGGAGGACCCGGCGGCGGAACCGCAAGACCCGGCCCCGACGCCGACCGGCGGCGCGAGCGAGGAGTACCCGACAGCGGAACCGCAAGACCCGGCCTCGACGCCGACCGGCGGCGCGAGCGAGGAGTACCCGGCGGCCGGACCGCAAGACCCGGCCCCGACGCCGACCAGTAGCTCAAGCGCCGCGCCCGTGGTCGTCCGTGCCGACTACGCGACCCGGGTCCGGGGCACCCGCGGGCTCCTGGCGATCTCCGTTCGCGGCGCCAAGGCGATCGCGTACTTCTGCGACGGCAGGACCGAAGCCTGGTTCCAGGGCATGGCCAACGGCGGGATCCTGACCCTGGACGGCTTCGGTGGCGCCACCGTGAGCGCCGAAATCGCCGACGGCAGAGCCATCGGCGAACTGTCGATCGGTGAGGAGCGCTGGGACTTCACCGCGTCGCCGGTCCGCAAGCCGTCGGGCCTCTACAGGGCGACGGCGCAGGTCCGGGGCGCGAAGCTGGTGGCCGGTTGGATCTACCTGCCGGATGGCAGCAGGGTCGGCGCCGTGACCCTGGACGGCGCCCTGGTCTCCGCGGAGATCCCCGAGCCCGGACAGGTCACGTTGATCAACGGCGTGGTGATCACCCCCGAGGACGTGGACGAATTCCTGGGAGAGCTCTGATGTACGACACCGAAGTGACCCGCCGGTCCGGCACGGGCGCCATCCTGCTGCTCATGCCCCTCGGCGTGGGCGCCCTCGTCTCGGTCGCCCTCGGCCGTTACGGCGCGCTGCACCAGCCCACCGGCTACGCCGTCGGCGTCGCGGGCTTCTCCGGCGCGCTCCCGATGAAGTCCTGGCTGACCACGGGCGCGTTCCTCCTCGCCGGGGTCCAGCTCTTCTCCTCCCTGGTGATGTGGGGCCGGATCCGCCTGGACATGCCGTGGGTCTATGGCCTGCACCGCTGGTCGGGCCGGCTGGCGTTCCTCTTGACGCTGCCAGTCGCCTTCCACTGCCTGTACGCGCTGGGGGCGCGTTACGACGACACCCGCGTGCTTGTCCACTCCCTCGCGGGCTGCTTCTTCTACGGGATCTTCACCACCAAGATGCTGGCCCTGTCCCGGCGCGGGATTCCCACGTGGGCGTTCCCCATCCTGGGCGGGCTGGCCTTTACGGCGCTGGCCGCCCTCTGGGTGACCTCGTCGCTGTGGTTCTTCACGACGGCCGGCTTGAAGTGGTGATGGCGGCCCGCCCGGCGATGGGGTGAGCGGCCCGCTCCATTCCGAGCGGGCCGCACGCCGCTAGGCGGGGAGCCGACCGCTAGGCCGGGCGTTCTGCCCGGTCGCCTGACCAGTCGGTGTGGAAGGCGCCCTCCTTGTCCACCCGGTGGTAGGTGTGGGCGCCGAAGTAGTCGCGCAGGCCCTGCACCAGTGCCGCCGGCAGCCGGTCGCGCCGCAGCCCGTCGTAGTACGCCAGCGCCGACGAGAACCCGGGCGTGGGCACGCCGATCTGCACCGCCGTGGTGACCACCCGCCGCCACGCCTCCTGCGCCGTGTCCAGGGCCGCCGCGAACGTCGGGTCGGCCAGCAGCGTCGCCAGGTTCGGGTTGGCGTCGTACGCGGCCCGGATCCGGTCCAGGAATTTGGCCCTGATGATGCACCCGCCCCGCCAGATGGTGGCCATGGCGCCCAGGTCCACATCCCAGCCGTACTCCTTGGAGGCGGCGGCCATCTGGTCGAAGCCCTGCGCGTACGCCACGATCTTGGACGCGTACAGCGCCTGCCGGACGTCCTCGATCAGCTCCCGCCCGCCGACCCCGGACACCTTCGGCCCCTGCAGGGACGCGGCGGCGGCCCGCTGCTCAGGGTGGCCCGACAGCGCCCGCGCGAACGTCGCCTCGGCGATTCCCGTCACGGGGACCCCCAGGTCGAGCGCGCTCTGCACGGTCCAGCGGCCGGTGCCCTTCTGCTCGGCCTGGTCCACCACGATGTCCACGAACGGCTTGCCGGTCTCGGCGTCCACCTGGTCCAGCACCTCAGCGGTGATCTCGATCAGGTAGGAGTCCAGGTCGCCGCGGTTCCACTCCCTGAACACCTCGGCCAGCTCGGCCGGCGTCGCGCCCAGGGCCTGGCGCAGCAGATCGTACGACTCGGCGATGAGCTGCATGTCCGAGTACTCGATGCCGTTGTGCACCATCTTCACGAAGTGCCCGGCGCCGTCCGCGCCGACGTGCACCGAGCACGGCACCCCGTCCACCTTGGCCGAGATGTCCTGCAGGATCGGCCCGAGCGCCTCCCACGACTCCTTCGACCCGCCCGGCATGATGCTCGGGCCGTGCAGGGCGCCTTCCTCGCCGCCGGAGATTCCGGTGCCGACGAAGTGGATGCCCCGCTCGCGCAGTGCGGCCTCGCGCCGCCGGGTGTCGTCGAAGTGCGCGTTGCCGCCGTCGACGATCATGTCGCCCGGCTCCATCAGATCGGCGAGCTGGTCGATCACCGCGTCGGTGCCGGCGCCCGCCTTGACCATGATGATCGCCCGCCGGGGCCGCTTCAGCGAGGCCACGAAGGCGGCGAGGTCCTCGGACGGCACGAACGTGCCCTCCCCGCCGAACTCCTTGACCAGCTGCTGGGTACGGCCGTACGACCGGTTGTGCACGGCCACCGCGTACCCATGCCTGGCGAGATTGCGTGCCAGGTTGCGCCCCATGGTGGCCAGGCCGGTGACGCCGATGTCTGCCAAGTCCATTGTCAAGCTCCTCTATGGGGAATACGCATAGTCCAGCCCGGGAGTTCGGGGGGATATTCCGTCCTAATCGAACCGCACGCCGAGTTCGTCGAGCCTGTTCAGCATGTCCGCCGGATCGGCGTACACCCTGAAGGCCCCCGCACGTTCGAGCTCATCCCTCCCGTACCCACCGGACAGCAGCCCGATGCCGAGCGCGCCGGCCCGGCGGGCGGCGAGCAGGTCCCAGACGCTGTCGCCCACCACCATGGCATGCCGCGGATCCACGCGCACCAGGGCGGCGCCCGCGAGGAACAGGTCGGGGTCCGGCTTGGCGCGCCGCACCATGTCCCGGGTGATCATCGGCGTCTCCTCCGGCAGACCCAGCATGCCGAGCGCGAGGCGGGCCGTGCGAGCGTACCCACTGGTCGCGATCGCCCACGGCACGCCCCGCGCGCCGAGCTCGGACAGCAGTTCGGCCGCGCCGGGCAGCGGTTTGACGGAGTGGACCTGCTGCTCGTACGCCTCCATGTGCGTGGTCTGCAACTGGTCGATCTGCTCCCGCGTCAGCTTCAGCCCGGTTTCACGCAGCAACGCGCTCACGAACAGCCCGCCGCTCATGCCGATGCGGCGGTGGATCCGCCACACCGACAGGTCGATCCCCATGCTCGACAGGGCCTGCCGCCAGGCGATGACGTGCTGGTAAACGCTGTCGATCAGGGTGCCGTCGAGGTCGAAGAGAAAGGCGGGCGTCGGGGCGTGCGGGAAGTCCGTCATGGCTCCATGACACCATGACGACTATGCGGATCATCATCGCGGGCGGACATGGAAAGATCGCGCTGCGCCTGGCGGAGCGCCTCAAGTCGGACGCCGCTGGTCGCGTATTCTCGCGGGGACTTCGTCACTCCGGTTGCCCTGGGTGAGGAGAGCCCACGTCGCCGACGTCGAGGCCACCGGGGCCGAGGCCGTGGTCTGTGACCTGGAGAAGGCGAGCCTGGACGACGTGACGGAGATCGTGCGTGGCGCGGACGCCGTGGTGTTCGCGGCGGGCGCGGGACCCGGCAGCGGCGCGGCACGCAAGGACACCGTGGACCCCTTCCGCACGGAGAGCAACAGTGGCGACGAAGTCCCCGTGAGGTACGCGACCAGCGATGCGGCAGAGAGGGCGGGGGTAGGACGCTTCATCCAGATCTCCTCCATGGGCGCGGGCAAGCCGCCGGCACCGGGCCGGGACGAGGTGTGGGCGGCGTACATCGACGCCAAGACCGCCGCCGAGGAGGATCTGCGTCGCCGCGACGGCCTGGCCTGGACGATCGTCCGCCCCGGCCGCCTGACCGACGAGCCCGGCACGGGCCTGGTGAGGCTGGCCCCCGAGGTGCCGCCGGGGTCGGTGCCGCGTGACGACGTGGCCGCGGTCATCGTCGCGCTCCTCGACAACCCGGGCACCGCCGGCCGGACACTGGAACTCGTCGCCGGCGAGACACCCATCCGCAGCCTCGTGGGGGAAGAGTGAAGCAGTGACTGAATATCGTGTACTCGGACGTACCGGTCTCAAGGTCAGCCCCCTCTGCCTCGGGGCGATGATGTTCGGCGGCTGGGGCGAGTCCGACCCTGGAGAATCGGCCAAGATCATCAACCGCGCGCTCGATGCGGGGATCAACTTCATCGACACCGCCGACGTCTACGCCCAGGGTCAGTCGGAGGAGTTCGTCGGCCAGGCGCTGGCCAAGTCGGGCAAGCGTGACGAGGTGGTGCTGGCCACCAAGGTCCACGGCGTCATGGGAGAGGGCCCCAACCAGCGGGGCAATTCCCGCCGCTGGATCATCCAGGAGGTCGAGAACAGCCTGCGCCGCCTCGGCACCGACTGGATCGACCTCTACCAGATCCACCGCCCCGATCCCGACACCGATGTCGAGGAGACCCTGGGCGCGCTCACCGACCTCGTCCGCCAGGGCAAGGTCCGCTACATCGGCAGCTCCACCTTCCCCGCCCACCAGATCGTCGAGGCGCAGTGGGCGGCGGAGCGGCGATCGCTCGAACGGTTCGTGTGCGAGCAGCCGCCGTACTCGCCGCTGGTCCGCGGCATCGAAACCGACGTGCTGCCTGTCGCCGAGAAGTACGGCATGGGCGTCATCGTCTGGAGCCCGCTCGCCGGTGGCTGGCTGAGCGGCCGCCGCTAGTCGCGTATCGCGGGGACTTCGTCACCACGGTTGCTCTCCGTACGGATCGGACGCGCAGGGCGCAGCGGCTGCCCGACCGCTACGACATGACGCAGGAGGTCAACCAGCGCAAGCTGGACGCGGTGGAGCAACTCGCCGTGCTGGCCGAGGAGGCCGGGATCACGCTGATCGAGTTGTCGATCGCCTTCACGATCCGGCACAGGGCCGTGACCTCCGCCATCATCGGGCCGCGCACCATGGAGCACCTGGAGAGCCAGCTCACCGCCGCCGAGGTGCGGTTGAGCGACGACGTGCTCGACGAGATCGTGGCGCCCGGCGTCACGCTCAACCCGGCCGACGCGGGCTGGCAGCCGCCGCAGCTGGCCGACGCGAGCCTGCGCCGGCGGCCCTGACCCGATACTTGCCCATTGCTGGCTATCGCTTGCGGACTGGGCGGCTAGGTGTCCCCTGGAGCGTAGAGGGGGCATTCGATGGCGGACATGCCGTTCAGGTCGTTTTTCGGAGGGGACCCGTTCAGAGGGTTCGAGGAGCTCACGGGCCGGGTGTTCGGCGGCATGGAGGGCTGGCCGCCGACCCGGCCCAGCGTGCAGCGGGTGGACGTGGGCAAGCTCCTGAGCGCCTCGGCCCGGGAGGTGCTGCGACGCGCGCTGGAGGCGGCCGGGCAGCGCGGCGCGCCGGACCTCGACGTGCTCGACCTGCTCGACGCGCTGATCGACGACGACGCCACCCAGTCCATGCTGCGTACCGCCGGGGTGGACCTGGGCCGGCTGCGTGACCGCATCGACGCGATGGCCGGCCCCGGCCAGCCCGCCGAGCCGCCCACGACGCTCTCACCGGCCGCCAAGCGCGCCATCCTGGACGCCCAGCGCATCTCCCGCGCTCTGCAGTCGTCCTACATCGGACCCGAGCACCTGCTGCTCGCGCTGGCCGCCAACCCGGACTCCAGCGCCGCCCGCCTCCTGCAGGACCAGGGCGTTTCGGCGAACGAGCTGCAGCAGGCCATCATGGCGGGCCCCGCCCGCCGGGGCGAGGGCCGCCGGGCGACGACGAACACGCCGTCGCTGGACGAGTTCGGCCGCGACCTCGCGGAAGAGGCCAGGCAGGGCAAGATCGACCCGGTCGTCGGCCGCGAGGACGAGATCGAGCAGGCGATCGAAGTGCTGTCGCGCCGTACCAAGAACAACCCGTGCCTCATCGGCGAGCCGGGCGTCGGCAAGACCGCGATCGTCGAGGGCATCGCCCAGCGCATCGTGAACGGCAGCGTCCCCGACACGCTCAAGGACCGCCGCGTGGTCGCCCTCGACCTGACCGGCATGGTGGCGGGAACGAAGTACCGTGGCGAGTTCGAGGAACGCATCAAGAAGGTCATCGACGAGGTGCGCGAGCACGCCGACGAGATCATCGTCTTCATCGACGAGGTGCACAACCTGGTCGGCGCCGGCGCCGCCGAGGGCGGCATGGACGCGGCGAACATCCTCAAACCCGCCCTGGCCCGCGGCGAGCTGCACGTCATCGCGGCCACCACGATCGACGAGTACCGCAAGAACATCGAGAAGGACGCCGCACTCGAACGCCGCTTCCAACCGATCCTGGTCGCCGAGCCGACCGTGGAGGAGACCGTCGAGATCCTGAGCGGGCTGCGGGACACGTACGAGGCCCACCACCAGGTCCGCATCACCGACGAGGCGCTCGACGCCGCCGCGAACCTGTCGGCCCGCTACATCTCCGACCGCTTCCTGCCTGACAAGGCCATCGACCTGATGGACCAGACCGCGGCGAGGGTCCGGCTGCGCTCCCGCACCCCCGGCAGCGACGTGCGGGAGCTCGAGGAGCGCCTGGACTCGCTGCGCCGCGACAAGGACCAGGCCGTCGCCTCCGACGACTTCGACCGCGCCAAGGACCTGACCACGCAGATCGACAAGATCCGGCCGGAGCTGCAGCGCGCCCGGCAGGGCACGGACACGGTGCCGCAGGTCATGGTGGAGGACATCGCCGAGGTCGTCTCCCGCCGTACCGGCATCCCGGTCATGCAGCTCACCGAGCAGGAACGCGACCGCCTGATGCGGCTCGAAGCGCACCTGCACCAGCGCGTGATCGGCCAGGACGAAGCGGTGACCGCGATCGCGGAGGCCGTACGCAGGGCTCGGGCGGGACTGTCGGACCCCAACCGGCCCATCGGCAGCTTCCTGTTCCTCGGTCCGACCGGCGTCGGCAAGACCGAGCTGGCCAGGGCGCTCGCCGCGGCCCTGTTCGGGGGCGAGGACCGCATGGTCCGCATCGACATGAGCGAGTACCAGGAGCGGCACACGGTCTCACGCCTCATCGGCGCTCCGCCCGGATATGTCGGGTACGAGGAGGCCGGGCAGCTCACCGAGGCCGTACGCCGCCGCCCGCACGGCGTGATCCTCCTCGACGAGATCGAGAAGGCCCACCCGGACGTCATGAACATCCTGCTGCAGATGCTCGACGACGGCCGCCTCACCGACGGTCATGGCCGCACGGTGGACTTCACCAACACGATCGTCATCATGACCAGCAACATCGGCGCGCAGCTCATCCTGGAGTCCACCGTCGACCCTGCGCAGCTCGAGGACCAGCTCATGGACCTGCTGCGCCGCTCCCTGCGGCCGGAGCTGCTCAACCGCATCGACGAGACGATCGTCTTCAAGCGGCTGGAGCGCGCCCAGCTGCGCCAGATCGTGGACCTGATGCTGGAGCGCACCCGGCAGCGGCTACGCGGCCAGGACGTCACGCTGGAGGTCACGGAGGTGGCCAAGGACTGGCTGGCGCAGCGCGGCTACCAGCCGGAGTTCGGGGCCCGCCCGCTGCGCCGCACGGTGCAGCGGGAACTGGACAACCGGCTGTCCACGATGTTGCTGACCGGCGAGGTGTCCGAGGGCGGCAGGGTGACGGTCGACGTCGAGAACGACCAGCTCCAGCTCATGGCCCACAACCCCGAACCGGCCACCTGACCCAGACGCTGCCGCTCGCGACCGCCCACCTGGCCGCCGGGGGGAACGGAGAGCGGCCGGCTCAGGAAAGCCTTGTTACCAACCCGCGATGAGCACGCACACTAACCCTGGCGCGGTGGACCGGAAAGGTATGCTAAGCTGTAGGTAGTTGTAGTTGTGGTACCCATAAAGACTTTGTGCGCGCCCGACAGAAGTGATCTTCGGGCGCGTTTTTGTTTTCCGGTCATCTCCGGATGGGCTCATCGCGGCGACATGGCAATTCGCGGGGTGCGAATTGCGTTTCCTGCACACATCTCGAGGAGATCGACATGGCAACCGGAACCGTCAAGTGGTTCAACGCCGAAAAGGGCTTCGGCTTCATCGCGCAGGACGACGGCAGCGCCGACGTCTTCGCGCACTACTCCAACATCGTCGCCAACGGTGGCTACCGCGAGCTGCAGGAGGGCCAGAAGGTAGCCTTCGACGTCGTCCAAGGTCAGAAGGGCCTTCAGGCGGAGAACATCGTCGCCGCCTGACCTGACACCTGTCACGGATCCGGTCCCGCACCGCTGCGGGATCGGATCCTTGCCGTCCCCGGCATCAGGTGGCCGCACGTACGATCTACCAAAGGTCCGCCCGACGCGGAGGGCGACGTCAGTTTCTTGACAACGGTCGATTTATTCGTCGGCAGGGCGCATACTGAGACTAATGAGACATCAAGCCGCGGCCCGGCGACGCCTGCCAGGAAGTCCCTTCAACGTTCCGGAGCTCCCACCACCGCCCATTGAGCAGTTCGCTGTGCGAGACCAGGTCAGCCACGACAAATACGGCCTCGGCCGGGTCATCGCAGTCGAACAAGATGTTGCCGTTCTCATTGATTTCGGTGCGGAGACGCGTCGCATCAACGCGCCGTACGCCAAACTTGTCAAACTGTGACGATGACCGCGCTCGTCGCGGGAGTGTGAGAGCGGTCGGCCAGAGTGTGCGGTTTCTGCTGATGTGTTCGTCAGCGGTCAGGCCGCCACTCGCAGACTTCGGTCCAGGCCGGTGAGATGCAGGAGCCTAGACATGTGCGGGCGGGGGGCGGTCAGGGCGAGGGCGATGCCTTGCGCGCGAGCGCGGCGCTGAATACCAATGAGCACGGCCAGCCCGCCGGCATCGCAGAAGCTCACCTGTGACATGTCGAGGATGAGCAGGCTGCTGCTGTGGTGCAACACGTTCAGGAGTTGCCGGCGCAGCGCCGCAGTGGTGAAGATGTCGATCTCGCCGCTGAGGTGAATCGTGGTGGGGGCCGATGTCCCGGCCCCGCCGATCCGGCGGGTGTCGATGATCATGAAAGTCTCCCATCGGAGAGAGCAGGAATGAGACGCCTGCCGGCCGGAGATCGGTCCGCCGCGCTGGAAGGCGCTATCGGCACCGCTCGATCCAGCCGGCAGGCAGCACGTGGTCTCGCCGACCTCGGCAGGGGGACGGACCTGTGATTGATCAAGGCCCCGTCCTCACTCTCCGCACAGGCCGAGACTTCGGTCGTGCGTGTCGGCGGCGGGAAGACGAGCGGCAGTGAGAACTGCGGCGGCCATGACGCGCCAGTGCTCAGCGGCGAGAAGTGGATGGGGACGGTTGGCGTCATGAATGCCTGTCCGGGCCCGATGAAGGGCCGAAGCCATGTATCGCCGCGGGCGACGCCGACCTGAATGTCAACGCACGAAATGTCCTCGGTATTTTTGAGTATACCTCATATCCGAGGGTCATGTCTGGAATTGGCGAATTCCAGATATATTCGCCGAAGCGATTTCCGGAAACTACACAATGAGCTGTGCTCAGGAGCATCCGGGTACGACATCAACGACGGAGTCTCCGGGGTACGCCACCTGCGCCTGGTGGCAGCGACAGCGCACGATGAGCGTCCTGCCGGTGGGCGTGGGCCGCCTGGCGGGACCGGCCCACCGAGTCTGCGGACTTGATCGGCGGCTCTCCCGTCACACGCTTGGGCGAAGCCCCGGCGGTCGGGGTGGCCCGGGCGATTCACTTCCGGAATTGGTGAATTCAAGAACCAGCAGGTAAACGTAAAAACACCGCGGACCTTTTCGCATGTCGGCACCCAGGTCCGCTTCGCCCGCGGCGATAGAAGATAGACGGCCTTTCCGGCCGGACAAGCCAGGCTGCCATGGTGCCGACCCTCCTTTCTTCATTCCAACGCTGAGCCCTCACCCGCACCCGGCACAGCATCGAACACCACCTGCGCTGGCACCTATGGCGCCGACGCCACCAAGTCCACGCCCGCTGGTTCCACCACCGAACACGACTCAACCGCCGATGTGTGACGGCGCGGACGTGAGCGTGTCCCATGCGGCCATCGCGCAGGTGATGACCGCTTCCAGCTCGGCGCGGGTGGCGCCGTCGCGGGCTTGTATGGACAGGCCTTGCACCACGGTGGTGTAGTAGCGGGCGATGGCGTCGAGGCTGGCGGGCGGCGCGGTGAGGTCGCCGTCGGTGACGCCGCGGGCGAGTCGGTCTTTGACGGTGGTGAGCATGTCGTGCCGGAGGCCGGCCAGGAACTCCCGGACCGCGTGGTTTTCCACGGCGCCGGTCGGCGCGGCGAGGATGAGCATGCTGTAGTGCGGGGTGTCGGGGCGGGTGATCTCATCGGCGGTGGCGCGCAGCATGGCGTGGATCGCGGCGCGTGTGGTCGGTTGCTCGTGCAACGCGCGCCTGGGCGGCTCGCCTGAGGTCGTGCCGTAGAGCGCCATGACCTTGCGGAACAGGTCCTCCTTGCTGCCGAAGCAGGCGTAGATACTGGCCGAGGCGATTCCCATGGCCTGGGCCAGGTCGTTGAGCGAGGTGCCCTCATAGCCCCGTTCCCAGAACAGGTCCAGCGCCTGGCGCAGGGCGGTGTCCGGGTCGAAGGTGCGCGGCCTGCCGCGAGTAGCCATCGGGATGCGTCTCCGTACTTGTTTGTCGTTCGATCAAGTTTACCTTGACCTGCATCGCACGGCCGTGCCACGATTTGTTGGCCGTTCGACAAACAAACAGGAAGACGACTGCCATGAGCATTCCCTCCACCATGCGTGCCCTACAGCAGACGTCCCTGAACGGCCCGCAGGACTTGTGCCTGATCACCGACGCGCCGGTGCCGAGCCCAGGTCCGGGCGAGGTCCTGATCCGGGTCACCGCCGCCGGCGTCAACTTCGTCGACATCTCCCAGTCCCGCGGCACGTTCGCAGGTGGCCCGCAGCCGCCGTATCTGGCGGGCATCGAGGGCGCCGGTGAAGTCACCGCCGTCGGCGAGGGGGTGACCGCCCTGGAGCCCGGCGCCCACGTCATCGGCGTCGGCGTCAGAGGCGGCGCCTTCGCCGAGTACATGGTGCTGCCCGCAGCCGCCGCGCTGCCGGTGCCGGCGGGCTGGGCCGACGAGCAGGCGCTGGGCCTGGTCGTGAACTGGCCGACGGCGCTGGCGGCCCTCAAGCCGCTGGGCCGCATCGCCGCTGGGCAGACCGTGCTGATCCACGCCGCGGCCGGCGGGACCGGCCAGGCCGCAGTGAAGATGGCCAAGCACTACGGCGCGACGGTGATCGCCACGGCCTCGCCAGGCAAGCACGAGGTGGTACGGGCGCAAGGCGCCGACCACGTCATCGACTCCCGCGGCGCCGACCTCGCCGCCGAGGTCCTGCGACTGACCGGCGGCGCGGGCGTCGACCTGGTGCTGGAGTCGGTCGGCGGCGCCACCCTCGACGCCAGCCTGGCCGCGACCAAGCGGGTCACCGGCCGGGTCGTCGTCTATGGCGTGGCCGGCGGCGAAGCCGCGATCAGCAACTGGGAACTGGTCTACAAGCACCAGATCCACGTCATCGGCCTGAACATCGGCATCCTGATTCAGGCCGCACCGCAGATCTTCGGCGAGGTCATGGGTGAGATGTTCGGGCTACTCTCGGCCGGGGTACTCGGCCCCGGCCGGCCCACCATCTACGAGCTGGCCGAGGGGCCGAAAGCACTCGCGGAACTGGAAGCGCGAGCCACCGTGGGGAAGCTGGCACTGCTGCCCTGAGCAGGCTGTGACGCCAGGTAGCGGGTCCCCCGGCTTTTCTGAAGGGCCACGTAGAGGCTGCCTGCCCGTACAGCGGCATGGTGGGCTGCCCACCGCTACGGCAGGCACCCTCGCACAGATCACGATCTCGGACTGCCGTACTAGGCGAGGGCCGCGCGGGCGCGTTCCCGGCACTCGTGCAGGGTAAGCGCCGCCAGGGCTTCCCGGACTGCCGGAACGCACACCGGGGCCATGGACAGGCTTGTCACGCCGAGACCCACCAACAGGGGAGCCAGCAGGGGGTCGCCGGCAGCCTCCCCGCACACGCCGACCGGCTTGCCCGCCTCCCGGCCCGCCTCCGCGCACATCGCGATCAGCTCCAGCAGGGCGGGCTGGCGGGGGTCGAGGAGGTCGGCCAGGGCGGAGTGCTGGCGGTCGGCGGCGAAGGTGTACTGGGCCAGGTCGTTGGTGCCGATGCTGAGGAAGTCCACCTCCTGCAGCAGCCGCCTGGCCTTCAGCGCCGCCGCCGGCACCTCCACCATCACCCCGACCCTGGCGATGCCCTTGGCGCGGGCGCGCCGGGCGAAACCCGACGCCTCGCCCATCGTGGTGACCATGGGCGCCATCACCCACGCCTGCGTGCCGGTGGCCCTTGCTGCCTCGGCGATCGCGTCCAGCTGGGTGTCGAGCACGCCGGGCAGCAGACGGTCGACGCGAAGGCCACGGACGCCCAGGGCCGGGTTCGGCTCCTCCGGCAGGCCCAGGAAGGGCAGCGGCTTGTCGGTGCCGGCGTCCAGCGTGCGGACGACGACCGTCTCGGCCTGCGTGAACACCTCGGTGTACGCCGCGACCTGCTCCTCGAACGAGGGCGCCTGCTTGCGGTCCAGGAACAGGAACTCCGTGCGGAACAGTCCCACGCCCTCCGCACCCGGGCGCAGGTCCGCGGCCGAGCCGATGTTGAGTAACAGCTTCACGGGGTGGCCGTCGGCGGTCCTGCCGGGGCCCTGGCTCGCCGCCAGCCTGGCCTTCTCGGCGCGGTCGCGCTCCCTGACCTCGGCCATCTCCTCGGCGGAGAGGCCGACGGCGATCTCGCCGGTCGTGCCGTCGACGCCGACGACGGTGCCGTCGGGGACGCCGGCGATCTCCGGGCAGGCCACCACGGCGGGCAGGCCCCGGCCGCGGGCCAGGATCGCGGTGTGGCTCGTCGGCCCGCCCCGCTCGGTGACCAGCGCCAGCACGTCGTCGCCCAAACCGGCGGTGTCGGCGGGGGAGAGGTCCGCGGCCACCAGCACGTACGGGTGGCCGGGGGCGGGAAGCCCCGGCATGGGCAGGCCGAGCGCGAACGCCACCGCGCGATGCTTGAGGTCGTCCAGGTCGGCGGCCCGCTCGGCCAGATAGCCGCCCAGCGCGGCGAGCGCGTCCCGGTGATGGGTGAAGGCCGCGTCCAAGGCGTGGGACGCGTCGAGGCCGCCGCGTGCCTTTCCCTCGGCCTCCTCCCGCAGCATCGGGTCGTCGGCGATCATGGCGAGCGCCTCGAGGATCTCGGCGGCCTCGCCCTGCGCGCCGGTGGCCCGCTGGGCGAGGTCGGCGGCCACCGCCCCCAGGGCCTTGACGACGGCGGCCGCCTCGGCGCCGGTGTCGGCGACCGGCCGGGGGGCGGGCAGTTGCGGCGGACCGGCCATCCGGATCACCGGGCCGGCTGCCCTGCCCTGACTGACACCGAGCCCGGTGAGCCGCCCACCGGCCCCCGACCAAGGACCGCCGCCGCGGCCCCGTGGGTCGCCGCCGAGGTGCGCGCCACCGGACATCGTGTTGCCGCCGGTGTCAGGCATCGAGGGCCTCTTCCGCGTCCAGGTCGCGCGAGAGCAGCGACACCAGCGCGTCCAGCGCCTCTTCGGCCCCCGGCCCGTCCGCTTCCAGTGTCACCTCCGTCCCCTGGACGGCCCCCAGCGACAGTATCCCCAGCATGCTCTTGGCCGGCACGGCCTTCTCGCCGAGCCGCACCGTCACGGGCACCCCGAGCCGTATCGCCTCCTGGACGAACAGCTTGGCGGGCCGGGCGTGCAGGCCGCTGGCCGAGGCCACGGCGACCGTTCGATGTGCCATGAGAGCGCCTCCTTACGGTTCGATGGTGACCTTGATGGCCGCGCCCCGGCTGACGAGGTCGATCCCGTCGAGCACCCGGGGCAGCGGCAGCCGGTGAGTGATCAGGTCGGACACCACGACGGCCCCCTCGGCCACCAGCCGCAGCGCCGAGGCGTTGTGGGCGGGGCTGGAGCCGTTCGCGCCGACGATCGTCAGCTCCCGGTAATGCACCAGATTGGAGTCCAGCGCGATGATCGGGTCGTTCTTGGGCAGGCCGCCGAAGAAGCTGATCCGGCCCTGCCTGGCGGCCATCCGCACCGCCTGCTCCTGCGCCGCCCCCGACGCCGCCGCCGTGATCACCACGTCGGCGCCCCGCCCGCCGGTCAGCTTGAGCACCTGCTCGACGGGGTCGGCGTCGATCGCAGCGTCCGGGCGTACCAGCTCGGCGGCCATCGCCAGGCGCTGCGCGTTGACGTCCACGAGGAACACGCGGGCGGCGCCGCGCGCCCGCGCCAGGCGGACGTGCAGGCAGCCGATCGGGCCCGCGCCCATCACGACCACGTCGTCGCCCGCGCCGACTCCCGCCAGCTCCTGCCCGTTCAGTACGCAGGCCAGCGGCTCGGCGACGGACGCCTCCGCGTACCCGACGCCGGACGGGATGGCGTTCACGCCGTCAACGGCCAGCACCTTCGCCGGGACGATCATGTACTCGGCGAAGCCGCCGTCGTAGTGATAGCCCATCGACTCCTGGTTCGGGCAGACCGTCTGCCGGCCGCGCAGGCACTCGGCGCACGCGCCACACGGGATCGCGGCGATCACCTGGACCCGTGCGCCGGTGTCCACGACCTCGCCGGCGATCTCGTGGCCCATCACCCGCGGCGGCCTGATGTGATGGTGCCCGAACTTGTAGATCTTGGCGTCGGTGCCGCAGGTCGAGCAGTTGCGTACCCGGATCTTCAGCTCGCCGGGCCCGGCCGCGGGCTCGGGCGCGTCCTCGATCCTGATGTCGCCCGGGGCGTGGAATCTGGCGACCTTCATGTGAGCTCCTTCATCACCTGCGCGACGTCGGTGGCCTCGCGCAGTGCCTTGGCGCGGTCGGGGTCGAGGAGGATCTCGGCCAGCGCCGCCAGCAGCGGCACGTGCCCGCCCTCCCGGGCGGCGATGCCGACGCACAGCGTGACCTCCTCGCCGTCCCAGTCCACGCCGCCGGGGAAACGCACCACGCAGATAGCGTCGCGCGCGATGTCCTCCTTGGACGCGGCCGTCCCGTGCGGGATGGCCACGGCCTCGCCGACGTACGTGGAGATCGACCGCTCTCGTTCGAGCATCGCCTCGATGTACGGCTCCGCGACCGCCCCCACCTCGACCAGCACCTGACCGCAGAGGCGAATGGCCGCGTCGCGGTCGGGGGCGCTCTCGTGCAGCCGCACCGCGCGCGGGTCGAGCAGGTCGTCACGCATCGACGGTGCCGCCGTTCTTGATGGTGTTCACCAGCCTGGTCACCGCCGGGTCCCCGAGGAAGATCTGGAACGGCACCAGCACCTTCCCAGGAGCGGCGGCCCTGGCGCGGGCGGCGAGCCCCGCGTGGCACACCACCACGTCGGCGTCGTCCGGGATGGAATTGACCGGCGTGTGCTCCACGCTGACGCCGCTGTCCTTGAGCTGCTTGCGTAGCTGGGAGGCGAGCATCACGCTGCTGCCCATCCCCGCGTCGCAGGCAACGATGATCTTGTGGATGTCCTTGCTGTCGATGCCGGCCATGGCTCACGCCTCCTTGGTGACGGGTTCGGTGCTGGAAACTTCCTCTTCGGGGGCCTTCTCGCCCCTGCCGAAGCCGAGCAGGAGGGCGGCGACGGCGAACGACACGGCCGTGGCCACGAGGATCCCGAGGCTGGAGCCCAGCCAGCCGCCCCTCGGCGTGACGGCCAGGTAGGCGAAGATGCTGCCGGGCGACGGGGTGGCGACCAGGCCCGCCCCGGTGACCATGAACGTGAACACCCCGGCCGCGCCGCCCGCGATGACGGCCGCGATGAGGCGCGGCTTCATGAGCACGTACGGGAAGTAGATCTCGTGGATGCCGCCGAAGAAGTGGATGATCATTGCGGCGGGCGTGCTCGGGCGCAGTTCGCGCGGCCCGAACAGCAGGTACGCCAGCAGGAGCCCCAGCCCGGGGCCCGGGTTCGACTCCAGCATGAAGAGGATCGACTTGCCCGCCTGGGCCGCCTCGGCGACGCCGAGCGGGCTGAGCACGCCGTGGTTGATGGCGTTGTTCAGGAACAGCACCTTGGCCGGCTCGATGAGCAGCGACGCCACGGGCAGCAGGTTGTTGATGATCAGCCACTCGACGGCGTTGCCCGCGGCCGTGGTGACCGCCTGCACGATCGGCCCGATGCCGAGGAAACCGACGATCGCCATCGCGCCGCCCACGATGCCGGCGGAGAAGTTGTCCACCAGCATCTCGAACCCGGCCTTGGTCCGCGCCTCCGTGAACTTGTCCACATATTTCAGGATCAAGGCGGTCAGCGGACCGATGATCATGGCGCCGAGGAACATCGGGGCCTCGGTGCCTACCACGACGCCCATCACCGCCACGGCGCCGACGACCGCGCCGCGCTGCCCGTGCACCATCCTGCCGCCGGTGTAGGCGATGAGCACCGGCAGCAGGGTCGAGATGATCGGGCCGACCATCTTCGCGAGGGTCTCGTTCGGCAGCCAGCCGGTCGGGATGAACAGCGCCGTGATCAGGCCCCAGGCGATGAACGCGCCGATGTTCGGCATGATCATTCCGGCCAGGTGGCCGCCGATGCGCTGGATGGTGGCCTTGACGCCGGTTCCGGTGACCGGGGGCGTGTAAGTGTCGGCCATGGGACTTGCTCCTTTGGGGGGATGAGCAGTGGATCAGCCGCTGTCGCCGGGCTACGGGAGAGGAGCGGGCGTGGAAGAGGTCAGGGGGCGGGCTGGGTCGGGCAGGCGGACGGTGACGGCGTCGAGATCGATGTCGGCGGGTCCCGGCATGCGGCTTCCGGGCAGGCGCACCGCGGCGGCGCCCCAGGCCAGCGCGCGCGTCAGCGCGTCGGGCCCGTGCCCGCCACCCGCTAAGAACCCGGCCAGCATGGCGTCGCCCGCGCCGACGGAGCTGCGCGGCTCGGACACCGGCGCCTCGCCGTACCAGATGCCGGCCTCCTCGACCAGCACCGCGCCGTCGGCGCCCAGGCTGGCAAGGACCGTGCGCGCGCCCGCCGCCCGCAGCTTACCCGCGGCCTCCACCACGTCGCCCAGGCAGCGGATCGGCATGCCGGTGGCCGCGGCGAGCTCCTCCAGGTTGGGCTTGACCAGGGCGGGCGCCGCACCGAGCGTGCAGGCCAGCGCTGGACCGCTGGTGTCGACGGCCACGAGGATGCCGGCTTCGGCGAACCTGCGGCACAGCCGGGCGTAGACGTCGGCGGGCACCTCGGGTGGCAGGCTGCCGGAGGCGACCACCCAGTCGGCCTCGTGGGCGGCGGCCAGCACCGCCTCGGCGATCGTGTCGAGCTCCCCTGATGACAGGGCGGTGCCGGGCTCGTTGATCTTGGTGATGGTGCCGTCGGGCTCCGCCAGGGTGACGTTCGACCGGGTCGGGCCCGCCACCGGGACGGTGACCATGTCGAGCCCCTCGGCGGCGAGGAGGCGGACGAGCTGCCTGCCCTCGTCCCCGCCGAACGGCACCACCGCCCTGCTCGCCACGGCGTTGGCGAGCAGGGCACGTGAGACGTTCACGCCCTTGCCGCCCGGGTCGAGGTGGGCCGCCGCGGCGCGGATGACCGCGCCCCTGTCGAGCGCGCCGATCGCGATGGTGCGGTCCAGACTCGGGTTGAGAGTCAGGGTGAGGATCACGCCCTGATCACCTCCGGCCCCGCCGCCGCCACGTCGGCGGCGAGCGCGGCGTCGAGCCCGGTGTCGCTGATCACCACGTCGATCTCGCTCAGTTCGGCGAACGTAGCCAGGTATGTGTTGGAGAACTTCGTGTGGTCGGCCAGCAGCACGCTGCGCTGCGCGGCGTTGACCATGGCCCGCTTGATCGCCGCCTCCGCCGGGTCCGGCGTGGTCAGTCCCCTGGCGGGGGAGCAGCCGTTGGTGCCCATGAACGCCACGTCCACGTTGAGGTGGGCCAGCGGGCGCAGCGCCCAGTCGTCGACCGTGGCGAGCGTCTTGCCGCGCAGCCGGCCGCCCAGCATGATCACGTGCAGATTGGGCCGGGCGGCCAGGACCGTGGCCAGCGGAGGCGAGTTCACCACGACCGTCAGCTCGCAGTCGGCGGGCAGCACCTGGACCAGCCGGCCCGTGGTGGTGCCCGCGTCGATGATCACCGATCCGTCCTCTGGCAGCTCGGCCAGGGCCGCCTTGGCGATGCGCTCCTTCTCGGCCGTCATCACCTCGTCGCGGGCGGCGAGCGCGGGCTCGAAGCCCAGCCGCTCCACCGGGATCGCGCCGCCGTGCACCCGGCGCAGCACGCCCGCCCGCTCCAGCGAGGTCAAGTCACGGCGGATCGTCTCGGTGGTCACCTCGAGCTCGGCGGACAGCGTCACCACGTCGACGCGGCCCGTGGCACGCGCTCTCCGCAGGATCTCCTGCTGCCGCTCCTCGGCGTACATGATGTTGATTCACCGCCGTTTCAAGTTGGTTTCATCTGTGTTTATACCCGCTTCTGTTGGCAGGTCAAGAGATGGGCAGGAGAATCTGGTAGTTATAGGCGCGTGCGAATGAAGCCCTTGGCCGTAGTGCCCCTCGTCGTCGCCGCGCTCGCCGCACCCGCTCAAGCCACCGCGACCGCGCCGCCCCGCGTGCCGGCCGGCACCACGGCGGCGTGGGTGGTGTTCGACCGGCAGGCGGGCAAGGTCGTGGCCGTGCGCAACGCGCACCGCAGATACCGCTCGGCGTCCGTCGTCAAGATCCTCATCGCGATCGACTACCTGGAGCGGCGAAAGAGCGTGCCCACGGCCGACGCGAAGCTGCTGAAGATCATGCTGCGCTCCAGCGACGACGACGCGGCCTCGGCGTTCTGGGACCGGGGCGGCAAGGGACAGATCATCGTCCGCATGGCACGCAAGCTCGGCCTCGCCGACAGCGCGCCGCCGCCCGCGTCCAAGCCCGGCTTCTGGGGTTACAGCTCGCTGAGCGCGTACGACATCGTCCGGACCTACCGCTACCTCCTGGACACCGCCGACGCCCGGGTCAGGGACACGATCCTGGGCCACCTGCGCAGAGCCACGCCGTGCGGCACCGACGGCTTCGACCAGACCTTCGGCATCCCGGACGCGCTGCCCCGGCCGTGGGCGGTCAAGCAGGGCTGGTCGGGCTTCGGCACCACGCCGCCGATCCGGTGTGACGCCCGGGCGGTGAGCGCGCCCATCTCGTGGATCGCCCAGCGCGCCATCGGCTCGGGCGTGCCCGACTACGGCCGTCCCGTGCTGTATACGACCGGTCTGGTGGGCAAGGGGGAGCGGTACGTGATGGCGCTGCTGACGGCCCACCCGGCGGGCAGCACGTGGAGCGCCTCCGTCAAGCGCATCAGCACCCTGACCAGGGACCTCTATCGCAGCGTCTCCTAGCCCTGATCGGATTCACGCCGCCCCTGGTGGAGTCCCACGGACATGTGTCCGCGTATTCCGGGAGCCGTTCAGCCTGCTCACCAGTTGGTGAAGGCGCCGTCGCGGGTGCGCAGGTGGGGGCGTTCAGCGGCGATGGCCTGATACTTCCGTGCTTCGGCCCGGTCGATGTCGACGCCAAGGCCGGGAAGGTCGGGAACGTCGAAGCGACCTCCCCGGACCACAGGCCGGGCGGTGAACACGTCCGGCAGCTCGGGGAGGGACTGGTGTTCCTGCACTCCGATGTACGGCGAGGCCAGGTTCAGGTGCAGCGATGAGGCCGCCGTCACCGGGCCGAGCGGGTTGTGGGTGGCCAGTTTGACGTAGTGCGTCTCGCACATGGCGGCGATCTTCCTGGCCTCGGTGAGCCCGGCCGCCACGGCGATGTCCACCCTGGCGTAGTCGACGAGGTCCTGCTCGATGAGCCGCTGGAACTCCCATTTCGACCCGAACTGCTCGCCCGCCGCCAGCGGCACCGCCGTGCGGGATCTCAACGACCGATACACCTCCAGGCCCTCGCAGCGTAGCGGGTCCTCCACGAAGTACGGCTTGGCCGGCTCGATCTCGCGGCACAATGTCACGGCCTCGGGCAGGTCGAGCCGCGTGTGCACGTCGAGGATCAGCTCCACGTCATCGCCCACGGCCTGCCGTACGGCGTGGAACAGGTCGATCCCCCAGCGCATCGAAGCCCGCTGGTCCAGGGTGCCGTCCCTGTCATGGGGTACGGCGAAGCGCAGGTGCCGCCAGCCGTCCTCGGTGAGCGCCCGGGCCCGGTCCAGGAACGCATCGAGATCGTGGTAGTCGTCCCCCAGGTGCGCATAGGCGGGGACATGATCGCGCACCCGCCCCCCGAACAGGTCGTAGACCGGCACTCCGAGCGTCTTGCCGCGGATGTCCCACAGTGCCACGTCGATGGCGGCGATCGCGGACGACAGGATCCGATCGCCGGGGAAGAATCCCCGGCGGAACATCACCTGCCACAGATGCTCGATCCTGGCGGGATCCTCGCCCAGCAGCAGCTCGCCAAGGTGCTCGATCGCCCCCGAGACCGCCTTCTGCCGCGAGCGGATGCCCACTTCGCCGATGCCGTGCACGCCCTCGTCAGTGTCGACGACGACCAGCATCATGCTGTCGCCGTGCTCGGGCAGGGTGAGCACTTCCCAACCAGTGATCTTCACAGGCGATCTCCAATGAGAACGTTACCGGGATTCTCAGGAACTCAATCATGCATCATCTCCCCAATGGTGGCCAGAGGGGGATTTAACGCGCTGGTGACCGCTACGAAACCCTCTTGACGCTTCCGGGAACGTTTGCAACGATCCTCCCTATCGATGACCTGGAGGGCAGCGTGGCAGTGACGATCCGGCAGGTGGCGCAGGCGTCCGGGGTGTCGGTCTCGACCGTCTCCCGCGCGTTCACGGCCCCCGATCAGGTGCAGCCGCAGACTCTGCAGCGCATCCGGGACGCGGCCGCGAAGCTGGGCTACGCGCCCAACCCGGCGGCCCGCTCGCTGCGCGGCGGGAAGACCGAGTCTCTCGGGCTGATCATCCCGGACATCGCCAACCCGTTCTTCCCGCCGATCTTCAAGGCGATGCAGGCCCGTGCCCGCCGGCTCGGCTATACCGTGCTGGCCGCCGACACCGACGAGCGGGAGTCCGACGAGCTGGAGACCATCACCGCGGTCTCCAAGCGGGTCGACGGCATGATCTTGTGGGCCTCCACCCTTTCGGAGGACAGGCTCGCGGAGCTGGCGGAGACCATGCCGGTGGTCCTAGTGAACCGGCATGTGCCCGGCATTCCGGAGATCCACATCTCCCTGACCGCCGGCATCTCCCAGGCGGCCGAGCACCTGAAGGCCTACGGCCACACGGGGTGCGTCTTCATCAACGGTTCGCGGCCCGAGCTCAGCCGCGGCAAGTCGATAAGGGAGGCGTTCGAGGCGCACGATCTGTCCCTCGTCGAGCTCGGCCCCTACGAGCCGCGCTTCGAAACCGGCGTGCACGCCGCCACCTTGGTCGCCGCCTCCGGCGCCACCGCGGTGCTCGCCCACAACGACCTGGTCGCGCTCGGCGTGCTGCACCAGCTCGCCAAGCTCGGCATCGCCGTCCCGCGCGACGTCAGCGTGATCGGCATAGACGACACGCTGCTCGCCGAGACCTCGACCCCGTCGCTGACCACCATCCGCATCTCGGCAGAAGATCTCGCCACCCAGGCCGCCGACCTGCTGCTCGACACCATCGCGGGGCGGGGCGGGGGGCGCGTCGTGGAGATCGGCTCCCGGCTCATCCCCAGATCCTCGACCGGGCCTGTCCACCGCTGACCGAAAGGTCCGACCCCCGGTACGGCACGCCGTACCGTCATCCGTCATGCCGTCTTTAACACCACTTTTTCTGCCATGACCTGAACGCGGGAGTTCAGATGAAGAAGATCACCGCCTGCCTCGGCATCGCCGCGCTGGCCACCGCCGTCGCCGCGTGCGGATCGTCCGGTTCCGAGCAGGAGCCCGGCACCGTCACCCTCCGGGTCCAGGGCATGCCCCCAGCGACCGACAAGCCGGGGCTGGCCGCGTTCGAGAAGATGGTCGCCGACTTCGAGAAGCAGAACCCCGGCATCGCCGTCGAAGGCTCTGCGGCCGCTTACGACCCGCTGACGTTCTCCGCCAAGCTCGCCGGCGGCAAGGTCGAAGACGTGATCAAGGTGCCGCTCACCGAGCCACAGGGACTGATCGCCCGCAAGCAGGTCAAGCCGCTGACCGCGGAGCTGGCCAAGTGGCCGCACTACAAGGAGTTCAACCCGCAGGTGCTGCGGCCGCTGAGCGACTCGGCCGGCGAGGTGTACGGCGTGCCCCAGTCTCCCTTCGCGATGGGGCTCGTCTACAACCGTGAGCTGTTCGAGAAGGCGGGCCTCGATCCCGACAAGCCGCCGGTGACCTGGGAGGAGGTGCGGGCCCACGCCCAGCGGATCGCGGAGAAGACCGGCAAGGCCGGGTTCGTGCACGAGTCCAAGAACAACCAGGGCGGCTGGCAGCTCACGAAGCTGACCTACGCCTTCGGCGGGGACATGGAGAAGCAGAACGGCGGCAGGTGGGTGGCGGCCTTCAACGCCGATCCGGCCAAGCAGGCGCTGACCCTGCTCAAGGAGATGCGCTGGACCGATGACTCCATGGGAGACAACCAGCTCAGCGACCAGAACGACGTGATCAAGCGGTTCGCCGCCGGCGAGATCGGGATGTACATGGGCACACCTGGTACCTACCGGCTGGCCAAGATGACCTACGGCATGCGCAACACCGACGCGTTCGGCATCGGGCCGCTACCCCAGGCGGGCGGGAACGCCACGCTGACCGGCGGCGACGTCTACATGGTGCCCAAGTCGGCCTCCGCCGAGAAGACGGCCGCGGCCGTGAAGTGGCTGCTGTTCGCCTACGCCCAGCCGCAGTACGACACCGGCGCCGCCGCCGAGCGGGCCAAGGCGCTGGCGGCCGACCCGAACGCGGCCGTGGGCGTGCCGACGCTGCCGATGTTCAACGAGGCCCGGCAGGCCGAGATCGACGAGGCCGTCAAGCCGTACGTGAACGTCAAGCTCGAGCACTTCCGGCCGTGGATCGAGGGCACCCCCAAGCTGCAGCTCCGCGCCGAACCCGCGGTGCAGGCCCAGGCCGTCTACGCCGTACTCGACAGCGTGGTGCAGGCCGTACTGACCGACCGGGACGCCGACGTCAGCGCCTTGCTCACCAAGGCCGAAGCCGACGTGAACACTAAGCTCGCCGCGAGCCGGCAGTGACCGTCGCCCCTCACCTCGTTCGCCGCGAGCCGGCGGTGACCGTCGGGACACGCGCCAGAAGGCGGGGGAATTCCGCCATGGCGTTCCTCTTCCTCGTCCCGGCCTTCGTCGCCTTCGGCGTGTTCTCCTACTGGCCGATGATCCGGGGGTTGCTGATCTCCTTCCAGGAGACGAACCTGGTCGACCCGGCCACGTGGGTGGGGCTGGACAACTTCACCGCGCTCGTCCGTGATCCGCTGCTCTCCACGGCGATCGCGAACACCCTGCTGTTCGTCGGGCTCGGCCTGCTCATCGGGTTCCCGGCGCCGCTGATCCTGGCCACCGTCATGTCGACAGTGCGCAGGGGCGCAGGGGTCTACCGGTTCCTCGTCTACCTGCCGGTGGTGATCCCGCCGGTGGTGGCGATCCTGCTGTGGAAGTGGTTCTACGACCCGGGACACGGCCTGTTCAACGAACTGCTGGGCCTGGTGGGCGTGGGCCCGTTCCCGTGGCTGGAGTCGCCCAGGACCGCGATGCTCAGCCTGGTCATCCAGTCCACCTGGGCCTGGATGGGCAGCACGGTCCTCATCTACCTCGCCGCCCTGGTCACCATCCCCGCCGAACTCTACGAGGCGGCGCAGATGGACGGCGCGTCGATCGGGCGCAGGCTGTGGCACATCACCCTGCCCCAGCTCCGCCCCACCATCGGCCTGCTGCTGCTCCTCCAGCTGGTCAGCACCACCCAGGTGTTCACCGAGCCCTACGTGTTCACCGGCGGCGGCCCGGAGAACAGCACCCTCACGATCCTCCTGCTGATCTTCAGGTACGCCTTCCGGGACGGCGCCTACGGCCAGGCCGCCGCACTCGCCTTCCTCCTGGCGATCTTCCTCGGCCTGATGTCCGCGATCTACCTGCGAGCCACCCGCGGCTGGAGCTCCTCATGAGCCTGATCTCCCACGTTGAGGAGCGCCGCCCGGCGGTCAGAGCGGCCGTGCGCACCATCCAGTGGCTCACCCTGGCCGTGCTCCTGGTGATCGGCATCGGCCCGCTCTACATGACCGTCAAGGGCGCGGTCTCCCCGGCCACCGACCTGATCGCCAAGCCCCTCGAGCTCTGGCCCGGCGACCCCCGGCCGGAGAACTTCGGCACGGCCTGGAACGACCTGGGAATCGGCCACTACCTGCTCAACACGGTCCAGGTCGTCGGCGGCTCGTGGGCCGTCCAGCTCATCGTCGCGATCACCGCCGGCTACTCCCTGTCGGTCCTCAAACCCGCGCTCGGCAAGCTCATCTACGGCGCGATCCTGGCCACGATGTTCGTCCCCTACACCGTCTCGATGACCAGTCTCTTCCTGACCATCATCGACCTGGGCCTCGTCGACTCCTACTGGTCGATCTGGCTGCCCGCGGGAGCCAGCGCCTTCAACGTGCTGCTGGCCAAACGCTTCTTCGACGCGCTGCCGCCGGAGCTCTTCGCCGCCGCCAAGGTCGACGGCGCCAACTCCTGGCAGCTCCTGACCAGGATCGTGCTGCCGATGAGCCGCCCGATCCTGGCCGTCATCAGCCTGATCGCCATCATGCACAGCTGGAAGGACTTCATCTGGCCGCTCGTGGCCATCACCGACCCGGACAAGCAGCCCATCAGCGTGGCCCTGGCCACGCTGGCCGACCAGGCGCCGCAGGACGTCCTGATCGCCAGCATGGCGATGGCGCTGGCCCCACCGGTCCTGCTGTTCCTGGTCTTCCAGAAGTACGTCGTCGCCGGACTCGGCTTCACCGGAGTCAAAGGCTAATCACGAAAGGCGGAACCCCCCATGCCTGAAGTCTCCCGCCGTACCCTCATCCAGGCCGCCGCGCTGACGGGCGCGGCCTCCGCGCTCACCGCCACCCCCGCCCAGGCGGACGGCCTGTCGATCTCGGCCGACGGCATCACGCTCGTCGCCCAGGCCGACGGCTCGATCCTGGTCCGCGACGCCTCGGGAGCCGATCGCCTCAAGATCGGCCACTTCATGATCAAGGACAGCGTGCTCGGGCAGCAGCGCACGTTCGGCGGCACGCCGAGCCTGACGACCGTGGACGGGCGGCCCGCTCTCCAGGTGATCTACAAGATGTCGGCGGGCGCCTCGGCGGTGACCGTGCGCGGCACGTTCACCGTGGCCGCCCGCCGGGCGAGCCTGCGATGGGAGGTGAGCGGCAGCACCACGCTGACTCCCACCGGCTACATGTTCTCCCGCACGCTGATCGGCAACACCGCGCCGGAGAAATACGTGCCCGCCACCGCCTGGACCAAGGACGCACGTGGCGGCGTGCCGTACGAGGTCAACGCCGGCTCGCTCTATCAGGAGACCTGGGCGGACACCCGCGCCTACTTCCGGCTGTGGAGCTCCAGGCCGGCCTTCACCAACGCCACCTGGATCCACGCGCCCGCGGGCGAGGACGGGGCGACCCACGTCGAGCTGGTCCTCGGCGACATGCGGCCGGGCGCGGCCAACGCCGTGGCGACCGCCGCGCCGCTCGGCGTGGACGTGTGGAGCGACCAGCCCTTCGGCCTCTACGAGCCGGGCGCGGCCCTGGCCGTCAACGCCCAGGTGGTCAACGGCGGCGCCGCGCCCAAGCCGGTGACGCTCACCTGGTGGGCGCGCGACTTCAACGGCGCCCTGCTCGGCGGCGGCCGCCTCGACAGGACCGTGGAGCCCAGCGGCGCCTGGACCGAGGCGCTCACCGTGCCAGGGCCCGCGCAGGGCATCGTGTTCGTCGAGGTCAAGGCCACCTCGGGCGGTGAGGAGGTGTTCGCGCGTACCAACCTGGCCACGCTGAAGCCGCACACCTACCGGAGCGAGGGCATCTTCGGCATCTCCAACTACACCTGGCTGCTCGTCCCGGACAAGGAGCAGGTCGGCCGGCTGATGCAGAAGATCGGCGTCAAGTGGGTGCGCATCGCCTACGACGGCGCGCCGGGCATCCCGCCCGCCGAACTCGACGCGCTGGGCATCGGGCACAACGTCCAGCTCGGCGGAGTGATCTATAACGGTACGGCGGAGCAGATCGCCGCCTGGGCGGACGACCGCGCCAGGATCGCCCGCGAGTCCGGCGCGACCTACTTCGAGGTGGCCAACGAGCTGAACCAGCCCTGGATGTCGGGCCAGAAGGCCGCCGAATACGTGCGCGACGGCCTGAAGCCGATCCACGACCGGCTCAAGGACTCCGGCATCAAGCTGATGAACTGCGGCCTCGGCGGCATGGACTACCGCTGGACCGCGAACTTCCACGCGGCAGGCGGCTGGGACCTGATCGACGTCTTCGCCTTCCACCCGGGACGCGGCAACTTCACCGCCGACTACGCGCCGCCACCGGCGGAGTGGGAGCAGGGCTCCAACGGCACGTACTGGAACTTCCTCGGCTCTTTGCGCAAGGCCAGGCAGACGCTCGACGAGTACGGCGGGGACAAGGAACTGTGGGTGACCGAGGCCTACGCCTGCACCCGGCCCAACGCCTGGTGGAACGACACGATCCGCCAGGCGGCGGAGAACACGCTCCTGCAGCTCGCCCTCTGCCTGTCGGAAGGGGTGGACGGGGTCAACTGGTACCAGCCGCACGACAGCACCATCCATCACCCGCAGGAGGCGGACCCGAACAACGTCGAATACCACCACGGGCTGCTGAACCGCGACACCAGCGCCAAGCCCACCCTGCTCGCCTTCGCCACGGCCACCCGCCACCTGGAGGGCGCCACCTTCAAACGCTGGGTCTCCTTCCCCGACCCCGACGTGAAGGGCCTGCTGTTCGACACGCCGCGCGGCAAGCTGGCCGTCCTGTGGAGCCGCAAGGACGGCTACATACTCAACGCCGATCACGGCGAGGGGCAGTGGTACCCGCATCCCGAAGCCTGGGAGGACCACTGGCCCACCAAGACCTCCGTGACGCTGAAGACCTGCGGGCCGACCGTCCGGGAGATCGACTGCATCGGCCAGGAACGCACGATCACCGCCGCCGGGCGCCGCGCCAAGATCACCCTGGACGGAGCCCCGCGCCTCTACTACGGGTTGGAGATATGAGATCGGAAACAGTTTCCCGTGAGGTGACCGTGGTCGGCGGCGGTCTGGCCGGCGTCAACGCCGCCGTCGCCGCGGCCCGGCTGGGCCGTACGGTCGCCCTGATCACCAACAGGCCCGTGCTCGGCGGTAACTCCAGCAGCGAGGTACGGGTCTGGGTAGTCGGCGCGACCGGGCACGGCAAGAACCACAACGCCCGCGAGGGCGGCATCATGGGCGAGCTCTTCCTGGAGAACCAGTACCGCAACCCGCAGGGGAACCCCTACTTCTGGGACACGACCGTCCTCGACCTCGTGCGGCAGGAGCCGAACATCGCGCTCTACCTCAACACCGACGTGCGGGAGGTGTCGTGCTCAGACGGGCGGATCAGCTCCGTGACCGGCTGGATGATGGGCTCCGAACGACTGATCACCTTCGAGTCGCCGATCTTCCTCGACTGCACCGGCGACGGGCTGGTCGGCCACCTGGCCGGTGCGCACTACCGGATAGGCCGTGAGGGGCGCGCGGAATACGGCGAGCCGTGGGCGCCCGAGACGCCCGACGACATCACGCTCGGCAGCACGCTGCTCTTCTACACCAAGGATGCCGGCGAGCCGGTCCGTTACGTCCCGCCGAGCTTCGCCAAGGACATCACCGGGACGTCGATCCCCGAGCGGCGCATCATCAGGGCCGGCGACAACGGCTGCGCGTACTGGTGGATCGAGTTCGGCGGCGAGCTGGACACCGTGCACGACAACGACCGCATCCGCGACGAGCTGTGGTCGGTCATCTACGGCATCTGGGACTACATCAAGAACTCCGGGAAGTTCGACGCCGACACGATGACCCTGGAGTGGGTGGGGTCGCTGCCCGGCAAGCGGGAGTACCGCCGCATCCTCGGCGACTACATGCTCACCCAGCATGACGTGCTGGGCCAGACACCCTTCGAGGACCGGATCGCCTTCGGCGGGTGGTCGATCGACCTCCACCCGCCACAGGGCATGTACGCCAAGGAAGACGGCGCCAAGCAGCGTTACGCCGACGGGATCTATCACATCCCCTACCGGTCCATCTACTCGCAGAACGTGCCCAACCTGCTCATGGCCGGGCGGAACATCTCGGCGTCGCACGTGGCGTTGGGCTCGACCAGGGTGATGGCCACCTGCGCCACGATCGGCCAGGCGGCCGGCACGGCCGCCGCGCTCTGTGTGGCCGGCGGTGTCTCGCCCCGGGAGCTTGACGTGCGCGACCTGCAGACGACCCTCCTGCGGGAGGACGGCTCGATCATCGGCCTGCCGTACGAGGATCCCTCGGATCTCGCCCGTACGGCCACCGCCTCCGCGTCGAGCACGTTGTCCCGCTTCGAGGTGGAGACCTCCGCCGAGCCCTGGCCGCTGAAGGCGGACGCCGGGTTGATCCTGCCCGTCGATCCGGCCCTGGACGCGGTGGAGCTCATGCTTGATGCGGCCGCCGGGACCGAACTGGTCGTGGATCTCTACGATCCGGTGCTGGGCCAGAACTACGTGCCGCGGGAACTGATCTCCTCGTACGCCGTTCCGGTGGAGCCGGGGAAGAATCAGTGGGTACGCGTGGATCTGTCCTTTCAGCCGGGCCGCGCCCAGAACGCGTTCCTGCTGATCCGCGCGAACCCCGACGTCGCCCTCCATGTCGCCGACCGGCCCACTCCCGGCGTGCTCAGCCTGACCCGGGTACCGCTGCGCCCCCGGGACGAGGCGCCCCAACTGCTGCGGGAGTGGTCCGACGCGGGTCTGCTGCGCCGGACGTTCTGCTTCCGAAGCGGCCCGACAGAGGCCTTCGCGCCGTCCAGGGCGCTTGATGGCGTCCAGCGTCCGCACGCGGGACCCCACATGTGGGTGTCGGACACTCTCCCCGCCGCCATCGAGCTGTCCTGGCCGTCGCCGGTGACGATCGGCCGCGTCGACGTGCTGGCCGACGACGACGTGAACGAGGACCTGATCAACCTGCACCACCACCGCACGCCGTTCGAGGTCATGCCGACGCTGGTCCGCGACTACCGGCTGGAGGTGCGGCAGGAGGGCGGCTGGCGGACGGTGTCCGAGGTGCGCGACAACCGGCGGCGCCGCAACGTCCACGACCTCGAGCCGGTCACCACCGACGCGCTGAGGATCGTGGTGGACAACAGCAACGGCACGCCGTTCGCCCATGTCGTGGCGGTGCGCGTATATGAGTAGACGCATGAAACGTGTCCTGGTCACCGGGGCCGCCGGCCGTATCGGCCGGGCCGTCCTCGACCTGCTGGATCAACGGGGGATCGCGGCCAACGTCCTCGTGCTGGAGGACCCCGTGGACCTGAAGGCCGAGCTGGTCGTCGAGGGCACCGCGACGGACTCGCATGCCGTACGGGCAGCCCTTGAACAAGCTGACGCGGTCATCCATCTCGCGGCGATCCCCACGCCCGAACGCCATCCGCCCGAGGAGGTCTTCGCCACCAACACGCAGGCCACCTACACCGTGCTGGAACAGGCCGGCCAGGCAGGGATCAAGCGGGTGTGCACGGCCAGCAGCACGGCGATCTCGGGTCTGCCGTTCGCCGCGCGCACCCTCCACCCGCCGTACGTTCCGGTCGACGAGGAGCAGCCGTCCCGGCCAGAGGATCCTTACGCGCTGTCCAAGCAGGTCGACGAGCTGACCGCCCAGATGATGGCGCGGCGCTACGGCATGTCGGTGGTCGCCCTTCGCCTGCCGTACGTCGGCGGCTTCGACGAGCGCCTGCGCGACTTCGCGGGCAGGTGCGAGCTGGATCCCGGCCTGCACGCGGCCGGTCTGTGGGCATACCTCGAAACCCGGGATGCCGCCCGGGCCTGCCTGCACGCCCTCGAGCCGGACGGCTTCCACGTCGTCACCGTGGCCGCCCCGGAAACCCTGGTCTCCCACCCCACCGAGGATCTGCTCCGCCGGTTCCACCCCACGACCGAGATCCGCTGCCCCCTGCCCGGCCGCACGGTCCCCCTGAACCTGGCCAAAGCCACCATCCTTCTCGGCTTCAGCGCCGAATTTCGCGTGTGACGCAGGCGAGGCTCTCCTCGTGCTTGCCCCATCACCGCTCTCTCTGTTAGATATATCTATCAGATAGAAGGGGGCGGTCGATGGCGCGACGAGATCAGACGGAAATGGCGGTCCTAGGTGCGCTGAGCATGCAGCCGATGACGGCGTACGCCCTGCGCGAGGCCATCAGGGAAGTGCTCGGCCATTTCTGGAGCGAGAGCTTCGGCCAGATCTACCCCACGCTCAACGCCCTGGAGCAGGACGGGCACGTCCGGCGCCAGGAGGGCCCGCGCGCCGGATCGTCGATCTTCCAGATCACCGATTCCGGCCTGACTCGCCTGCGTGACCTGCTGAACGAGCCCATCAAGGCGGCGCCGCCGCGCAACGGGCTCCTGCTGCGCCTGTTCTTCGGCCGGCACCTCGGCGTGCGCCGCTGCCGCGAGCTGCTCCAGGAGGCCAAGGCCGACGCCGAGCGGCGGCTGGCCGAATACGACGCCCTGACGCGCACGGTCGCCGATGAGGACCGCGACTCCCCGCACCTGCCCTACACGCTCATGACGATCTCGGCCGGCCGGCACGGCGCCGAGGCGGCCGTCGCCTGGGCCGAGGAGGCCCTGGCGGTGCTCGACACTCTTCCCGAGAACGGAGACCCCCAGTGACCGCCGTCATCCAGGCCCGATCGGTTACAGGCCCCTCGCGCCTGCGCGCTCGCGTCAACTTCGCGATCTTCGCCATCGTCGTCGTGGGCGGCGGCTGGCTGTTCGCCGCCTGGGACCGGGCCACCGGCCAGTTGTCCGGCACCGCCGACACGACCTCCACGAGCGGCAGCACGGCAGGGACAGGGCCTGTGGTTGCTGGCCCCCGCGCTGACCGCCCTCGCGCTCCACTTCCTCAGCAAGGACGGGGCCGGGCAGCTGGGCCTGACGTTACGGTTCGCCGGGCACGTGCGCTGGTTCGCCTTCGCGCTCGCGCTGTTCCCCGTGGCGGCCGCCCTCTGCGTGGCGATCGCGACCGCGACCGGGGCCGCGACGTTCTCCCTCGCCCCCTCGCCCGGCAAGCCGGCTCTGGCCGAGGCGATCGTCGCCGCGCTCGGCTTCCTCCTGATCAAGAACATGCTGGAGGAATTCATCTTCCGCGGGTACGCCACCAGCACCGCCATGGCCCTCGGCCTGCCCGGACTCGCACCGCACGCGCTCGTCGGCCTGTTGTGGGGGCTATGGCACCTGCCGCTCTACCTGGTGTGGATGCGGCCCGCGGACTTCGACGCGACCACGAGTCTGCCCTGGCCATGGTTCCTGCCGGCGTTCCTCGTCGGCATCGTGGCGCTGGCCGTCCTGTACGGCGAGCTGCGGCTGCGTACCGGCTCCATCTGGCCAGGCGTGGCCCTGCACACGGTGAGCAACGCGCTCTCGACGCCCCTCCTGCTCCACGGCCACCTGCGCCTCGAGGGCCACGCCGACGCCTGGTTCGGGATCGCGCCCCACGCGATCACCTCGATGGTGATCTTCGGCGGTCTCGGCCTCCATCTCTACCGCCGTCGCATCGCCGAGCGATAGTGCTAAGAAACTTCACTAATTCGTGTGCCAGAACATCGTGGCCGTCCGCCACGTGCACCGGAAGTATCGCTCGGCGATCGACTACCTGGAGCGGCGCAGGAGCGTGCCCGCGGGCCGCAAGCTGAGGCTGGCCTGCACGGCGTCGCTGCCCGGGGCAGGGACACGATCCTCGGTCACCTGCGCAGGGCCACGCCGTGCGGCACCGACGGCTAGACCTTCGGCATCCCGGACGCGCTGCCCCGGCCGCGGGCGGTCAAGCAGGGCTGGTCGGGGCCCGGCACCACGCCGCCGATCAGGTGTGACGCCAAGGCGGTCAGCGCGCCCGTCTCGTGGATCGCCCAGCGGGCCGTCGGCTCGAGCGTGCCCGACTACGGCCGTCCCGTGCTGTACACGACCGGGCTGGTCGGCAAGGGGGAGCGGTACGTCATGGCGGTGCTCACGACGCACCCGGCGGGCAGCACGTGGAGCGCCTCGGTCAAGCGCATCACCACCCGGACCAGTCCTAGCCGGCTCTGTTCCGTGGGAGTTCGGGCTGGTGCTCACGCCCAGTAGCTGGGTTGAACACGTCATTCTCACCAGGGTCAAGCATCCGTAGAGTTAACTAAACACACGAGGTAGACTGACCAAGTTGGCCATCACGTAAGGGGACCGTGTGACACCGCCGCGCCATCCCAACAAGGAGATCCGAGCTGTCCTGGAAGACATGGACACGGCTGGCTGGCGGATCGAGAAGGCTGGCACCAGCGGTCACGCGTGGGGACGGGCCTACTGTCCTGGGGGAGTCAATGGATGCAGGCCACCTACCTCCATCTGGTCAACACCCGAGGTGCCCGAGAATCACGCGCGCAGACTACGCCGGGCACTCGAAAAATGCCCGCACAAGGCCGAATCGCAGACCACGACCTCACAGGGAGGATGATCACGATGGCAATGTACGAGTTCGTGGTCCACTTCATCGGACCGACAGGTGGTGATGCCCTGATCAACCGGCTCTATGAGGCCGGGTGGGACGACGCAACGATCGCATTCGACGCCTGGGAGGCCGGTGGCGAGGGGTTCGCCGAGTTCGATCGCGAATCCAGCAGCGCCATCCAGGCAATGGTGCACGCGGTCATACAGGGCGAGAAGTGCGGGCTGAAGGCGACCCGGATCTCCGACGACAGGGTGACGCTCGGGCAGATCGCTGAGCGGATCGGGCAGACGCTCGCCTCCGTGGACCATTACCGCAAGGGCGTACGCGGACCCGGCGGTTTCCCGGAACCTGTCGTCCCACGAGAGCGCGCTGCTTTGTGGTCATGGGCGGAGGTGGCGGAGTGGCTGCACGAGGCGGGGATTGCTGAGATCAGTGCTGAGGACGCTGAAGCAGCGCGAGCCGCACAGATCGTCACGCTCCAGTTGCGGCTGCGCGAAGAGGTGGCTGCGCTGAAGAGTCTGGAAGACCGGCAAGCGCTGTGTAACCTGACATCTTTTCCCATCGCGTCATAGCTCAAGATGCCCGTCGCGGTGACACGCCTGGAGGATTGTGACGAGCAGCGCCGCCGGGCCGAGTCCAGCCTGTCACCAGGAGCAACGCGGCCTTCAATAGGGCCCAGGCCGCCGCCGAGCCCGAGGAGGATACTGACCTGCGCGCTCGCCCTGGAGGCGGCCGCGCGCCGCCGGGCCGCCGAACCCTGTGCCAGGAGATGTTGATTCAGCGATCGACTCGATCCCTGACGGGCTCAAGCGGTGCCATGAGTTGAGCGGGCGAAGGTCGGCGGCGAGCGGTCCGGCACGAGAACACCAGCCTGCTCACCCGGTTGATCGCCGACCTGGAAGCCCGGCTCACCGAACCGGCAGCAAGGCTGACCGGGACCGCCTTCGCGCCATGGCAGCCGTCCCCGGATGCACCAAGCCCAACGACCGGCCAGGAGCCTCATCATGACCACGCTCGAATGCCCCCTCGCCCAGGCTCTCACGGAGATCGTCATCCGAGAGCTTGACGTCCGCGAAGACGATGCCATCGCGCCGGAGACCGCGATGGGGGTGCTCCAGCCAGTGCCACTGGATCTCGGCGTCGGCGGCGTTCAATGCAACCGTGCCTTACGTGCCTGAAAGGAGAATCCTAAAGAAACTTTACTAAGAGTTGAAGGGCTGTGATACTCGCCGACCAAGAACCCTCCGAGAAAGAGGATCACATGACCCGACGAGTCATCATCGTCGTCTTAGGACTGCTTGCCGCACTGGCGCCCGCAGTCCCCGCCGCCGCGGCCGATCCGCCCGTGACACTGGTCGGCCAGGCGTCCCTGCGCTGCCTCACCGTCCAGAGCATCAGCACCGAACCCGGCGCCAAGGTGATCGTGTGGGACTGCAACCGCAAGATCAACCAGGAGTGGACCTACACCGACGCTCAGGAGCTGCGCGTCTACAGCGGCAGTGACGTCAAGTGCCTCGACGTCCAGGGCCGCAGCACCGCGCCCGGGGCCACCGTGCAGACCTGGAACTGCACAGGAGCCACCAACCAGAAATGGACCCTCAACGCCAACGGGACCATCATCGGCCACCAATCGGGCCTGTGCCTGGACGTCACCGGCGGCGGCGTCAGCCCCAACGGCACCGAGGTGAAGATCCAGACCTGCACGACCGGGGCGAACCAGAAGTGGGCCCGGCCCCTGGCCGATCTCCCCGCCGGCGTGTACTTCCAGGACCCCGGGACCCTGACCGGCTGGAACAGCTTCCCGCAGAAGCCGCAGAAACAGGGCGTGCTGCGCACGGTCACCAGCCCCGTCTACAAGGGGACCACCGCCATCGAGGCCAGGCAGACTTACATCAACGAGGGCGGCGGATACCACTCCGAAACCGTCCAGCACCGGACCCAGGCCGTGGGCCAGGACCGTTACTACGGCCAGGCCATCTACCTGCCGCCGACCTGGCAGTTCCACAACCAGAACGTCACTTTCCAGCAGTGGTCGCCCGAGGACCCCGAGGGCCCGTGGGAGCTGATGTTCGTCCAGAACGACGAGATCAGAATCGGCGGCTCCGGCGGCTTCTCCGCCACCCTCGGCAAGATCACGAATCTGCGGGGGACGTGGATCAGGATCGTTACCCGCCTCAAGTTCCACGCCACCGACGGCGCCTTCGAGGTCTGGATCAACGGGCAGAAGACGTGGAGCCGTACCGGGGTCACGGTGTTGCCCAAGACGTCGCAGACCATCCGATGGTCGTCGGGCATCTACTGCACCGGCTGGCGTGAGGGCACGCCGAGCGGGCAGAGCGTCCTGTCGATCTACCACGATCACGCCAGGGTCGCCTCCTCCTACGCGCTCGCGGAGCCGGCCAACTGGTGACGCCGCCCATGATTCGGGCGGCCGGAAAAATGCCGGGCGTCGGCGGGAATCGCCGTGATAGGGGTGGGGGATGACGGAGCGAGCGAGCGCACTTGACCGGGTGCTCAGGCAGGCGGGCGGACCCGAGATCCTGGACGTCCTGTCCGAACGCCTGTCCGGCGCCGACCTGACCACGCTGCTGCTGGAGGTGATGCGCCGCCGCGCCCGGGTGCTCGCTCCGGCCGACGTGCTGCGCCGCTACGGCCAGGACCGCTTCGTCGCCCCCGCCCCGATTCCGTTCGACAGGCTGCGGCGCGCGGAGGACGCCGTGTTGTCGGCGCTGCCCGCCGACGTCGAGGTGGTCACGCTCGCCCCGGTGGCGCCGCTCGGCGCCTGCTCGGCGGTCGGCCCGGTGGACCAGAACAAGGTCGTCTCCACCATCAGGAACAGCGAGGTCGCCGCCGACCCCACCAACGCGCTCGCCCTGGAGGCGGCCGTGCGCCGCCGGGCCTCCCCGGGGCCTGAGCCGGTACGGCTGGCCGCGCTGCAACGCGTCACCCGCGCCCAGCGCTTCGAAGGCGCCGCCTCCTTCGCGCACTTCACCCTGTTCGCGCTGGTGACGGCGGGTCGGGATACCGGCGACCTGGCGTTCGAGCGGCGCCACGCGGCCGAGCACCTGGCCATCCTGTCCGAGGCCGTACGCGCCTGCGGGATCCCGGATCCCGAGGCGCGGGTCACGGTCCTGGACGAACGCTTCGAGCGCGTGGCCGCTCCGCTCGAGGCGAAACCCGACCCGGACAGGGAGACAGGCCGGGGCTACTACACCGGCCTCTGTTACAAGATCTACGGCGACGGGCTGGAGGTCGGCGACGGCGGATTCGTCGACTGGACGGCCCGCCTGCTCGGCAACCGCAAGGAACGCCTGCTGATCAGCGCGCTCGGCGTCGACCGGCTCGCCTGAGCCCAGTGCCCGGGCCTGAGCTCAGGGGCGGGCGCGCTCGGCGGCAAGCAGCTGCTCCAGGCGCACCTTCTTCGGTACGCACATCCGCCATGCCTCCAGCACCAGCTCGCGCATCTCCGCGTCGTCGAGCGCGGCCATGCGCGCCACCACCCAGTTGAAGCGCAGATCCGACTCTCCCGGCATGAGGAACTTGTCCGGCTCGGCCGCCACCAGCGCCTCGCGTTCCTCCTTGGGGAACCCGAAGCCCATGAGCGTCTCGTCCCGCGAGAACGCCACGTAGACGATCTTGCCTACGCGGAACTTCACCCGGTCCCTGATGAGGTGCTCCGACGAGCGTGGAAGCGTGCGCGCGAACTGCCGTACATCGTCGACTGTGACCACGCGGCCACGTTACCGGTTGCCCTCGGCGGCCGAAATGCCGGCGAGGGCCGAGTTCGGGTCGCGCTCGAGCGCGAGGTCGCCGAGACTGACGATGCCGACGGCGCGGCCGTCCTCGACCACCGGCAGGCGGCGCACGGCGTGCGAGCGCATCAGCTGCACGGCCTGGTCGATACTGGTGTCGGGGCCGACGGCCTCGACGGCCGGGCTGCAGGCCTCGCGGACCGGCGTCTGCGGGCCCTTCTCGTCGGCCACCACGCGCACCGCGATGTCGCGGTCGGTGATGATGCCCGCCATGCGGCCGTTGTCGTTGACGATCACGGCGCCGGCGTCGTTCTCGCGCATCAGCGCCGCGGCGACGGACACCGGCTGGTCGCCCTCGACCGTCGCCGGGTGGGTGGTCATCACGTCAGCCACGGTCTTCGCCATGGAATCCTCCTGTAGGTCGGGTCCGGCCGACCCCCTACCCGGGCGACTGACCGACTCACGTCTGGAGAGTCTTGGCCGCCAGACGGATCTCGTCGAGCAGCACCGCCAGGTCCCGCTCGGTGGTGTCCGGGTGCAGGAAGCAGGCCCGCAGCGCCTCGCGACCGCCCAGCCGGGTGCCGGTCAGGAACGCATTCCCACGTGCCTGCACCTCGCCGGGGATCGCCCGGTTGAGCGCGTCCAGCCCGTCACCGGAGCGCGGACGGTAGCGGAAGGCGGTGATCGACGTGGTGACCGGGACGAGCAGTTCGAAGTCGGCGGCCTCCTCGACCATGGCGGCGAGCCTGCGGGCCAGGCCCGCCGTGTGATTCACCAGGCCGGCGATGCCCGAGCGGCCGAGGAAGGACATGGTGGCCCAGGTCTTCAGCGCGCGGAACGGGCGGGTCTGCTCGGGCCCGTACTCGGCGAACCAGCCCAGCTCGCCGGCGTTGTCGTCGATCAGGTACGACGGCACCAGGCTGAACGCGGCCCGCGCCGCCCCCGGGTCGCGCAGCAACGCGCAACCGCAGCCCACCGGCACGCCCAGCCACTTGTGCGGGTCAAGCGCGAGGGAGTCGGCCCGCTCCAGGCCCGCATAGTGCGGTGCGGCGCCGTCGGCCAGGATGCCGAGCGCGCCGTACGCGCCGTCCACGTGGAACCAGAGCCCGTACTCGGCGGCCACGTCGGCGATCTCGCCGAGCGGGTCGACGGCCCCGGAGTTGACGGTGCCCGCGCTGCCCGCCACGCAGAACGGCCGCAGCCCCGCCTCGAGGTCCTCGGCCACCATGGCGCGCAGGGCGGACACGTCCATCCGGTACGAGCCGTCCACCGGCACCGTGCGCACGTGCCGCGCCCCGAGGCCGAGCAGCTGGGCGGCCTTGTGCAGGCAGCTGTGGCCTTCCTCGGTGACGTACATGACCATGGGCGGCCGCCCGGACAGCCCCTCCTCGCGGGCGTCCCAGCCATCGGCGAGCGCGGCCCGCTGGCGGGCGGCGGCCAGGCAGATCACCGTGGCCATCGACGCCCCGCTGGTCAGCAGGCCGCCGCCGGGCGGATGCGGGAACCCGACCAGCTCGGCCAGCCACCGCACCACCGCTCGCTCCAGGTGTGGCCCGGCGTGATCGCCGCCTGCGCAGCTGGGGTTGAACGCGGCGGCCAGCGGCTCGACGAGCACGCCCGCCGGGTTGGGCGGGGAGTTCACCCAGCCGAAGAAGCGGGGGTGTCCGTTGCCCATCGGGTGCGGCAGCACGTGCGTGCGGGCGTCCTCGAGCAGCTCCTCCAGCGCGCGCCCGGTTTCGGGCAACTCCTGATCGCTCAGCCAGGCACGGTCCGCGGCCGGCACCGGCTGCCAGACCGGCCGGTCGGCGACGCCCGCGAGGTGCCCGGCCACGATCGCGGCCGCCTTGGCTCCGGCCACACGTAGGTCCTCGCCGCCGGCGCCGGGTGTCATGTGCAGGTTCTCGCCGCTGGCGCCGGATGCCACACGCAAGTCCTGGCCGTCGGTGCCGTTCGCCGGGCGCAGGTCATTCATCGAGCGATTCCTTCCGTGGTTCGTGGTGCCCGGCGCCGCCCAGCTCCATGGCCAGGTAGTAGACGCAGTCGACGGCGCCGTCGTTGGCGAAGGCGTGGCGGCAGTCGCCCGGGTAGTAGACGGCGTCGCCGGACTCGAGCACGTACGCCCTGTCGTTGATGGTCAGCCGCAGGCTGCCGTGCTCCACCGCGAGGTATTCCCGCGACCCCGGCGCGTGCGGCTCGAACTCGCCCGCGTCCACGCCAGGACCGATGGTCGTGCGCATGAACTCGAACTCCACGTCGGCGAGCACGGGCGACAACACCCGCCGCTCCCAGCCCGACGGGTCGCGCAGCACCCGCTGCTCGCCGTGGCGCAGCACCCGCATCGCGCCGTGCGCCGGCTCGTCCAGCAGCCGCGCGATCGATGTGCCGAGCGCCGTGGCCAGCCGGTCGAGCACCAGCACGGTCGGCGTCTTGGCGCCGCGTTCGACGTCCGACACCATGCTCCTGCTGATGCGGCTCAGCTCCGCCAGCCGCTCGATCGACAAGCCGCGCGCCCGCCGCTCGCCGCGAATCCGCTGTCCCAGCTCGGCCATCGACAGGCCGGTGGACAGAACCCCTTCGCCGTCCATTCCTCCACTATAGCGGTGTCTTGTCCACTACAGCGGAGGGGTGCTCCTCGCGGTAGGCGGCCAGCACCTGCTTGCGGCGCTTGGCGGGCAGGCGGTCGATGTAGAGGTGGCCGTCGAGGTGGTCGGTCTCGTGCTGCAGGCAGCGGGCCAGCAGCCCGGTGCCCTCGACCGTGACCGGCTGTCCGGCGGCGTCGAAGCCGTGCACGGTGGCGTGGTCGGGGCGGGGGAGCGGCGCGTACTGGCCGGGAACCGACAGGCAGCCCTCGTCCCCGGCGTCGAGGTGGCGCTCACCGACCTCCGGCAGCTCCAGCGTGGGATTGACGACGACGCCCTTGTGGTGCTCGCCGTCGGCGTCCGGGCAGTCGTAGACGAACACGCGCACCGGCACGCCGATCTGGTTGGCGGCCAAGCCCACGCCCTCCGCCGCGTACATGCTCGCGAACATGTCCTCCACCAGAGCCGCCAGCTCGTCGTCGAACCGGCTCACCGGCTCGCACGGGTGATGCAGCACCGGGTCGCCCACATGCACGATCGGCCGGAACTCTCCCACGACCAACGCCTTTCTCAACGTTGCGAACCTTTTCGCAGCAAGTCTACTGTCTCATATAACAAGACATTCTCTCTTGAATGGTGAGACCAGCGCTAGGGTGATCGGCATCGGAGCCAAACGAAGGAGTTCGAGCGATGGACGCCGTTTACACGCATGGTCACCACGAGTCCGTGTTGCGCTCGCACCGCTGGCGCACGGCGGACAACTCGGCCGCGTATTTGCTGCCGCACCTGAAGCCGCACATGACGCTCCTGGACGTGGGCAGCGGGCCGGGCACGATCACCGCCGACCTGGCGGGCCTGGTCGGGCACGTGACGGCCTCCGAGGTCACCGCCGAGGCGCTGGAACTGGCGAAGGCCGAGGTGGCCGCCAGGGGGCTGGGCAACGTGGACTTCGCCGTCGCCGACGTGCACGACCTGGCGTACGCCGACGACACCTTCTGCGTCGTGCACGCCCACCAGGTGCTGCAGCATGTGGGCGACCCGGTGGGGGCGCTGCGCGAGATGCGCCGGGTGACCAAGCCGACTGGGTACGTGGCGGCGCGCGACAGCGACTACGCCGCGTTCACCTGGTATCCGCGGGTGCCGGCGCTGGATGAGTGGCTGGCGCTGTACCAGAAGGTCGCGCGGGCCAACGGGGGCGAGCCGGACGCCGGGCGGCGGCTGCTGTCGTGGGCCAGGGCCGCGGGCTTCGAGGACGTCACCGCCACCTCGTCCACCTGGTGCTTCGCCACATCGGAAGACCGCGCCTGGTGGGGCGGCATGTGGGCCGAGCGGATCCTGCGCTCTTCCATGGCCGAGCAGGCCTTGGCCACCGGCGCCGCGACGGAAGCCGATCTGCGGCGGATCTCGGACGGGTGGCTGGCGTGGGCGGCCGCCGGGGACGGCTGGATGTCCATCCTGCACGGCGAGATCCTCTGCCGCGCGTAGGCGGCCGGCGTCCCGAGGCCTGGTCGCGCTGGGACGGGCACCATGGCCTGGTCGCGCTGGGGCGAGTGCCTTGGCCGGTCGCGTCCGGGCGGGTGCTAGAGACCCAGGCTGCGGGCCCGCTGCCACTGCGGGTCGCGGTAGAGGACCATGTCGTCGCCGACCATCTCGTCGGGCGCCGACAGCATGGCGATCTCGCCCGCGGCCTGCAACTGCAGCAGCAGATCGCGGACCCGCGGCCCGACCGGCAACCGTCCCGCGGGCAGCCCGAGCCCGGACCGCACCGTGTCGGCGATCTCCGACAACCGGAAAGGCCCGTCGAAGCCGTCCACGATCCCGCGCACCACGCTCAGCGTGATCAGATTCTCGGCCTCGGCGTACGCCAGCTGCCAGGTGACCTGCCTCTTGCGCCGCCCGGTTCCCGCGCAGGACGAGCAACCGCGCACCAGATCCGGCGCCATCTGCTCCTCGGCGGAGCCGAGGCAGGCCGAGCAGAGGCCGTTCTCGGCGGCGTGCAACTCGGCGGCCATGCGGCCGCCGAGCACCACACCGCAGTCACAGGCGAACGCCTCACCCAGGATGCCGGCCTGCGGGGAGATCGTATGCTTCGTCACCGAGCCGACTCTACCGGGACACAGCCAGGACACGACCGGTCACGTGCGGAGGTCGGCCAGGCCGCGCAGCCGCCGCAGGGCCTTGCGGGCCGCCGCCGCGACGCGGTCGTCCGGATGGTGGTCGATGAACACCTGCAGCACCCGCCCCGTCCACGGATGGTCCCCGAACGCCAGGATCGAGATCGTTCCTGTCTGCTCCTCCGAGTTCATCCCCATGGCGATGGAGTTGATCACCTCGGCCGGCTCGTCGCCGAACTCCAGCAGCGCCGCCGCCATGTCCACCAGCACCCACGCGATCTCCTCGGGCACCGGCTGCCGGTCCTCGCGCCCGGTCCTGGCCGCGATCACCGCACCCAGCTTCGGCTCCTCCAGCAGCCTGGAGAGCGCCAGCCGGCCTTCCTCGCCGAAGTCCGACCACAGCAGTTCCACGCCGACGGCCCGGCTCAGCGGGCTCACCGTGGCCAGCGCCGAGGCGATCTCCGCCGCCGCCGCGTCCGTGTCCCTGCCTTTGAGCCACCCCGCCAGCTCCTCGCCGCGCTCGGCCTCCGGGTAGGACCGCAGGCCGTGCAGCAGCGCCGCCGCGTCGCCGTCCGCGAGCGACCCCATGACGGGGATCTCCTGCCCGGTGGTGTCCGAGATGATCAGCCGCGCCGCCCACAGGCCGAGCCAGCTCAGCGTGTACGGCTCCGCCTGGCGCACCAGCCCGAGCCCGGACAGCGTCTCGGGAATGTCGCCCTTGGCAGACTCACGCGACAGGAACAACCGGATGAGCTCAAGCAGCAGGCCCTCGTCGGCGGCCAGCCGCTCCCGGCAGTGGTCCGCCCAGGCGGCCAGCACCTCCGCGTCGTCACCCTCGGGTTTCAGCTCGCCGGCCAGCGGCGCGGCGCGTACGGCCGCGGCCAGCGTGGCCTCGTCGGGCAGCCGGATCGGAGGCTGCAGGGGCAGCGTGTCGTCGTCGTAGGACCTCACGAGCCCATCCTGTCGTGATATCTCCGCTATAGTGCCCGCTGACGCCGAAAAGTCGGAAGAAAGGAGGCGCTGAGATGTTCGGCACTACCCCGGGCGCTCATGGCGCCCGCTTTCACTTCTCGGAGGAATCATGCATTTCCGTACCGCGGTCGAGGCTGATCTAGACCGCCTGCTCGGCTGCGTCGTCGACGAGTCCATCAGCTGGGCCCATCCCGAGCGCCTGCTGTCGTTCCTGGAGAGCGGCAACTACCGTTACGACCGCATCTGGATCGCCGAGGACGACGAAGACCGGATCCTGGGCCGCGCCGTCTGGTGGGGCTTTCCCGGCGCCGACAAGCCGCTCGCGATGGACTGCCTGTACGTCCACCCCTCCGTGGGCGACCGCGTGGAGCTGGCCGCCGAGCTGCTCCGGCACGCGCACGCCGGCTCGGGAGAGCGGCCTGCGTACCACGTGTTCGTCTCCAAGGGCTGGCGCGACGACCCGAAGGCCGCGGCGGCCATCGCCTGGCGGTGGGAGGCCGCCGGCCACGCCGGGCTGACGGAGGAACTGGAGCGCCTGCGTTACGAGTGGACGGCCGACGAGCCCGTGCCCGAGCCGTCGGAGCGGGTGGTGTTCCGAGGGGATGACGACGACGAGGCGTTCGTCGCGGCGTTCCGGCGAGTGGCCGAGGGCTCGCTCGACTACGACACGCGGCAGGGGCTGCTCACCATGGACCCGGAGACGCAGGCGCGCGAGGACGTCGACGCCAACAAGTCGATGCCGGGGGACCGGTCGTGGTGGCGGCTGGCGTACACGAAGGACGGGGACCTGGTGGGGGTCGCGCTGCCGTCGGCCAACAACGGCGGGCCCGTCGTGGGCTACATCGGCGTGGTGCCCGAGCACCGCGGCCACGGGTACGTCGACGACCTGCTCGCCGAGATCACCCGCTTCCATGCCGAGCGGGGCGTGCAGCGGATCGTGGCCGACACGGACATGGGGAACGTGCCGATGGCCAGAGCGTTCGAACGGGCCGGTTACCGCAATTTCGCCATCAGGCTGGTCCTGTCCGCCAAGCCGGACATCGCGGACGCCGGATAATCCCGTGAACACGTGATGCGCGCGGGCCGTCGTACCCGTCATTGTTGATCGCATGACGTGGGACATCGAGAAACTCGACCTGGACGCGTATCTGACCAGGATCGGCTACGACGGCCCGCTCGCCCCCACGGCGGCGACGTTACGCGACGTGCACCTGGCGCACGTCCAGGCCATCCCGTTCGAGAACCTGGACGTGCTCCTCGGCCGGGGCGTCCGCCTCGACCTCGACAGCCTGCAGGCCAAGATGGTGACGGGCGGGCGCGGCGGCTACTGCCACGAGCAGAATCTGCTGTTCGCCGCCGCGCTCGAACGCCTTGGCTTCACCATGAAACGCCACCTGGCGCGGATCCGGCTCGGCCGGTACCACCTGCCGCGCTCGCACGCCACGCTCACCGTGACGGCGGACGGCCGCACGTGGCTGGCCGACGTCGGGTTCGGGGGTGACGGGCTGGTGGAGCCGATGCCGTTCGAGGACGGCGCCACCCTGGAGTCGGGCGAGTGGCGGTGGCGGCTGGGGCGCGACGGCGACTTCTGGGTGCTGCATTCAGGCGAGACGGAGCTGTACGCGTTCCGCCCCGACGAGCCGCACTATCAGAGCGATTTCGAGGTGGCCAACTTCTATGTCTCGGAGTACCCGCAGTCGCCGTTCCGGCACCACGTGCTCGTCCAGAGGACCACGGCGGACACGCGGATCAGGCTGGAGGACCTTCTGGTGACGACGGCGGAAGAGTTGATGGCGACCCTTCGCGACCGCATCGGCATCGAGGTCGCGTATGAGGACGCGGAGGCTGTGCTGCGCAAGCTCGCGACCTGACCGTCCATGCCTATGAGCACGGGAACCATGCCTCCGCAACCGGCCGCCGGAGCCGGGTGCGTAGGTTCGAATCCTACAGAGGCACCCAGGCTGGCGACGCCTCGTCCGCTGAACTTTTTGTTGGGACCTCTAAGCCGGCGGGGCGGGCGCGGATGTGATCAGCGCCCGCCCCGCCGGAGGCTGCCGTGCAGGCAGAGCGGTGGGGCGACGCTCCGGCCGAGCGTTCTGCTCACGGCATTTCGACAGCCCTGGCATTGGACATTCGGCCGGAGTGGCGTCGTACGCGGCTTTGGGCAGCCGCATGAGGTGGTTGCTTACGGGGTTGTGTAGGGGTTTTGAGTGAGCAAGTGGGCCTTGTAGCCTTCGCCGACGCCGGGTTCGGGGGTACCGTTCCAGTCCTTGATAAGGACGCCGCCGGTGCTGCAGCCCCACGGGTTCCAGGTCCATGCCAGGTGGGACAGGTCGTGTGCGGTGGCCCAGTCCATCAGCGTGTCCATGTAGTCGTAGCCGCAGTTGTCCTGGCCGAACTCGCCGAGCACTACGGGTACCTGCTGGGCGAGGGGGGCGATTTGGGTGTCCCAGCAGGACGTGGTGGCGCAGGCGTTGAAGCTGTACGCGTGCCAGGACGCGGCGATGTTGTTCAGCGGGTCGTTCGGCTTGTATGCCAGCCACTCCCGCATGTCGTTGGCCCACTCCAGGCCGCCCACCATGAGGACGTTGGTCGCGCCGGTTGCCCGGACCGCGTCGACCAGGTCCTGCATGCCGGCCACCTCATAGGGAATGCCGGCGCAGGTGCCGCCGTCTCGCAGGCACTGCCAGCCCAAGGTCTTGTTCCAGTCGCTGCCGATCTCCGGGTACGGCTCGTTGAACAGATCGAAGACGACAGAGTCGTTGCCCTTGAAGGTGTTCGCGACGCCGGTCCAGAACTGGGGGGCGTACTGCGCGTCCGGCATCGGCTTCTGGCACGTCGCAGTGGCGTCCTTGCAGTGCCAGTCCGGCCCGTTGCTATAGGCGCCCCAGGTCCAGTGCAGGTCGAGGATCGGGGTGATGCCATTGGCGACCAGCAAGTCGACGTAGGCCTTCACGCCCTGCTGGTAGGTGGCGCCGCTGGGCGAGCCGTTGACGCCGAGCCAGCATTCTTCGTTCAACGGCAGCCGCACCGCGTGGATGTTCCAGCTCTTCATGGCATCGACTGAGGCTTGGTCGACCGGGCCGCCGTCCCATTGGCCCTTGCCCTGCACGCAGGCGTATTCGCCGCTTGAGCGGTCCACGCCGAGCAGACGGTAAGGCTTGCCGTCCGACGTGACGATCTTGTTGCCGGACACTCGCAGGCGTGGTGCTGGACCACCGGGGTTGGGGGAGGGACTGGTGGTTGTGGTGGGGGTCGGCGTGGTCACCGAGCCGGTGCAGGTTGTGCCGTTGAGCGCGAACGAGGTCGGTACCGGGTTGGCGCCCTTCCATGCTCCCGCAAAGCCGATGGAAGTGGACGCGCCGGTGTCCATCGACCCGTTCCAATTCAGGCTGGCGGCGGATACGCGAGCCCCGGACTGCGTCCAGGTGGCGCTCCAGCCTTGGGTGACCTTCTGATCGGCGTCGGGGAAGTCGAACGTTAAGGTCCACCCCCTGACGGCGGAGCCGAGGTTGGTGATGGCCACGCTGGCGGTGAAGCCGCTGGGCCACTGGCTCTGGACGGTGTACGTGACGGAGCAGCCAGTGGCGGCAGCCGACGAGGGGAGCGTGGTCGCTGCCATGCTGCCCAGTGCCAGGACTCCGACGGCGCCGAACGTGAGCAGCGCATGACGATGTTTCATCTGATCCCTCTGTTCGAGATAGATGCGGACAGCTGCTCCAGCATGCTTAGTTAGCAAAGTTATTAAAGTCAATCACGAAGGGATATCCAGGGACAACGGCACCTAGAGGTGCCGATAGGACCCCAGCTCAAGGGCTTGGCGGTGGAGCTGCTCGCCGGCGGATCGCTGAAATTAAGGTAGCTTTTGTACATCAGGTGTGGGAGGTGGCACGGTGACGAGCCCCATCTGGGCAACTCGGACGAAGACCCGCGGAATGGTGCTCGACTTGATCCGGGCGGCGCGGGCGATCAGCCGGGTGGAGCTCGTAGCGGCGACCGGTTTGACCGCGCCGACGATCTCCGAGGTCGTACGAGAACTCATGGCCGACGGTCTCGTCGTCGAGGCGGGGCTGGGCGCCTCGACGGGTGGCAAGCGACCGATGCTCGTCCAGCTCAATCCCTCGGCCCGCTACAGCGTCGGGGTGCAGCTGGAACGCAATACGTGCGTGATCGTTGTGGTCGATCTGGCCGGCCGGCAGATCGCGAGGATGTCGTTCAGCGGAGTGTCGTCGATGCCGCCGGAACGTGGGCTGTCGTCGGTGGCCTCGCAGGTGAACGCGTTGCTCGACACGGCGGCCGTCGATCGTGACAAGGTGCTGGGGGTCGGCTTGGTCAGCTATGGGCCGCAGGATCGGCGGACTGGTGTGCTGTTGACCCCGCAGCCCACCGAGGAGTGGTTCGGCTACCCCATCGCGGACCGTCTCGCCGAGAGCCTCGGTCTGCCGGTCCTGTTGGACAACGACGCGGCGGCGGCCGCGATCGGTGAGTACTGGATGGGGGCGGTAGAGCCACGCAGCACCTACGGCTGCATCTACATGGCCACGGGGATCGGCGGTGGCGTGGTGGTCGCAGGCGAGGTTTATCGCGGCAGCTCTTCGAACAGCGTGGAGATCGGCCACATCTCCATCGACGTCAACGGGGACGAATGTCCTTGTGGCAACCGCGGTTGTCTGGAGAACTACGCCGGCCCGGCCGCGTTGGTCAGGGAGGCGCTGACGACGCCCGGGCTTGGCCAGCGGCTGGCACTCGACCCGACCGGAGACGACTTCCTCACCGAGTTCACGCGGCTCGCAGCCGCGGCGAACGCCGGCGACCCGGCCGCCCGAGGCCTGGTCGAACGGTCTGCCCGCTATCTGGGTTATGCCGCGGTCACCATGACCACCCTGTTCGACCTCGACACAGTCGTCCTCGCCGGGCCGAGTTTTGCGGTTGCCGGCTCGATCTACCAGTCGGTGATCCAGGAGGAGGTGGACCGCCGTACCTTCGCGCGGCGGGCTCACCGCGTGCGGGTCGTGCCATCGGTCAGCGGGTCGGACGCCGCGGCGATCGGTGGGGCGGTCCTCGTCCTGCAGAGCGAATTGATCCTCGGCCACGGCCGTCCGACGGACAGCGCCCAACCACCGTCTCCCGAGGGCGAGGCGGAGGCTGCAACCGCCGTGTGACGCCCAACTTGCTCAGACCTGGCTTGTCGCGGCCTTCGACAGAGCAGGACTGCCCAGTCGCGGGGCACGAGGCCCGCGTCGCGCACTCCGAGTCCCGGTACGTCTTCTTCGCCATCACGACGGCCTTCCGAACGCGTCTGCTCCGATGAAGTGCCGCGGCCCGCAACGCTCGGGCGGAACCGCCTTGTTCGGACATCTACAAAAGTGGAGCCGCCGCTGGCTACAACCTTGCACTGGGGACTTAGGCCCAGCTCAGAGGCCTGATCGGCCCAAGGCTTGGCCGGGTCGAAACACGTCGACGAACGGTGCTTCTCCGAGGAGCCGATCGACTGCAGCACCGCAGTATTGACTTAATTAGGTTGGCTTGCCGGGCGGCAGGCGGTGCCTCTTTTCGCGCCCGGCGAGCCGCGGACCGGCCTGTACGTGCACCTGCAGAGGTTGCCGCTGACCTTCTTCACCGGAACGCGGACGGGAGAGATCCAGTCCCGGGTGATCGGTGACGTGGCGAAGGTGGCCGTGCACCAGCGCCGCGTCATTGCCGCCGTTCAGCACTCGCGGGCCGAGATGAGCGTCATCGCCGAGGAGACACTGTCGGTCTCCGGAATCCTGCTCGCCCGGGTCTTCGGCCGTCAGGACCATGGCGTACGGCGGTTCCAGACCGAGAGCCGACGCCTGTCCAGGCTGCAGCTCAGGGCGGCCGTGTCGGCGCAGGCGCTGGGCGCGGCACTCCAGGCCCTCTTCATGCCTGCGGTCGTGTACGTCGCCGCGGGGTTTGGGGAGACGTCCACGCCGGGAACCCTGCTGGCCTTCACCTCGCTCCAGGCCCGGCTCGCCGAGTGTGGCCAGGACATTGTCGTAGATGCCGTTGGCCGGGGCGTGGCGCAGCACCTTCTCGACCAGGAACTCTTTGGCGTCGGGCTGCGTGCGCAGGAGGCTCATGACTTCGGAGAGGAAGTCCGCCTCGAAGTCGCACAAGGCTTCAGGCGCAGGACACTGGCGGGCGGAAAGCGGCAGCCGGACGACCGGCGGAAGCGGTGCCAGGACAGGGTTGGCTTGGAACGATTGGATCACCCGCCGGGACGAGTTCGAGCAGCGGACGGAGCGTGCGGTCACGGTCCGCGGTCAAGTAGTCGACCACCGGGGAAGCCGCGAGGTGAAGGCGCGGGAGAAGCCCCGGTCGAGGGCTCCCTCAGTGGCCCCGAGGCCCGGGACGGAAGGCTGTGCCCCCTTCTACCGCTCTGGTTTAGAGATGTCGACCGACACAGGGTTATGGGGGCGGCTCACATTGACCCGCACCTCCGGATCCGGGGAACTTGACTCATCAGCGCTTCGGAGGAGGTCCGATGGGACGACGTTCGTGGAGACGAGTGGCCGCGGCTCTCGCGTTAGCGGCTGGAGCGCTATTCACGACACCCGCCGCCGCGACAGCGACGGCGTCGGTGACGCTGGAGGCCGCCTATAGCTCGGGCCTGGAGAACGGCTGGATGCTCGTCGAGCGCTACAAGGACAACTCAACTGGGTTCCAGGCCGAGACCTACCCGCCCGACGGGCGTGGTGATCAGACGGGGCAGACCAGGCGCCTGTTCGGTGACATCGCCCGGCCGCACTCCTCGCGGTTTCTGCTGTACCACGCGCCGGGCTGGCAGACAGGCGCCAAGAGCACCCCCGTGCTGCTCGTGCACGGCGCCAATCAGAACGCCGATCTGGCCTGGGCCAACCCCAATGCCAAGGGCTCGTACGGCTGCGGCCAGGCCAGCTGTCCCACCACGGGCCTCATGCAGCACCTCACCGGGCAGGGCTACAAGGTGTTCGCGATCGGCTTCCCACACGTCACAGGGGACGGCCACTACTGGGCGGAGCAGATCCACGACGCCGTCGCCAGGATCCGGGCGAAGACCGGTGCGGCGCAGGTGGACGTGATCGGCTGGTCGAAGGGCGCGTTCAACGCGCGCATGTACGTCTCGTCGCTGCGCAAGCCTTGGGGCACGGCCTACGCGGGCGGTGTCAGGAAGCTCATCCTCGTCGGCGGGCCGAACAAGGGCTTCGACTGGGGTTACCGGCACGGCTGGACCCACGATTTCGCGATATTTCCGGAATGTGGGGGCTCATTGAACGCGCCCGCACCCCACACCCAGATGGTCTGTTACGGCCTATGGCGCAACCATCCTGAGCTGAGCTACGAGGGCGATGCCTACCCGGGCTCCGACGACATGCTCTATCGCTGGGACGACGTCTACCCGCTGTCCACCACCGAGCAGGACTGGTACACCACCTACTACGGCGGCACCGGCTTCTACACCGTCGGCCGCGGGATCCAGTGGGCCATCGACAGGGGCTCGCTGGTACGGCCCCTCATCGACGCGGGCACCCCCTCCAGCGTGCCGGTCTACCAACTGTGCGGCAACATGCCCGACATGGCGCTACTGCACAACGAACACACAGGACCGTCCGACGGCGCCGTCTTCGTGGCGAGTTGCACTGCGGCCGACGGTATAGCGAACCGAGCCGCGACCGCGACGCACCCACTCAACCACCTCAAGCTCGGCTGGTCCGCGACTGCCATGGCCCAGATCACCGCCTGGCTCGGCTGAGCGTCGCGTATGTGCACGACGACCTCGAAGCCGGCCAGCGTCCGTTCGACGGTGGCCTGGTCGCGGATCGCCGCGGATCATCGCGAAGCAGCCACTGAGTGTAGGTACCGAGCAGGGCGCCGCTGCCGAATCGCAGGTTATCCAGAGCCCGCAGGGTGTGGCCGGCAGACAAGCAGGCCAGATACAGGAGGCGACGAGACACAAGAACCGATCTTTCCTGCACCACCGTCTCAGGTCGACCCGCAGGTCAAGCTGCGGAACCGACGACGTACGAGACGGGGCTGGTCGAACGGGTCCGCGCGCTGGCGCCTGACGGGGTGGACCCGGTGTTCGACTGTGCCGGAGGGGCGCTGCCGACCTGATCGCCATCGCCGGGGACCCGGCGCGCGTGATGACGATCGCCGACTTCACCGCGGCGGCTCATGGCGTACACATGTCGCAAACAGTGTTGGCCGACGACACGGGCGCGGCTGTCGGGGCCGCTGCCGATCCGCTGGCGCTGCATGCCCTCGACATCGCGGTCGCGCTTGCTGAGCAGGGCTGGCGGCCAGCGCGCCATCGATGTGTCCGGCAGAGCTGGTGGCGGTCTCGGTCGACGCCCAGTGGAGCGTGCCGTCCAGTGCGGGCTTGCTGGTAGCGGGGGTGTCCGAAGAGGCTGGAACGCAATATAGGGCCAGAGGGAAACGGATCCGGAGTGCCACGGTCAGGACGAGCCACGGTCAGGACGAGCCACGCCGTCACGCATCGACACGGGTACCGCTTCACCTAACGAGCGCTACCGCCACACGGTGCCGCCAGCTCGCCGATCTGGAACTGCGCCACCGCCGCCGGGCCTGCGTCCGGTCTCAGGAGCCGGCGTCGCCGGGCTCATGGGCCAGGACTTGCCTTGTCAGCTCGACGCGGCTCCTCACGTGCAGCTTGGCGAAGGCGTGGCGCAGGTGGCTGTCGACCGTGTGCGGTGACAGGAACAGCTCGGCGGCCACCTCCCTGTTCGTCATGCCCTGCGCGACCAACCGCGCCACCCGCAGCTCGGATGCCGTCAACGCACCCCACCCTCTGCCGGGCCGCCGCCGCGCGGTGCCTCTCACCGCGCCGCACGCCCGATAGATCTCGAGCGCCTCCTCCCGCCGTCCCGTCTCCTCCAGCGCCGCCGCCAGCCCGAGCGGCCGCGGCCCTGCTCGATACAGCTCGATGGCGTCATCCAGCCTGCCGTCGGCGTGCGCGGCCCCCGCCGCCAGCGACACCACGCCGGGATTGCGCCGCGCCAGGTCGCGTACGCGGGCGATCACCCGCGGGTCCGCCCGCCACCGAGCGGCCATCCACGGCTCCTGCACCAGCAGGTACGCCAGCACCGCACCGGCCGGCACGACCCCGCTCCGAGACACGCCCCCAGCCACCGGCCCGGTCACCGGTTCCTCGAGGAGCCCCCGCCTCCAGCGCAGTTCCTCAGCCACCAGCCCCGGCCCGTCGCCGGCCAGCTCGCGTCCGCGATCCAGGTGGCGCCGCGCGGTGTCCGGCTCGTCGCGCAGCAACGCCACGTGGCCGAGTACGCCGTGCAGGGCCGGGACCAGTGCCATCGCCGAGAGCTGCGCGGCCACCCGCAGCCCCGCCTCGGCCTCCGCCGCGGCGTCGTCCAGCCGTCCCCAGGCCAGGAACAGCTCGGCCCTGAGCCGGTGCAGCAACGGCAGCGACCACGCGGTGCCCAACCGGCCGGACTCCCGCTCGACCACCGCGTAAACGCGCTCCGCCTCCTCGAACCTGTCCAGCGCCATCAGCGCCGCCCCCAGCCACAGTCGCGGATGCCGGTGCGCCGCCTCGCCGCCCGCCGCGTCGGCCAGCCGCACGGACCGCTCGGCGAAGCCCAGCGCATCGCCCAGGTCGCCGCGGAAGATCGCCACGGTCGAGCGCGCTTGCAGCCCCACCACCTGGGCGAACGCCTCGCCCTCCACGACCGCCCGCGCCGCCGCCGCGTCCGCCTCGTCGATCTCGCCCGTCATCATCAACGCGTGCGCCCGCACGGCCAGCAGCCGCGCCCGTTCCCGCACCGGCACGCCCGGACTGCTCAGTACGTGGCCGGTTCGCCCGATGACACCGTGATCGTCCCCGGCGTGCTTGAGCGCCTCGGCGAGCCCGAGCGCGATCCCCGCCTCCTCCGCCGGGGAGAGCGGAGTCCAGGGCGTGTCGGCCAGTTCCCTGGCTTCCGCCAGCCGCCCTGCCGAGGCGAGCAGCCGCACCGCGGCGGCGACGAGATCGGCGTCCGGCCCGCCGGACGCCGGGTCCCCTTCCGCGCCCGCCGCCCAGTCCCTTTCCGAGTTCGTGTTCCGCGCCTCCGCCGACCGGGCCTTTCGTAGGTCCGGCAGCGCGGTGGCCGCAGGCGTGGCGGACAACTCCAGGGCGCGCAGCATCAGGTCGGCGGCGGCCGACGGGGCGGTGTCCGTCATCTCCTCGGCGGCCGCCCGAAGTTCGCGGATCGCCGCCACGTCGCCGGCGCGGGCGCCGTGCCGCAGGTGCTCGGCCAGCTCCGCGGGTGGCCGGCCCTCGTTCCTGAGCACGGCCGCAGCCTCCCGGTGCAGCGCCGTCCTGATGGGGGACGGGAGCCCGGCGTACACGGCCTCGCGGATGAGGTCGTGCCGGAACGCCAGCTGCTCCGCCACCTCGACCAGCGCGCCCGCCGCCACCGTTTGGCGGACGTGCGCGAGCACCGAACCGGGCGCCGACCCGAGCATTCCCGCCGCTTCGTGCACCGTGAACGGCCGCCGCAGCACCGAGGCCACCTCCAGCAGCCGCCGCGCCTCGGAGGACAGGTCACGTAACCGCCTCTCGACCGCCGCACCGAACCCGGACGGCAGCTCCACCCCGTCACCCACGCCCCACGCGCCGCTCTTGATCGTGGCCGCGCCGCTCACCACCTCGATCCGGCCCTGATCGCGCAGCCCCGTCAGGACCTCCTCCAGGAGGAACGGGTTGCCACCCGCCGCTCGCGCCCATTCCAGCACCGGCGGTCCGGGCTCGGCACCGAGTATCCGCCCGCACAGGTCCGCCGCCTCCGCCGCAGTCAGCGGCGGCAGCGGCAACCGCTCGGCGTCGCCCTCGGCGATGAGCCGCTCCACGGCCTCCTGCTCGGGAAACGACCGCCGGCCCAGCAGCCACACCACGGGCGAGGCGGCCGGCCCGGGCACGAGCTGCCGCAGGGCCAGGCAGCTCAGCTCGTCCGCCCACTGAACGTCGTCCAGGACGATCATCAGCCGCCGCTCCCGGCTGAAGCGCTCGATCGCCTCACCGAGCCGCTCGACCAACCGGAACCCGCCCCCGGTCGCCCACCCACCGCTCGGCAGGTCGGGTGGGGTGAGGACGGGGGTCAAGGGGCGGAGGAGGGTGGACAAGGGGGCGACCCGGTCCAGCTCGGTGGCCCGGCCGAACGCGACCGTCGCGCCCCTCGACCGCCCCCGCCCGACCGCCTCTTCCAGCAACCGACTCTTGCCGATGCCGGCCGGCCCTTCCACCACCAGTCACCCGGACGCCGCCCGCAGCACGTCATCGACGGTGCGGAGCGCGTCCTGCCTGCCCACGAGCGTCACGGCGTCGCCAGCCGGGCCCGTACCACCAGATCGTGCAGCGCCTCCTCCGCCGTCGCGCGCTCCGGCAGCGCCGAGGCGTCCCGCGCCTCCTCCAACGCTGCGGTCATCCGCTCCACGTCCGCCTCCACCCCCAGGACGGACGGTGACCGCCCGTGCTCGGCCTCCCGCTTCAAGTCGACCAGCTCGGGCAGGTACGCGGGCCCGTACGCGTACAGCCGCGTCAGGTCGGCCTCCAGTTCCCCGGTACGCATGAGGTGCATCCCCGTGGCCAGCACGCGGAAGGTGTAGAGCAGCGGCTTCAGCTCCATGGTCTTCAGGAAGAGCCCCCACTGCGTGCGCGCGAACCCCAGGTAGTGGTGGGCGTGGTGCCGCGTCACGCACCCCGGCGCCAGAGCCACCAGCTCCTCGTGGACCGGCGACGATGCCACCACCAGCGGCGACAGCAACTGCTCCAGCACATAGCCGTTGCGCCCGAGCAGCAGCCGGCAGAACTTCGCGAGGTCGTGTGTGACCAGGTCCATCTCCACGCCGTCGCGCGTCCACGTCCGCTCCAGCGTCTCCGGCCCGTGCCGCAGCCCCGCCACCTCCTCGACCGGCAGCACGTGCACACCTCGCAGGTCCCCGTCGGAGTCCACCGACGGGAAACCGTACAGGTGGGCGCCGCTCACCGTCGCGAACACCAGCGGGTACGGCTGCTCGCCCGGGATCTCGGACAGCCAGCCCGGTAACACGTTCACAGATTCTCCTTCCGTACGCCGATCAGGAACTCCTCCACCCGCTCCCGGTCCGGCACAGCGGGCAGCACGCTGGGCGTGGCGGCCAGCTCGGCGGACAGGGCCGCCCGCCAGGCGTCCACCTCCGCCCACGGCACCTCGCCCCGCTTGATCGCCAGCAGCCGCTCCCGATGCGGCCCGACGTAGACCAGCGGCTCACCGTAACGCATCAGGTGCAGGCCGCTGAGCAGCAGTCGCACCATGTGCATGGCCTGCTTCCACTTAGGCGCGGCCGGGTCGAGCCGGCGGAACTGCGCGTCGGCGTACCCGGCGAAGGACTGCTGCGCCTTCGCCGACACGAACGCCCCGCGCAGGTCCCGCAGCCGCCGCCCGGCCGGCGTGATCAGCTCCACGACCGGGGACCACAGACACTCCAGGACGGTGGGATTGGCGTCGAGCGCGAGCACGCAGAAGCGTTCGACCTCCCACGAGAACTGCTCGGGCAGCGGCCCGTCCCGGTGCGTGGCGGGCTTGTCCAGCCGCCAGAACGCGGCCGTCGGCGCCACGAACACGCCCCGCCGGTCGGTGTCCGAGGCCTCGGTCTGCAGACCGTACGCCCGCGAACCCATGACGACGGAAAGGATCAAGTCATCACTCACCCGAACATCTTGCGCCATGGGGCCGGCGGCTGTTCTGATCGACAAGTGGGCGCTTTTGACGAGGCTTACCGGCAGAGCATCGAACACCCCGACGAGTTCTGGGCCGAGGCGGCCCGCGGCATCGACTGGGACGTGGCGCCCGCCACCGTCTTCGGCGACGGCCGGTGGTTTCCCGACGGTCGGCTCAACACCTGCTACAACGCGGTGGACCGGCACGTGGCGGCCGGGCGCGGTGAGCAGGCCGCGCTGATCTACGACAGCCCCGTCACGGGCGTCGTGCGCACCTTCACGTACACAGAGCTGCTCGACCAGGTCGCGCGGACCGCCGGCATGCTGCGGGACCTCGGCGTGCGCGCCGGTGACACCGTCGTGATCTACATGCCGATGGTGCCGGAAGCGGTGGTCGCCATGCTGGCGTGCGCGCGGCTGGGCGCCGTGCATTCGGTGGTGTTCGGCGGGTTCGCGGCCAGGGAGCTGGCCGTGCGGATCGACCACGCCCGGCCCAAGGTCGTGATGTCGGCGTCGTGCGGGATCGAACCGGCCCGGGTGGTGGAGTACAAGCCGCTGCTGGACGCCGCACTGGAGCAGGCCGCGCATCGGCCCGACCGGTGCGTGATACTCCAGCGGCCACAGTGCCTCGCCCGGCTCGCCGAGGGGCGCGACCTCGACTGGGCCGAGGCCGTACGCGGCGCCGAGCCGGCCGACTGCGTCAGCGTGGCCGCCACCGACCCGCTCTACATCCTCTACACCTCCGGCACCACAGGCTCGCCCAAGGGCGTCGTCCAATGCAGCGCGACAACGGCGGGCACGCCGTCGCGCTGCATTGGAGCATGTCCCACGTGTACGGCGCCGCGCCCGGCGAGGTCTACTGGGCGGCCTCCGACGTGGGCTGGGTGGTCGGCCACTCCTACATCGTGTACGCGCCGCTGCTGGCCGGCTGCACGACCGTGCTGTACGAGGGCAAGCCCGTCGGCACCCCCGACCCCGGGGCGTTCTGGCGGGTGGTGTCCACGCACGGCGTGCGGACGTTGTTCACCGCGCCGACCGCGATCAGGGCCATCAAGAAAGAGGACCCATCCGGAAATTTCGCGAAAAAGTGGGACCTGTCCGGACTTCGCTACCTCTTCCTGGCCGGCGAACGCCTCGACCCCGACACTTACCACTGGGCCTCCGACCTGCTCGGCATCCCGGTCATCGACCACTGGTGGCAGACCGAGACCGGCTGGCCGATCGCCGCCAACTGCGTCGGCCTCGAGCCCCTGCCGATCAAGCCCGGCTCCCCGACCAGGCCCGTGCCCGGCTGGGACGTGCACATCCTCGACGCCGACGGCAACGACCTGCCGCCGGGCGTCGATGGGGCGGTCACCGTCAAGCTGCCGCTGCCGCCCGGCTCGCTGCCCACCCTCTACCGCGACGACGACCGTTTCCGGCGTTCCTACCTGGAGCGCTATCCCGGCCACTACCTGACGGGCGACGGCGGCCACCTGGACGCCGACGGCTACCTGTACGTCATGGGCCGCATCGACGATGTGATCAACGTGGCCGGGCACCGGCTCTCGACCGGCGCGATGGAAGAGGTCATCGCCTCGCACCCGGACGTCGCCGAGTGCGCCGTGATCGGCGTGGCCGACCAGCTGAAGGGCCAGCTCCCGGTCGGCTTCGTGGTGCTGAAGGCGGGCGCGGAACGCGACCCGGGGGAGCTCGAACGCGAGCTGACCGCGCTGGTGCGCGAGCGCATCGGCCCCGTCGCCGCCTTCCGCCGCGCCGTGGTGGTCGCCCGCCTGCCGAAGACGCGCTCGGGCAAGATCCTGCGCGCCACGATGCGGGACATCGCCGACGGCAACCCGTACACCACGCCGTCCACGATCGAGGATCCCGCCGCGCTGCCCGAGATCGCCGAGGCCATAGGAGGAAAGTGACAGGAAGGCTGCGAGACGGCGGCATGCGGCGCATGATGGGACATCTCAGTCCCGGGAGAAGGTCATGATCGAGACTCCGAGCTACGCAGACGCCCTGAGGATGCTCGGATGCAAGGACAGCAGGCTCGCCAAGGTGATCGGCTTCGCCGCGGCCGCCGAGCGTACCGGCTGGCCGCTGGCCGGCGGCCAGCAGCTGGTGACCGGGCTGGCCGACATGCGCAACTCCATCGTCCGCTACGGCGAGGACGTCGTGGCCCGCATGTCGGAGCTGCGCGGCGGTGTGGACCGGCACACCCGCACCCAGCGCCTGGCCGCCGCGCACGCCGTGATCGTGGTCTCGGCGTACTTCGAGGCGCTCGGCGAGGCCAAGCTGCCGTTCACGCTGGAGCAGCTCGACCGGACCGACCGGATCTCCCACGGGGTGCCGACGCCCGAGCGGTTCGCCAGGCTGATGGCGGAGCTGCTGCTCGAGCGGCTTCCCACGCCCGAGCCGCACCTGCCGTACGGTGAGACCCGTCAGGCCGTGGAACGTGCCTACCTGCGGATGTCCGAGGCCATGGCCGGATATGTCGGCGGCCTGTCCATCTGGGACGAGCTGACCGTCGACGACCAGCTCCTGCTGCCCAGGATGCTCGCCGAGGGGCCGCCCGCGCACGCGCTGCGCATCTACGACGAGGACTACCGGTCGCTGGCGCTGGACAGCCACGAGTTCGGGGTGCGCAGCCTCGTCACCGAACGCCCGCAACCGGCGACGGCGCTGTCGCGGGTGGCGTGGCTGCTGGCCGAGCTGGCCCCGCCCCGGGTGGGCGACCGCCCCGTGATCCACCTGGCCAGGATGGCCGCGAACGCCCTCGACCAGCCGCTCCTGCTGGCCGGCAAGCTGCCCGAGGACGTCTACCTGCCGCTGCTCGGCGAGGGCTACCTCACCCCGCGCTGCCGGGTCGCCGAGCTCACCCGCGAGGCCACCCCCGCGTTACGCACCTGGTGGGAGAGCAGGCGGTTGCTGCCCGACACCGAGGCGTTCCTGGTCGGGCACCTCACCTCGCTGCGCGCCACCCAGGCGCCGCTGCTCGTGCTCGGCGAGCCGGGCTCGGGCAAGACCAAGCTGACCGAGGTCCTGGCCGCCCGGCTGGCCCGCTCGGAGTTCCTGCCGATCAGGGTGGACCTGCAGAGCGTGGCCGCGCGGGCGAGCGTCACCGAGCAGATCGAGCAGGCCATCGGCGCGCTCCTGGGGGACGAGGTCGAGTACGTCGAGCTGCTGTCGGCCGCCGACGGGGCGTTGCCGGTGATCCTGCTCGACGGGTTCGACGAGCTGGTGCAGGGCGGCGTCGACCGCTACGACTACCTGGCGCAGGTCCAGGAGTTCCAGCACCGGGAGGCCGGTCTGGGCCGGCCGGCCGCGGCGATCGTGACCAGCCGCACCGTGCTGGCCGACCGGATCAGGTTCCCCGACGGGCTGCTGGCGCTGGAGCTGCAGCCGTTCGAGGACGACCAGGTGCGGCAGTGGCTGACCATCTGGGACCAGGCCAACCGCGCCCTGCTGGCCAGGCGCGACCTGAAGCCGCTGCCCGCCGAGGCGGCGCTCGCCCACGGCGAGATGGCCAGGCAGCCGCTCCTGCTGCTCATGCTCGCGCTCTACGACGCCGGCGGCAACGCGTTGCAGCGTGGCACGCCGGCGCCGCTCAAGCGCTCCCGCCTGTACGAGGTCCTGCTGCGGGACTTCACCGAGCGGGAGACCGGCGGGGCGCGGCGGGTGCTGATCGACCAGGAGCTGGTCATGCTGGGCACGGTGGCACTGTCCATGCTGGCCCGCGGCCGCCAGGTCATCACCGACGAGTCCCTCGACCGGGACCTGCCCGCCCTGTGCCACGGAGGCGAGGACGATCATTCCGACGAGGAGGATCGCGTCGACTGGGCGCGCAAGGCCACCGAGCGCTTCTTCTTCGTACGCAGGAACGGCCACGCGTTCCTGCACTCCACATTCGGCGAGTTCCTGGTGGCCTGGCTGGCCATGTACGCGCTGCGCGACCTGGACCGGCGCCGCCGCCACGCAGGGGACGAGCCGCTCGCGCTGGTGCAGAGCGTGGACGACGACCTGCTGTACGCCGTCACCTCCCACTCGTGCCTGGCCGAGCGCGGGCCGACGGTCGGATTCGTCCTGGAGTTGCTCGACGAGCTGCCGAGCGCGGTGCGGGCCCGCTGCGCCGAGCTGCTGACCGGGCTGCTGCGGCGCTCCCTGTACGAGCGGAGCCGCCGCCATTTCACCGGCTTCCGCCCGGTGCGTCACACGCTGGCCCGGCGCCTGGCCGCGTACTCGGCCAACCTCACCCTGCTCATCGTCTGCGCCTCGGAGGAGCCGGTCACCGTCTCGTCGCTGCTGCCGGGACCGGACTACCTAGAGCACTGGGCGTCGTTCACCCACCTGTGGAAGGGCCAGCTGGGGGAGGAGGGCTGGCAGGGCCTGATCACCGCCCTGTCGGCGCAGCGGGTGATCGAGGGCGGCAAGGAGGACGTCGTGCTCGGCGGTACGGAGTCCTCCGGCATGGGCGACGTCGTCGTGGCCGTCGCCACCGGCCACTCGCCGCGCCACCGCCGGCTGCTGGACCTGCTGCTGCGGGCATTGGGGGAGGGGGGCGCGCTGCCGTACCGCGACCGCGTCGGCATCCTGGAGGAGCTGCTGCGGACGGCGGCGGTCCGCTCGCCCGCCATGCATCAGGCGCTGGGGAGGCTGTGGGCGGAGCCCGGCGCCGAGCACGCCGAGCTGCGGCCGCTGCTGCAGGCCATGCTCGCCGACCCGGCCGGCCGGATGGCGACCTGGGAGCAGCTCGTCAGGGCCGGCATACCGGAGACCGAGCTGTGGGACCTCCACGAGGACGTCAGGGAGCCGACGGATCCGCCGGCAGCTCCACGATGATCGTCAGCCGTCCTCATCCCCACGGCCGGGCCGTGACCGTGCCGGGCGCCTGCGTGGCTACCGCGCATGCCGTACCCCAGGTGCTGCGGCGGGAGTATCGCGCGGTGGGGGAGTGGCGCACTACCGTGCGGGTGTGAAGACGATTGCCCTGGTGTGTGCGATGGCGGTGGCGGTCTTCTCCTCGACGGTCATGGCCTACGGCAACCAGCCGGACGCCAGGCCGCTCGACCTGCTCGGCTACGCGCTGCTCAGCGCGACGGCGCTCGGGCTGGCCTGGCTGCAGGACCGGCCCGTGGCGGCGCTGGTGGTGTGCGCCGGCGCGGCGGTGGCCGTCTTCACCCTGGGGTACCCGCTGTCGTTGTGGGCGGTGCCCCCGTTGATCGCCGTGTTCGCGGCCATTGCTGCCGGCAAGCGGCTGGCCGGATGGGCCGGAGCGACGGTGCTCGTGGCGGTGCCCGGTGCGGTGCTGGTCGTGCGGTGGGAAGTGGAGGTCGCGGTCGCGGTCCTCGTCTGGGCGCTGCTCGTGCTGGCCGCGGCCCAGCCGGCGGAGGTGTCGCGGGCCCGGCGCGCCTACACCGAGGAGGTGGAGCGCCGGGCCGCCTACGCCGAGCGCACCCGCGAGGAGGAGGCGCTGCGGCGCGCCCAGGAGGAGCGGCTGCGGGTCGCCAGGGAGCTGCACGACGTCACCTCGCACACGGTGTCGGTGATCGCGTTGCACGCCGCCGTGGCCGCCGAGGCCGTGGACCGCGCCGGAGGGCCGCCCGAGGCCGCCGCCGCGCTCCAGGTCATCCGCACCTCCAGCCGGCAGGCCCTGGCGGAGATGAAGACCGTGCTCGGCGTGCTGCGCCCCGGGACCGGCACACCCGCCGCCGGTCCGCCGGGTCCGGGACGCCTGTCGCCGGCCGATCTCCACGACGGGCGGCACCCCATGCCCGGCTCCGCGCAGCTGCCCGCGCTCCTGCGGACCGCCGGCCTCCCCGTACGCCTGGACGTCGAGGGCGAGCAGCGGCCGCTCCCGCCTGCCGCCGACCTGACCGTCTACCGTGTCGTCCAGGAAGCCCTGACCAACACCATCAGGCACGCGGGCGCCACCACGGCGGCGGTCACGCTGACCTACGAGACCGGAGCGGTGGCCGTGCGGGTGGACGACGACGGCAAGGGGAGCAAGGCGCCTCGCGGGCACGGCCTGACCGGCATGGCCGAGCGGGTCGCCGCCGTGGGCGGCCTGCTCACCACCGGGAACGCCCCCACCGGCGGCTTCCGCGTCACCGCCCGGCTACCCGCATGATCACGGTCCTGCTGGCCGACGACCAGCCCCTCGTACGGGCAGGACTGCGGGCCCTGCTGGACACCGAAGAGGACCTGACCGTGGTCGGCGAGGCCGCCGACGGCGCGGAGGCGGTGCGGATGGCCCGCCGGCTCCAGCCTGACGTCGTGCTGATGGACATCCGCATGCCCGAGGTCGACGGCCTCCAGGCCACCAGGACGCTGGCTGGGGACGGCGTGCGGGTCGTCGTGGTCACGACCTTCGACCTGGACGAGTACGTGTACGAGGCGCTCCGCTCCGGAGCCAGCGGCTTCCTGGTGAAGGACGCGGAACCGGCCGAGATCCGGCACGCCGTGCGGGTGGCGGCCCGGGGCGACGCCCTGCTCTCACCCGGCGTCACGCGGCGGCTGATCGAGGAGTTCACCGCGCGGCCCGCCGGCCTGGACGCCGATCGGCTGGCCGCGCTGACCGGCCGCGAACGCGAGGTCCTCGCCGGGGTCGCCCGCGGCCTGACCAATACCCAGATCGCCGAGCGGCTCTTCATGAGCCCCCTCACGGTCAAGACCCACGTCAACCGGATGATGGCCAAGCTCGGCGTACACGACAGGGCCCAGCTGGTCGTCATCGGCTATGAGACCGGCCTCGTGCGCCCCGGCGACCATCCCGGCTGACGCCGGCGCGGCGATGCCCGTCACCGGTTCGGCCGGTGCCGCGATGCCCGTCGCCGGCGTGGCCGCTGTGGCGATCGACACCCGCGCCACTCCGCCGACCGGCGGCGATGGACCGTCGGCGCCCTACTTGCCGGGTTTTCCAGTGGCACGCCAGAGGCCGGGCTCCGCGGACGCGTCGATGCGAATCACGGGGGTCGGGCCGGGCGTCGGTGCTGGTCGACGGCCCGAGTGGCGGCGCCATCGCGGTGCCCGCGGCCGTGGAAAGCGCTTGGTGCGTGCACGTGGGGTTCCCGGCCCTGACCTTTCCGAGGCTGACACTCAGCCGGAATGTTACGTAATATCCGAACATCACGAGCGTTGGGGGCGCCAGGGTGCCAGGACAGAGCGTGGGTGTGGTCGTCGATCCGGGAGTTCCCCCGGAGGTAGCCGGTTTGTTGCGTGCCAATGCCCCGCTGCTGTCGAGGGTGCGGGCAGGCTGGGTGCCCCCCGCCGAGGTACACCACGCACGCCGCAAAGGCCCCTCCAGCGCGATGCTCCTGGCCATCACGCCCGCCGTGATCGCGCTCATGGCCGTCCTCCTGGCCTCGCGCTTGGCGCCGGCCGGGTTCGTGCTGCTCGGCACGTACGTCTTCATCGTCCTCGTCAAGATCGCCTCCATGAGCGAGGTTCCCGAGGACGATCGCCCGCACGAGCGCCACGTGTACGAGCAGGCCCGCTGGTACGACGGCCGTTACCTCCTGCCCGACGACTTCGATCAGGAGGCCAGGCTCGTGCTGGGCAGGGCGCAGCGGGCCATCGGCTCGGTGCTGCGCTCCCACGTCAACGCCGAAGGGCTGCTGGACGACGCCCGTAACGCGGTGATGCTGCCCGACCAGGAATGGGAGATCGCCCGCCTGCTGGCCAAGCTGTCGGCGCTGCGCGGCGAGCACAAGGAACTCCTGGCCAGGGGCATCGCCCCGGAGGTCGCCTCGGTGATCGCACCGCTCGAACGCGCGCTGGCCGGCAGCGAGGCCGCCGTGATCGCCCGCGTGGAGGCGCTGGAACGTTACGCCGGCCACGTCGCAGAGGCCGAGCGTGCCTACCACGCCCGCGGCCAGATCGAGGAATTGCGGTCGAGGCTGCCGCGATACGAGGAACTGCTGGCCGAGTCGGGGGCCGACGCGCTGGCGGTGACCGAGATCGAGCGGCTGGCCGAGGACGCCGACGTGCTGGAGCGGACCTTACGGCGCAGCGTCGCCTCTGCGCACGAGGCGTTCAAGTATCTGGAAGGCTGACAGTCGGACAGATCGGCACATAGGATCAGTTAGGTGCCCGGACGTCAAGCGAAGGTGATAGTCGATCCGGCGGTGCCTCGCGACGTCGCGGACCTTTTACGTGACAACCCCAAGATCCTCGCCCGCATCCACGACGGCTGGGCGCCGGCGCACAAGCGGCTGCGCCTCGGGGCCGGATTCGCCGTCCAGCTGGCCGTCACCGGAACGGCCGCGCTGGCCGTGCTGTACGGTCTCATCCTCTTCGTCGCCCGTCTCTACATCCCCTTCGTGGTAATCATGACCGGGGCCGCGCTCATGATCGTCGCCGTCCTGCTCCGGCCCAGACCCGACGTCGAGGTCGAGCGCCGCCACGCGCTCGAACGCCTCGTCCACGACAAAAGCCGCGAGTACCACGGCCGCTACGTCCTGCCTGAGCACCTCGACGAGCCCGCCCGCGCGCTCATGGCCCGCGCCCAGGCGGCCGTCGAGCAGGTCATGGGGTCCAGGGTCAACGCCGAGGGACTGCTCGACGACGCGCGCAACGTCGTGATGCTGCCCGTACAGGAGTGGGAGATCGCCCGGCTCCTGGCGAAGTTGTCCGAGCTGCGTGCCGAGCATCAGGAGGTGGTCTCCGAAGGGATCACGCCCGAGGTGGCCGCCGTGGCCGAGGCCCTCGGCGAGGCGCTCGACAGCAGCCAGCGAGCCGTGCTCGCCCGCGTCGAGGCACTGGAACGTTACGCCGGCCACGTCGCCGATGCCGAGCGCGCCTACCGCGCCAGGCACCAGATCGAACGCCTCAGCGCCCGGCTGCCCCGCTACGAGGAGCTCCTCGCCGAGTCGGGCGCCGGCGGATCCGCCGTACCGGAGCTTGGAAGGTTATCGGACGACGCCGACCGCCTTGAGCAGGCACTACGCGACAGCGTCAGTTCGGCGCATGAGGCTTTTCGCCACCTTAAAGGTTGACTTCGCTTAGGATCCGATTTTGTGGCAGATGTCGTGGTAGACCCCGGAGTGCCGCCGGACGACGCGCAACTGCTGAAACAGAGCCGGCGGGTCCTCATCAAGATGCGACAAGGCTGGGCTCCGCAACCACGCAGAGTCCTGTCCGGCGCGCACTGGCGCATGGTGGCGGCCTTCGCCACGGTGGCCTTCTTCGGGCTGATGCTCGGCTTAGGTGCCGCGGGCAGGGGACTCGGCCTGCTCATGCTCGTGCTCTTCGGCATTCCCCTCATGATCGTGCTGTTCGTCCGCAACGATCTGCCGGGCGAGGAGGAAGACGACTTCGAGCGCGAGATCTACGAGCAACTGCGCTGGTACGAGGGCCGCTACGTGCTGACCGAGGACCTCGACGAGGCCTCCAAGAAGCTGCTCACCCGCGCCCAGCGGGCCATCGCCACCGTGACCGGCTCCCGGGTCAACACCGAAGGGCTGCTCGACGACGCGCGCAACGCGGTGATGCTGCCGGCCCAGGAGTGGGAGATCGCCCGGCTCCTGGCCAAGTTGTCGGCGCTGCGCACCAAGCACAGGGAGACCGTCTCGCGTGGCGTCACACCCGAGGTCGAGGCGGTGGCCGCGCCCCTGGCCCGGGCGCTCGACAGCAGCGAGGCCGCCGTGATCGCCCGCGTCGAGGCGCTGGAACGTTACGCGGCCAACGTCACCGAGGCCGAGCGAGCGTACCGCGCCCATCACCAGATCGAGGAGCTGCGCGGCCGGCTGCACCAGTACGAGGAGCTGGTGGCCGAGACCGGCGCGGACGGCTTCGCCACGGTGGAGCTGGAGCGGTTGGCCGCCGACGCCGACCGGCTGGAGCAGGCGTTGAGGCGGAGCGTGAGCTCCGCCCACGAGGCCTTCCGCTACCTCGACCCGAGCCCACCCGGCGACGACGACCCCCCGCGCCTTCCTGGCCGCCCCGACGACGGCGGCCAGCACTAGACGGGTGCTTTCACGGCGTCCACGACATCGCCGTCGCTCCACCAGGGCCTGCTCTTCTGCTATCCCAGGGCCTCGCGCAGTTCGTCGAGAGAGGCGTGGGAAGCGAACCGGGCGGAGTTTGGATCATGCATCGGTCCATTGCGCGCGCCGCGGCCGGCTTGGAAGACGAGGTAGGCCCTGATAGGCCTGGTAGGAACGCCGGCCGCGCGGGCGGTACGGCCGGCGGCGGCGCCTGCACCTCAAGCCCCGTGCCGTGAAGGATTCTCGCTGGGACTGTCACAGGCCGGAGGGCTGCCCGGTCTTAGGGGACATGATTGCTAATTCCACATCGGAGACCCGCTCCGCCTCGATCCGCACCAGCCTCCTCCGTGCCGGCCTGGCTGCCGTCGCCGTGGCCACCGTGACCTTGACCGGGACCTCGGCGGCGAGCGCGGCCGCATCGACACCCGCCAAGCCCACCATCATCCTGGAACACGGTGCTTTCGCGGACGCCTCGAGCTGGACGGGTGTTGTCGAGCGGCTGCGGCGTGACGGGTATCCGGTGATCGCTGCGGCCAACCCGCTGCGTGGCCCCGTCAGTGACGCCGCCTACCTGCGCAGCCTGGTGGATCACGTCCAGGGCCCGGTGGTGCTCGTCGGCCACTCCTACGGCGGATCGGTCATCAGCACCGCGGCCGATGGGGACGCGCAGGTCAAGGCCCTCGTCTACATCGCGGCCTTCGCGCCGGACACCGGCGAGAGCGCCGTGGGCCTCAGCGGCAAGTACCCCGGCAGCACACTGGGCGAGACACTCCAGTCCGTGCCCTTCACTCTCCCGGACGGCACTGCCGCCACCGATCTCTACATCGATCAGAGCAAGTTCCACCAGCAGTTCGCGGCCGACGTTCCCGCGGCGACCGCGAAGACCATGGCCGCCACCCAGCGCCCCATCACCTCCGCCGCACTGGAGGAAAAGGCCACCAAGGCGGCCTGGAAGACGATCCCCTCCTGGATGCTGATCGCGACGCAGGACAAGAACATCCCTGTGGCCGCGCAGCGCTTCATGGCCAAGCGCGCCCACTCGCACGCCGTCGAGATCAACGCCTCACACGCTGTGTCCGTCTCGCGGCCTGACGCGGTCACGCGCCTGATCGAGCAGGCCGCCAAGGCCACCGTCCGCTAGGACGTCTCTTCCCACCGACTCCCTACCAGCAGACGCTGACCAGAATGCGGCGGTGCCGGGCGCCATCGAAGACGACGAGCGTGCGGATGTCGCCCACGGTCAGCGCGGGCAGCGAGCCGCTGCGGGGACCGAGCCCGGCCTGCATGGCCACCGCGGCGGCCGCGTTCATGCGGCTCTTGGGCCACCGCCCCGCCGGACGCTAATGGGAACCACCGAGTCCGCTGATCGGGCAGACTCGGTGCCTGGTGGCCGCTGGTGAGTGAGCACTCCCGGACGCTGGACCGATCTTCGAGTCCTGTGGACAGACCGTTGCCCTCACCG
>NZ_JBQQBR010000017.1:0-226501 GCF_052245935.1 Nonomuraea sp. 3N208 | reverse complement strand
AGATTCTCACCCTCATGGCCGACATCGGCCAGCCCTCACGAGCGCGTGACCTCTGTTTGGCCCTGGACCTGCCCCTGGCGCGTAAGAACATCGAAAACACCCGCGCCAAGCTCAAGCGCCTGGTCAGCCTAGGCATTCTCGTGGAGATCGAGCCAGGATTGTTCGCTCAGCCGCGTCCATAGCCCGGCAACGAGCCCGTGACCAGCACTCCTCATGCAGCGCAAGCGATCAACGGGGCATCAACTCGCGAACCGCCCTCTGAGAAGGGCAAGTGGTCGACCCTGGAAGTCTCTCGAGGGTTGACTTTCGGATCTTACTGTCCTTACATGTGCAGTGCTTGGGGAGGATCGATGGCGTGGTGGAAGAGGAAGGCTCGCTGCGAACTGTGCGGCGCAAAGCTGCGGACGGGTTCGGCGCTATCGAGATACGAACAGGTCTATGTGGCCGAGGGTAAGACGAAGGTAGTCCGTTTCGTTTGTGAGGCATGCTGGCAGCGCCATCTGCCCATCGCGGCCGAGGTTGAGGTCAGATTCCGGCGCGAGAATCCATTCGAGGACGTGTGTGCCCGACTGCGGGATGGCGACGCACAGGTGCGTGCTACGGCCGCACGGCAATTGGCACGCCTGGGCGACAAGCGGGCGGTGGCCGCCTTGTGCGATGTCTTCGCGAAGGAGGGGTGGAAGTTCCCAGTCGCCGGGGAGATCGTCAAGGCGCTGGGCGTGCTCGGCGGCTCCGAGGCGGAAAGCGCGCTGATCGCCGAGTTGCACAACGAACATGTGTGGCACAGGGAAAGCAGCGACGACCAACCGATGCCATCTCATGCCGACTACATCGCTTGGGCCCTGCTGGAGATGGGCGGGTCGAGACTGCTGTTGCGGGCCCTGTTCGAGACGATGGCATCGAAGCCCCTCCAGCCCTCCATCAGGGCGCATGCGGCGAGTTACCTGTCCAACATCGCCTACCGCTCCACCGTCGGCTACAGCGTGACCGGATGGGTCACCGACCGACATGAACTGACCGGCGCCGACCGTGAGTTGATGGTTGAACCGCTGCGGGCAGCACTGCGAGACGAGTCCCCACGCGTTCAGAAGCATGCGGCGGCGGCCTTGGGCCACCTCGGCAAACTTCGCTAGTGCGAAACGCCCATGGCAAAGCACCTCGGGGCGGTCTCTATCTTGGCCAACGAGGAGTCAGAAGCTCCACCCCTGACGGACTTACACACGGGACCACTAGTGTCATGCGCCTGAAATTCGTCGGCAATATTTAGCGAGGGATTCGAGGATCTCTTCGGCGGTCTTGGTCCAGACGAACGGCTTCGGGTCGTCGTTCCACTGATCCATCCAGTCGCGGATGTCTCTCTCCAGCGCTTGGACGCTCTTGTGGACTCCGCGGCGGATCAGCTGGTCGGTCAGATAGCCGAACCAGCGCTCGACCTGATTGATCCACGAAGAGCCGGTCGGCGTGAAGTGCATATGGAAGCGGGGGTGGCGGGCCAGCCAGGCTTTGATCGCCGGGGTCTTGTGGGTGCCGTAGTTGTCACAGATCAGATGGATGTCCAGCTCGGCCGGCACCGTCTGGTCGATCGTGGCCAGGAACTTCTTGAACTCGGCGGCGCGGTGCTGACGGTGCAACTCGCCGATGACGCTGCCGTCGGCGACATTGAAGGCGGCGAACAGGCTGGTGATCCCGTTGCGGACGTAGTCGTGAGTGCGCCGCTCAGGCATCCCCGGCATCATCGGCAGCACCGGCTGAGACCGGTCCAGCGCCTGGATCTGCGATTTCTCATCCACACACAACACCACCGCCCGCTCGGGCGGGTCGTGATACAGCCCCACCACATCCACGACCTTCTCCACAAACAACGGATCACTCGACAGCTTGAAGGTGCCGGCCTGGTGCGGCTTGAGCCCGAAGTCGCGCCAGATCCGCCCGATCGTCGACTTGCTCAGCCCGCTGCGCTTGGCCATCGAGGCCCGCGACCAGTGCGTGGCGTTCTTCGGTGTCTCCTCCAGCGTCGCCACCACCACCTCTTCAACCTGATCCAAGGTGATCGAGGGCGGCCGGCCCGGACGCTGCTCATCGATCAGCCCGTCCAGCCGCAACCGCAGGAACCGATGACGCCATTTGGACACCGTGTCCGGGTGCACCCGCAACTCCGCAGCGATCTGCTGGTTGTCCTTGCCGTCCGCGCAGCCCAGCACGATCTTCGAGCGCATCGCCAGGACCTGCGCAGACTTGCTCCTTCGCGCCCACCGCTGCAACACCACCCGCTCGGTGTCGGTGACCGTCAACTCCGCCTTGGGCCGCCCCGTGCGGGCCTCATCAACCAAGGTGTCCACTCCGCCCTCGGCGAAGGCGGCACGCCATTTGCGCACCGTGCCGACGGCGATGCCCAACTCTCGCGCCACCTGTGCGTTACTGGATCCCGGCTCCGCACAGGCCAGCACGATCTTTGCCCGGATCGCCAACCGTGACGGCTCTGCGGACATGCCGATCAGCCGAGCTCGCTCAGCTTCGGTCAGATGGATCTCTACTGCCGACGGTCCTGAATGCGCCATGTCCGCCAGTTTATGAACTTAACCGATGAATTTCAGGCGCATGACACTAGTGGCCAGGTCGGGGAATGCCCTCCAGGACTCGTCCACGCAGAGCCTCCAGCTCCCCCCTCAGGGCACACGGCCCTAAAAGCATCAGCGCTTGTACGGCGCTCACCTCACGGGCGGATTCCCAGATGCCCAGTGTGGGGGTCTGGAACGGGAGGACCTCGATCGAGTGAACCCGGAACGCGGTCGGTTCCAGGTATCGCATGCCCCCGGTCCCGCACAGGTAGGTCGTCGCGCCGGTCAACCAGGCGAGGTCAGCGAGCCGCTGTGACCGTCCGCCGCGAGCGAGCAGGTCACTGCTATGGAGGATTCGCCCCGCCCACCCGACCTCCTCCAGCAGCAGACGCGTGGACAGCTCGGTCACGTCCGCCAGCCGGTCCGTCCTCTCGAACGCGGCAAGCACCGGCTCGAGCCGCCGCTTGAACGCTGGCCAGTGGACGCTATACCGATAGTGATCGGCAAGGAGCTGCGCGACGCGGCGTCTGCAACGGGCGGGATCGGCCAGACGTGCCCCGCGGATCGAGGTGGCACGGCCGTGCGGCAGATGGGTGGCGATCGAGAGCCACCGCGTCTGCCCAGAGCCGCCGAGCGAGGCGAGGCGCGTGCGGTGCTGATAGTCGCGCCGCGCGAACTGCACGTCGTCCAGCACGATCCAGTAGTCGGCAGCGAACAGCTTGGCCAACGTCGCGAGCCGAGGGAAGAGGTTGGGCTGGTGGATCGCACACACCTCGCCGTACAGCGGTTCAGGGTGTGAGGAGCCTGCTGTCGAATCCGGCGCGGAGAAGAGCCTGGTAGGCGTCATGAACCTCTCCTGGAACGGGCTGCTCGATGGCGTAGCCGAGCTTGGGGTACTCGATCACGCGCTGGAGGTCGCCGACGAGCATGTCGATGACCAACTTAGGATCGCCGATTGAGCTGACATACCCGTCCAGCTCCAGCGGCTCGGAGGCGCAGACCACCTCGACCTGTGGCCACACCTTGCGCACAGTGGCGTAGGCGCGGCGCTCCATGTACGGCTTGGAGATCAGCAGGACCGATGCAGGGTGGTGTCCCGCATCAGCCAGGACGTCCCGCGAGAAGCTGATGTTCTGGCCAGTGTTGGTGGCGTTCGGCTCCAGCAGGATCGCCTCATCGGGCATGCCGAGTTCCAGTGCGTGCTCGCGGTAGTGAACGGCCTCCCCGCGGGGGAAGCGTGCCGCAGTGGTGGAGCTGGTCGCGCCGGAGAAGACGAGCAGCGGGAACCAGCCGGCGTGATACAGCTCGACTGCTGCACGCGCAACCCCCAGGTCGTGGCTGCCCAAGCCGATCGCTGCATCGCAGTGGCGCAGGTCGTGGTGCATCTGGTGGTAGTCCCAGATGGTGCGGGCGTGCCGCCACTGCTCGTCGGTGATGACCTGCTGCTGCTTGACGCTCACTCGGCTGCTCCCTGATCGCCGTGGCAGAGGAAGACGAGTCTCCCCCTGGATGGTCCGCTGGATGCCCTCGATGCTGCGCAGTTGGTGCGCAAGCCCGTGCTGCGCAGCCTCTCGCGCGGCATGGTCGAGAATCATCAGCCCATCATCCATGGTGTCCCGGTCAGAAAGCAGGATGTGCCCGTAAGCCGTCTCCAATCGCACGCGCTGCATGGGCACGTCGGTGACGGCGCTCGCACGGGCGAGGTCAATCAGGCGTAGCGCCTCGGTCAGGTCCCCGGCACCGCGGCAGGCCAGGGCGAGTTTCTGGTGTGCGACAGACCAGTCCTCGGGCTCGCCGAGGTTCTCGAACTCGCGGACAGCCGCCCTCATCAGGCGAGCGGCGTAGTCATTCTTGCCGTTCTTGCTCAGTGCGGTCCCGACCCACAGCCGAGCTCGCGACCGGTCACGTGGTGAGAGCCGGTCATCGACGGCCAGCGCCTCATACTCTTCGGCAGCGGCGTCCAATTGGCCCGACATCTCAGCAACGACGGCCAGCGAAAGGTTCAACTGGGCGATGCGGCGAGGAATGTCGAGCTGGGCGTAGATGGAGCGGGCGTTGAGATAGGAGCGGCGCGCGGACAGCGGGCCGGTGACCGCGCCCTGGTCGCGCTGGAGGTCGCCCAGCAGCGTCGTGGACCGTGCGAACAAGTACAAGCCCTTGTCGTCCAAGGCATGCGGGTCGTAGAGAGTGAGCCATCTGTTCAGCAGGTCGGCGGCGTAGCTGAAGTTCTGGCGGCTGAGCGCGACCACGGCCCGGTCGAGATCGTCCGTCCACGTCTCATAGTCCCAGGCTCGTGGACCCACGCGAGTGACTCGCAGCCCTTGATCCGCGCCCTGACCGAGTTCCAGCAGCAGAGTCTCGAACCGCAGATGGGCCGCCGAGTCCGCACGAGAGAGCGCGGTGTCGAGGATCGCTTGAGTATCCGGACGCGGCCGAGTAGCGACGCCAAGATGGTCCCACTTCGCCACGGTACGCGGAGCCACGCCTAGGTGCTGCGCGAACACGCGCACGCTCATCCGGAGGGCAAGACGCAGCGCATGTGCTTCGAGGCCGGTCCACTCGTGCACGGTCGTCACGGCGCTGCTCCCTTCCACGGCCATGGAAGCACGGAGAAGTGCCGAGAGCCCACGGAAGTGCAACAGAAGTGCGACAGCGGTTCGTATGCAGCCAGGCCCTCGCTGGCCATGCTCGAAGAGCGGGTCATCAGCCCCGGCCACGGGAAGGACGGCTACCTTGTGGACACTCACCGAACAGCATCCAGTAGACGGTCCGATCGTCTACGGCTACCTGAGGCTGCATCGCTCAACGCCGGAACGACACGCCGCCCTCACGGTGACGCTCGCCCAGTACTGCGACCAGCACGAATTGCAGCTCTGCGGCATCTTCACCGATCGAGGCGGCACGACGGCAGACGATCCGGCATTTGCCGGGCTGCTGGATGTGCTTCTCTTGTCCAGCGCGTACGGGGTGGTCGTCCCGACTGCGCACCATCTGGGCGAGAAGCACATTGCCACCCGCCGACGCGAACAGATAGACGCGATGGGGGCGCGCCTGCTGTTCGTCCGGTGCTCCCTCCGCACGGCCGCCTCATCCGCCGGCCGGTCGGTGATGGCGCTGACCGGTGCAAGCCCTCGGCGCGACCGAGTCAGCACGCCCAGATTCCATAACGCCTGACACCTCTATTGCCCGAACTGATGAGCGTGGCGTGGCGCGGAGCGGCGTACCGCGCGCTGCACCTGTCACGCCCAGTGCGGACGGCCCGGTGTCGTCTTTCCCGTCGTACCGCACTGCCGGCGCAGGCCGGGCAGCCCCGCCCGGCATTGCCCCAGCCCGGCCTGCGCCCTCACCGATCCCTCATGGAGAAACCCCATGGTCTTTGTGAAAGAGAGCGACGCCGCCGCCGACGCGGTAGGGAAGGAGCACGTCGAAAGGCTGCAACGGCGCCTGTTCGACTGGTGGGTGATGTACTCCCTCCGCGATCGTGGCTTGGTCGCCTTCTATAAGGGTCATTGCGCGCCGGGCGGCATCTGGGTCACGGCGGAGCACCCTGATGAGCTGCTACGTCGCATGACCGATGTCGTCCAAGCTCAGTGGCGGTCCCAGGCCGTGTACGGCTTGGCCAATTCGCCTGGCCCGCAGGGCCGTCCAGACTCGCGGCCCACGGCGAGGATCGAGCCCGTCGTGGGCCGCGAGATCCATTGTGAGGAGCCGTCGTGAACGCCATCATGCTCGCCTACTTCAACGGGTTTGGGTCACACCCCAGACCTTCGGTGGCAGGAGAGAACACGAACGTCTTTGCCTCCCAGACGGACAAGCAGGCCGCGCCTGACGCGCATGCCCACAGTCTCGCAGCGACAACCGACGCTGCCCCAACTCTGGAGACGACACCTGATGCAGCACGATCACCACGGCCGGCAGCAGGCCCACGTAGGCAGAACCTTCGAGATCTTCTACACCACCAGCCGGGGCGGTCAGATTGGCCTATCTGACGGCGGCGGCCCGTTCGGGTTCGACATCCACGTGGCCCTGCTGGTCGATGATCTGCTGAGCGCCTACAGGTGCGACGCGATCGTCGAGACCGGCTGCTACCTCGGCGACACCACCGAATACCTGGCCCGCCGCTACCCGGACCTGCCCGTGCACTCCTGCGACATCGTGCAGCAGCACGCCGACTTCACCCGGCACCGCCTCGTCGGCCTGACCAACGCGCACGTGAGCTGCACGGATTCGCAGCTCCTGGTCGAGCACGCCGCCCGCACCTACCAGCGGCCGCTGTTCTTCCTGGACGCGCACTGGGCGGAGAGCTGGCCGCTGGAGCGCGAACTGGCCTCCATCACCTGCGGCATCGTGTTGATCCACGACTTCGACGTGGGCCATGAGCGGTTCAGCTTCGACACCTACAACGGGCTGATATGCGGCCCGCAGGTGCTCGCCCGCATGACGGACCCGCCGAAGATGTACTTCACGCCGGACCCGCAGGCCGCGTGGCCGCTGCCGTGCTTGCAGACCGGGCGACGCGCCGGCGTCGGCCTCCTCGCGATCGGTGTCAATCCCGGCCTGCTGGCCAGCCACCCGCACCTTCGCACCCACCACCTACTGGCCAAGACGGTGACGACCCCATGACCACGACCTTGAAGGACCCCATCAACACGCTCGCCGGGATGCCGTTCCTGGACGACAAGTTCGACTTCGGCCAGCTCCTGGCGGCCGTCGCGGCGGTCCGCCACGTCCGCTCGAACGAACGCGGCCTGAACGGCGTGACCGAAGTGCAGGCCGGTGCCTGGCTCGACCCTGGCCGTGCACTGCTCCTGCAGGACGACCCGGATCCCCTCCTCCCGGGCCTGGCGCTCTCCCGCGACAGGCAGACCGACATCGACGAAGTACTCGGCGGACTGGTGGAGACGCTGCCCGCGTGGCGCCCTCTCGTACGGCTCCCGGTGCGGTTCCTGCTGCTGGACACCAACGACGGGGCGATCTCGGCGTCCTGCCGCGACTGGCCCCAGCACGTCCTGCTCGCCCCGGTCGCGTTCGCCAACTGCCGGGAGCTGCGGGAGCAGGTGACGCACGAGCTGTGCCACCAGTGGCTTTACATGATTCAAGAAGTGTGGCGGCTGGCCCGGGAGGGCGCCGAACAGCTTGTCCTGCCCTCGGGAACAGCGGACCGCACGCCCAGCGAGGTTCTGGGCGCCGCGCACGTCGCGGCGGCGCTGGTCCGCCTGCACCGGATCGACTCGGCGGGAGCCGACCTGCAGGCCACCGATGACCACATCCGCTACCTGGTCGACTACGGCCGCGGATGCCTGTCCCTGCTCGACGGCATCGACGACGACTTGACCGATGCCGGGCGAGCACTCGCCCAACGGCTCAAGGAGGCTCTATGACACAGACAGCGGCAGAAACCCAGGCTGTCGTGCTGACCACCTGGGAGACGCCCATCTACCAGGCGTGGCTGACAGACCTGGACACCCAGGATGGCGGGGCACGAGCCCGGGAGATGATCGGCACGCTGCGGGATCTCATCCTGGACGCCGAAGGCCGCGACGACGACAAGCACACGTTCGGCGTGATCGGTGCCCAGAAGTCCAGCATGGACATCCTGAAGTGGGATCACCCGGCGGTGGCGTGGCTGCGTACGCAGATCCGCGACGCCGTATCCGCGATGACGAACGATGTGCTGGCCGAACACGCGCCGGAGGTCGAAGACGCCTACGGGGTGATCGCCGAGGCGTGGGCGGTCGTCTACCGGTCGGGCGGCTCCCATCGGCTGCACACGCACCACGATTCCATCTACTCCGGGACGATCTACATCGAGTGCGGCGGCGTCTGCGCCACCTCCGGGAATCTCCAGATGTTCGACCCCCGCCCGGCGGCGATCGCCCGCGGGGTCACCCCCGGGGTGCTTTCGATCGAGCCGCGCCCGGGACTGCTGGTCGCGTTCCCGTCCTGGCTGCCGCACTCCGTCCAGGCCACCGATCACTACACGGACGGCCTGCGAATCTGCATCGCATGGAACGCCTCCTACGCCCGGACAGGGGGACAGGCATGACCATCACCAACACCGGGCCGGGAGTGGTGTCCCGCCACTGGGGAACCGCCTCCACCATCCGGCAGATCGATCTGACCGGCATTGCCCACGACAACATCGTGGACCGCCACACCGCGGTCAGCTCGTTCACCACCCTTCCGCTCGGGGAGGCCGTCGCCGACATCGACATGCTCCGGCATGCGTTCGTGACCGACATGAACGCCCTCGCCGAGCGAGGGATCGAGGGGGGCACAGCTGGCCGGCACGTCGCGGACGTTCAGATGGAGGCGCAGATCTGGCTGGGCGGTTACGAGAAGCCGATGTTCGCCGTGCCGAACGACTACCTCGCCTGGTGCTTCCTCGAGGTCGTCCCGCCGGTCGAAGCGGACGCAGGCACGGCCGCGGTGTTCGACCCCCGCGCGGGGAGCGCCATGACGGCCATGCCTGGCCTGCCCTGGGGCCGCCAGCTCACCATCACTCCGGCCGCCGGCTCGCTGGCCGTCGTCCCCGGTTGGCTTACCTGCTCCATCGTCCCCGTCGAGAAAGGAGAAGCCATCGCCGTCGTGGTCGCAACGTCGATCACATAGGTAGTTCCGTTCTCAACCCGATCTCCGAAGGAGAAAAGGAATGGAAGCGAACAACGTCGGTCTCGGCCTGAACGCCCCCAGCCTCGGGGTCTCCGTTGACGCCGACCAGGTGCAGCAGTACCTCGCCCTGGCCAGCCAGGGCGCGATCGTGTCTGACTCGAACAAGTGCGGCGCGGTGCAGAACAACTTCGCGCTGACCGCTCAGACGACGACTCGCCTGTAGCGGACCTGCTGCACCCCTGAAACAAAGCTGGCCCCCGCCGGACGAGCCCCGGCGGGGGCCAGCCCCTGTTCGGGTGGCGGTCACAGCTCGCCGCGCCTCCACAGATCGCTCTCGGCCGCCAGCTGCTGCTCGTCCACCAGCGGCACCGAAACCTGCTCGGCCCACGCCACCAGCAGACGAGCGAACTCCTCGGTGTGGTCGGGTTCCACGCTTCCGTACACATGGAACCACGTGATCAGGGCATCCGCGCCCGGCACCTGGGCGTCGCAGGCGGCGCACAGCACGACACCGGTCCGGCCGTCCACCGCTGTCCCGGCGGCGTTCGTCCAGCCGTACGGCACGCGGGCGAGCAGCAGCCCTTCCTGCCCGCAGCGAGGGCAGGAAGGCGGCTCCTGGGACGTGACGACGTCGATCCGCCGCCGCCCGGTCACAACGAGATCGCTTCCGGCCCGAACAGCTGCTTGATGTCGGCCGCGAAGCTTGGCTCCGGGTTGATCCGGAATTCCGGCAACGACAGCGTCACGGTCTGGCCAGCCAGCCGCCGCAGGTTGATCAGCACCGGCACCTGTCCCTGGTGCAGCTTGAGCACGTTGCGCAGTTCGTCCACGATGCTCTGGTTGAGGCGTTCCTCACGCAGGAGCAGGGTGACCGGCGCGTCGCTGCTGATGCCGGACACATCCAGCAGAGTGAGGTCCTGGGCGAAAATCGAGATAGCGCCGTCGCGGTTGTTGATCTGCCCCTTGACGGCCACCACTGAGTCTTCGCGCAGTTCCGGCCCGTACAGCTCGTAGCTCTTGGGGAAGAACAGACACTCCACACCGGCGTCCATATCCTCGACGGTCGCGATGGCCCAGACGTTTCCGGCTTTGTTGACCCGCTTGTCCACTTTCGTGATCATGCCGCACACGGTGACGTCGCCCCGGTCTTCGCGGCCGCTGTCGAGCAGGTCGGCGATGGTGGTGTCCCGGTTGCGGGCCAGCATCCGTTCCGTGCCGGCCAGCGGATGGTCCGACACGTACAAGCCGAGCATCTCCCGCTCGAAGTCCAGCTTGGTCTTCTTGTCCCACTCCATGTCAGGGATGGCGATCGTGAAAGCGGTGTCGTCGCCGTCGTCGTCCATCCCACCGAACAGCGAGTCCTGGCCGTGGGCCTCGTTCTTCTTGATGTCGATCACGGACTCGACGGCCTGCTCATGAATCATGAGCACGCCCTTGCGCGGGTGCTCGAGCGAGTCGAACGCACCCGCCTTGATCAATGATTCGATGACCCGCTTGTTGCAGACCGAGAGGGGCACCTTGGCGAGGAAGTCGTCGAAGTCGCTGTAGCGGCCCTTCTGCATGCGGGCCTTGACGATGCCCTCGACGACGTTCGAGCCGACGTTGCGGACCGCGCCCATGCCGAACCGGACCTGGGTGTCGCCGACCGCGACGAAGTCGAGCTGGGAGTCGTTGACGTCCGGCGGCAGGACCTGGATGCCCATCTTGCGGCACTCAGCCAGGTAGACCGCGGCCTTGTCCTTGTCGTCGCCCACGCTGGTAAGCAGGGCGGCCATGTATTCGGCGGGGTAGTTGGCCTTCAGGTAGGCGGTCCAGTAGGCGACGAGGCCGTACCCGGCGGTGTGCGACTTGTTGAACGCGTACCCGGAGAAGGGCAGCATGACGTCCCACAGCGCGGTGATCGCGTCGTCGCTGTAGCCGTTGCCGCGCATGCCCGCCTGGAAGTTGGCGAACTCGGCGTCCAGGATCTCCTTCTTCTTCTTGCCCATGGCCCGGCGGAGAAGGTCGGCGCCGCCGAGAGTGTAGCCGGCCAGCTCTCGGGCGACGGCCATGATCTGCTCTTGGTAGACGAGCAGGTGGAACGTCGGGCCGAGGATGGGGTCCAGGGCGTCCTTCAGTTCGGGGTGGATGGGCTCGATGTCCTGGCGGCCGTTCTTGCGGTGCGCGTAGTTGGTGTGCGCGTTGGCCGCCATCGGGCCCGGCCGGTACAGGGCGAGCACGGCGGCGATGTCCTCGAACCGGGTCGGCTCCATCAGCTTGAGGAGCTGCCGCATGGGGCCGCCGTCGAGCTGGAACACGCCCAGCGTGTCGCCGCGGGCCAGGAGCTGGTAGGTCTTGGCGTCGTCGAGCGGCATCGTCAGGGTGTCGAGCTCGATGCCCCGGTTCTGTTTGATGATCTTTATGGCGTGGTCGATGATGCCCAGGTTCCGCAGGCCCAGGAAGTCCATCTTGACCAGGCCCATGTTTTCGCACGAGGGGTAGTCGAACCCGGTGATGATCACCTTGTCCTTGTCCCGCATGTGCATGGGGATCAGGTCGAGCAGCGGGTCTGAGGACAGGATGACGGCGGCCGCGTGCACGCCGGTGCCGCGGATCAGCCCTTCGATACCGCGGCCGGTGTCGATCACCTTGCGGACGTCCTGGTCGGACTCGTACAGGGCGCGGATCTCGGTGCCCTCGTTGTAGCGCGGGTGGTCCTCGTTGAACAGGTCCGCCAGCGGCACGCCCTTACCCATGACGTCCGGCGGCATCGCCTTCGTGATCCTGTCACCGACCGCGAACGGATAGCCGAGGATCCTGCTCGCGTCCTTGACCGCAGCCTTGGCCTTGATCGTGCCGAACGTGTTGACCTGCGCGGTCATCTCCGCGCCGTACTTCTCGGTGACATAGTTCACCATGCGGTCACGCTGGCGGTCGTCGAAGTCCAGGTCAACGTCCGGCGGGTTGATCCGCTCCGGGTTCAGAAACCGCTCGAACAGCAGGCCATGCTCCAGCGGGTCCAACTCAGTGATGCGGGTGGCGTAGGCGACGATCGACCCGGTGGCGGACCCACGGCCAGGGCCGACTGGGATGCCGTTCTCACGGGCATACCGGCAGATGTCGGCGACGACGAGGAAGTAGGAGGAGAACCCCATAGGGCCGATGACCTTCATCTCGGTCTCGTACCGGTCCCACACCTCCTGCGGGATCGGCGTGCCGTACCGCATCGCCAGACCGGCTTCACACTCCTTGCGCAGCCACGACTCCTGCGTCTCGCCCTCGGGCACGTCCGGGTAGTCCGGCATCCGGTTGACCTCGGCGAACACCTCGCTGTAGTCGCCCACCATCTCGGCCACGAGCAGCGTGTTGTCGCACGCGTCCGGCAGTTCAGGGAACAGCGCCCGCATTTCCTGGGCGGTTTTGAGGTAGTAGCCGGAGCCGTTGAACCGGAACCGGTTCGGGTCGTCCTTGTTCTTGCCGACGCCGACGCACAGGAGGCTGTCGTGGGCGTCGGCCTGGTCCTCGGTGACGTAGTGGGAGTCGTTGGTGACCAGCAGCGGGATATTGAGCTGCTTGGCCAGCTTGAGCAGGTCGGCTCGGACCTCGCGCTCGATGTCGATGCCGTGGTCCATCAGCTCGAGGAAGTAGTTCTCCTTGCCGAAGATTTCCTGGTACTCGCCGGCGGCCTTGACCGCTTCGTCGTACTGGCCGAGCCGCAGCCGGGTCTGGACCACGCCGGACGGGCAGCCGGTGGTGGCGATGATCCCTTCCGCGTGTTCGGCGATCAGCTCCTGGTCCATGCGCGGCTTGCCGTAGTAGCCCTCGAAGCTGGCCAGGGACGACAGCCGGAACAGGTTCCGCAGCCCGTTCGCGTCTTTGGCCCACATGGTCATGTGGGTGTAGCGGCCGCCGCCGGAGACGTCCTTGCCGCCCTCGCCGTCGGCCACGCCCGTCTCCGCCCGCGGACCCCAGAAGACAGGCTTCTTGTGGTACCGCGACGCGGGCGCCACGTACGCTTCGATCCCGATGATCGGCTTGACGGGGAAGCCCTTGGCCACCGAGTGGAACTCGTACGCGCCGAACATGTTCCCGTGATCCGACATCGCGATCGCCGGCATCCCGAGCCGCTCAGCTTCCTTGAACAGCGGTTTCATCTTCGCCGCACCGTCAAGCATGCTGTACTCAGTATGAACATGCAGATGCACGAACGAGTCGCTCACGCGTTCCCCCAACTCCCAACGGCCCAAATACTCGGCTGAGCCTATTCCTTCTCCTGGGGCTGTTGGGGCGATGCGATACAGAGTCGCATGGGTTGTTGCCACCCTGTTGCCCACGCTCCGTGCACGGCCCGCTGACGTGGCCATATACGGCTCGCAGCGCCCGGTTGCCAGCGGGGGCTAGCTAGCCCAGCCGCAGCGTAATTACGGCCGTGGTCCCGCTTCGTGCCTAATCCTGTCGGGCGCTGTAGGGGATCTTCTTCCTGTGCAGCCAGATGTTCAACGCCGTCTGGACGAAGTCCTGCGGCCCGTTGCCGGTGATGTCGCAGGCCGCGGTGAGGCGAGTGTCGGTGAGCGGGTTGAGGCGTACGGAGAACTGGCGCTCGTCGTTGTACTCGGCGCTGCCGTAGGTGCGTTTCTTGGGGGTGCGCTCACGGAACGGGCGATCATCCTTGGCGGGGACGGGGAGGTCCTCGGGTACGCCGACCGCCGTGGCGTAATCGTTGATCGCCTCGTGGGCGATGGTCTGGGGCCCCATGCCGGTGCGTTCGTGGGCGGCGGTGATGCGCTCGTCCATGTCGCGGGGGATGCGCACGTTGAGCGGGTACATGGTCTTCGGCTTGCCGATGCGGCGCCGAGTCGCTGGCGGTTTCGCCTTTTCGGCCGCGGCGGCGCGCGCTTGTTGCGCGTGTTCGCTGAACTGCGCCTCGGGCACGGCCTTGCCTCGGCTCGGTGCCTTGCCTGTGCTGGCCATAAGGGTGGTTCGCCTCCGCTGTCGAAGTCCGGTCGCGGCTCCAGTCTTCTGGCGTTGCGCACTTTGCGCAACTGTGGTGACTTGCGGGAGCGCTAGCGTGTCCCTTGATCAGCACGACCGCGCACGCGTCCCGAGACCATCCCAGAAGCGCTCACAGCGCATTCACCGGGTGACTGATCGAACCGCTTCCCCCGTACGCTCTGAGAGCGTCTGAGACCCCCAAAGAAGTCGCTGCGAATCCGCATGGACTCTGCGACGCTGGACCCCCACCCGACCCCCGCACCACCCCACAGGGGAACAGTGGACCGCAATCTCGCTAGCGAAAACGCCAGCAATACCAGAACGGAGCCACCACCGTGCACGACATGATGGCCGCCATCCTCGGCGACCTCGACACCGACACCGCCGCCGACCGCATGACCCTCAAGCACCTCGTCAGCCAGCAGATCACCTGCCCCAAGACCGGCGTCGTCCTCGACGTCCGCCAAGCCGTCGCCTTCACCCTCCGCGACACCAGCGGCGCCCACGCCGGCTACCACGCCGTCGAGGCCGCATGGTGGGACGCCAACCGGCGGATCATCGACGACCTGGCCACCGAGACCAGCACCACCGTCGAGGCCTCCTGGCCGGGATAACGGAACGTCACGGCCAGGCTCGGCGTTCATCGGCGTTCATTGGCGATCGTCGTTGCTGATCGCATATGCCACCGCGGTGTGGAGATCGAGTTCGGCTCCGCGGCGGAAGGCGGCGCCGAACGCCCCTTGTCCGAGCCCTTGGCGGGCGCCGCTCTCGCAGTCCTGGTGGGAATGGGTGTGGTACGGCAGCAGGGTGGGGGCGAAGCCGATCTCTTGCCACAGTGCGTCGGCGGCGCCCAGCAGGCGAGCGGCGCGCTCGTGGGCATGGCGGGCTTCGGCGGTCCAAGCCAGGACCTCCAACGCCTTGGCCAGCCCCCAGTGGTCGTTGACGGCCATCCATGGCACGGTTGCCTCCTGAAACAGCCTCTCCGCCTGGCGGGAGTCGCCGTGTTTCCAGGCCGCGACGCCGATGAGAAACAGCGCGTACGCGCGAAACAGCGGCGCGCCGTGGACATCGCACAACGCCAGTAGCTCACGGCCGAGCGCTGCGGCGGCATCGGGATCGCCGGCGGCGCAGAACGTTGCGGCCAGATAGAGGTTGAGGCCGACGGCGTCAAGGTCGCCGGCCGCCCGCTGGCGTGCGCGTGCCGCCTCCATCAAGGCCAGGCCATGCCCGGTGCTGCCGGCCGACAGCTCGGCGATGCCGGCCGTCATGGCGGCGGATGTCCGGCCTGTCTCATCTGCGAACTCCTCGGCCAAGGCATGACACTGACCAAGTCGTGCCGTGGCCGCAGCGGGATCTCGCTGGTAGATCGCCAGCAGGGCGTCGACCCACAGTGCGGTGATACGCGTCCGGGTCCGCGCCGGCACGAGGTCGAGGCCATGATCCAGCCAATGCCTGCCCTCGGTCAAAGCCCCGGCCAGCAGCCAGAAGGCTCCAAGCCGGGTGGCCATGTTGAGGCCGCCTTCAGCCGAGGCCGGACTGCTGTAGCAGAACTCCAGAGCGGTACGCACGTTGGGCAACTCGGCCTGCAGGATGCGGAAGCTCTCGAGCTGGTCGGGGCTAAGCCGGTCGATCGACTGCCGTTCGGCCAAGGACCGGTAGTGAGCGCAGTACCGCTCCCGCAACACCTCCTCATCGTGGGAGGTCAGGCGTTGACGCCCGTAGGCGCGCAGGGTGTCCAGCAACCGGTAGCGCATGCCTGTCGCCGACGGCCGGGCCGACAGGATCGAGTGGTCCACCAAGGCGGCGATCACGTCAACGATATCCTCGGCGGCGATGCCGCCACCGGAGCACACCTCCTCGGCCGTCTCCAGATCGACGCCACCCGGGAACACCGAAAGGCGCCCCCATAGCCGCCGTTCGGCAGGTGAGCACAGCCGGTAGCTCCAATCGATGATGGCACGCAGGCTCTCGTGGAACCCGGCGGACGGCGATGAGCTGTGGCCGGCCAGGCCGGTGCCGTCGTCCTCCAGTTCCCGCTCGAGCTGCTCAAGGGGGCAAGCACGCAGGCGCGCCGCGGCCAGTTCGATGGCCAGCGGGATGCCGTCCAGCCGCTGGCAGATGCGGGCGATTACCGGAATCGTGGTGGCATCGATCTGCAGGCCGACCTGGGCGGCAACAGCCCGCTCGATCAGCAGCCGCACCGCATCACTTCGGGCGATCTCGCGCACCGGCGCGTGCTGGTCGGCGTACGGCAGTGGTCCGATCGCCAGCACCTGCTCGCCGGTCACGCCGAGGCGGTGCCGGCTGGTCGTCATGACGCGCAGGCGGGGAGCGGTGCCCAGCAGCCGCTGCGTCAACTCCGCGCACGCCTGCACCAGATGTTCGCAGCCGTCCAGCACGAGCAGCATCCGCTTGTCGGCCAGGTATTCTGCCAGAAGCGGCCGTACCGGCTGGTCGAGGTCGCGCACTCCCAGCGCGGCGGCCACCGCCGGGGCGAGCAGATCGTCACGCGTGAGTGGGTGCACTTCCACGACCGCCACTCCGTCGCGAAAGCGCGACCGCAACGCGTGGGCGGCGTGCAACGCCAGCCGGGTCTTGCCGACACCTCCGGGACCGGTCAGGGTCAGCAGTCGCGTTTTCGGCATCAGGCGCCGCATGTCGGACATCTCGCGTTGACGCCCGACAAAAGTCGCTCTTCCGGCCGGTTTTCGTACCCGGCCTGTTTGACCAGGCATCTCCCTACCAGCTTACAACGCGCCTTCCACCTGGGCATTTACGACGTCAGTCCGGTGACAGGGTGGTGGCACGGTCACATCGCCTGCAGGCCCGAGTCATGGTCACGGTCTTGGAGCCGGTCCTGCGCCAGATCACCTGCCATCAACTGTTCCTGGCCGGTCTTGACCGCGCCCGCACCAGCACCAGGATCTTCCGAGCCAGGTATCCCAACGGGCGATACAGCCTGCGTCCCAAGGCAGACCCGCCACAGCTCCTGCGCCTCATTCGTATCCAGCACATCTCGCGTGCGGAATTGCCAGCGAGATCAATTCAAGCTGGCCCTCGAACGTGCCCCAGCCCTGCGGCGCTGCTCCCGGATGATGGCCGCCAGCTCCTCAACGGAGCGGCCCCCGGGGACGTACGCGGCACGGGCGGCCTCTTCGGGGGAGAGAGCGTCGCGGCGAGCCCGCGCTTCGGCGAGGACTCGCCCGGCGGCAGCAAACGCTTCGTCACGGGTTCGCATGAGTAACACGATCTCACACGCAATCAGACGCGCCGCCCTCTGATTGCTGTTCGATCCGATGCGCGGCAGGGCCGAGAGCCCCAATGTCCGGCTATTCCTCTACTCTGGCCCCGGAAGCGGCTCCAGCGGGAGGGGTTGAACGGTGGGCGAAGGTGCAGATACTGTCGTCGTCACCGAACTTTCATGTGTTCTCGAACGCATCACCTACGCGGCCGAGGACACCGGCTACACCATCGCCCGCGTCGCCACCGAGCGCTCCGGCTCCGAGCTGCTGACCGTCGTCGGCCCGCTGCTGGGCGCCCAGGTGGGGGAGTCGCTGCGGCTGCACGGCCGCTGGACCTCTCACCCCCGCTACGGCCGCCAGTTCGAGGTGTGGTCCTACACCACCGTGCTGCCGGCCACCGTCCAGGGCATTCGCCGCTACCTCGGCTCCGGCCTGATCAAGGGGATCGGCCCGAAGATGGCCGAGCGGATCGTCGACCACTTCGGCACCGACACCCTGGAGGTCATCGAGCAGCAGCCCGAACGCCTGACCGAGGTGCCGGGCCTGGGCCCCAAACGCACCAAGATGATCGCCGCCGCCTGGGACGAACAGAAGATCATCAAAGAGGTGATGATCTTCCTGCAGGGCGTCGGCGTGTCCACCTCCATCGCGGTGCGCATCTTCAAGCAGTACGGTGAGCAGTCCATCTCCGTCGTCAGGGAGCAGCCGTACAAGCTGGCCGACGACGTGTGGGGGATCGGGTTCAAGACCGCCGACACCATCGCCCAGGCCGTCGGCATCCCGCACGACAGCCCCGAACGCGTCAAGGCCGGCCTGCGCTACACCCTGTCGGAGGCCGCCGACGACGGCCACTGCTACCTGCCGGCCCCCAACCTCACCGCCGACGCCGTCAAGATCCTCGACGTGCCCGCCGACCTCGTCGCCGCCTGCCTGGAAGAGCTCGTGGCCGCCGAAGGCGTCGTCCGCGAGCCCGTCCCCGCCGGAGACACCGTGCTGCCCGCCGTCTACCTGCCGCCCTTCCACCGCGCCGAGCAGTCGCTGGCCTCGGGCCTGCTGGCCCTGCTGCGCAGCGGCCACGACCGGCTCAAGGCCTTCGCCGACGTCGACTGGGAACGCGCCGAGGCCTGGCTGCACGCCCAGACCGGCGCCGAGCTCGCCCCCGAGCAGCGCCAGGCCGTCCGCCTGGCCCTGACCGAGAAGCTCGCCGTGCTGACCGGCGGGCCCGGCTGCGGCAAGAGCTTCACCGTACGCTCCATCGTGCTGCTGGCCCGCGCCAAACGCGCCCGCGTCATCCTGGCAGCCCCCACCGGCCGCGCCGCCAAACGCCTGGCCGAGCTGACCGGCCACGAGGCCACCACCGTCCACCGGCTGCTGCAGCTGCGGCCCGGCGGCGAGGCCACCTTCGACCGCGACAACCCCCTGGACGCCGACCTGGTCGTCGTCGACGAGGCCTCCATGCTCGACCTGCTGCTGGCCAACAAGCTCGTCAAGGCCGTCGCCCCGGGCACGCATCTGCTGTTCGTCGGCGACGTCGACCAGCTGCCGTCCGTCGGCGCCGGCGAGGTACTCAAAGACCTCCTGGCCGCCGCCGACGTCCCCCGCGTACGGCTGACGCAGGTCTTCCGCCAGGCCCAGGAGTCCGGCGTCGTCGTCAACGCCCACCGCGTCAACACCGGCCGCCACCCCGTCCTGGAGGGCATGAAGGACTTCTTCCTGTTCCCCTGCGAAGAGCCGGAGGAGATCGCCGCCCTGACCGTCGACGTCGTGGCCCGCCGCATCCCCGCCCGCTTCCGCCTCGACCCCCGCCGCGACGTGCAGGTCCTGGCCCCCATGCACCGCGGCGCGGCCGGCGCCGGCGCGCTCAACGCCGCCCTGCAGGAAGCCCTCACCCCGGCCCTCGAGGGCATGCCCGAACGCCGCTACGGCGGCCGCGTCTTCCGCGTCGGCGACAAAGTCACCCAGCTGCGCAACAACTACGACAAAGGCGCGGCAGGGGTGTTCAACGGCACCGTCGGCATCGTCACCGACATCCGGCCCGACGAGCACAAGCTCACCGTCCTGACCGACGAGGACGAGCCGGTCGACTACGCCTTCGACGAACTCGACGAGCTCGCCCACGCCTACGCCGTGTCCATCCACCGCTCCCAGGGCAGCGAATACCCCGCCGTCGTCATCCCCCTGGCCACCAGCGCCTGGATGATGCTGCAGCGCAACCTCCTCTACACCGCCATCACCCGCGCCAAGAAGCTCGTGGTGATCGTCGGCTCGCGGCGGGCGCTGGCCCAGGCCGTCCGCACCAAGGGCGCGGGACGCCGGCACACCGGCCTCACCCACCGCCTGACGACACGTTGACCTGCGCCTGACCACAACAAGTGATCTAAATGTGACCGAACTCTCCCAAATCATTCGTCGTCTTACATGCAGGAGCATTAAGGTTTTTTGAGGTGCCTTTGGTGCCCTGGGGGAGAGGACAGTCTTGAACGTTACGCCCACATGGAGGAGACCGGCCGCCGCCACCGTCGCGCTGCTGGCCGCGGCCGCCCTGACCGCCTCCTGCTCGAACGGCGGCACCACCACCACCGCCGCCGATCCCGGCGTACCCGAAACCACCACCTCGCCCACGCCCGAGGCCCCCACCGTCACGATCACTCCCGCCGAGGGCAGCGCCAAGGTCAGCCCCGACAAGAAGATCGTCGTCACCGCCGCAGGCGGCGCCCTCGAGGACGTCGCCGTCGCCGCCGGCGACGAGCCGATCGACGGCCGCTTCAACGCCGACAAGACCAAATGGGTCTCCAAGACCCCGCTCAAGCCCTCCACCGACTACACCGTCACCGCCAAGGCCGGCGTCACCACCGCCACCAGCGCTTTCACCACGGCCAAACCGGAGCGCGCCCTGCAGGTGATCGACGTGACCCCCAACGCCAAGGGCGAGACCATCGGCGTCGGCGCCCCCATCATCGTCACCTTCAACCAGCCCGTCGCCAACAAGGCCACCATCGAACGCGCCCTCGAAGTCGACGCAGAAAAGCCTGTCGAAGGCGCCTGGCGCTGGGTCGACGACACCAAGGCCATCTACCGCACCGCCAAATACTGGCCAGCCCACCAGAAGGTCACGTTCAACGCCCGCATCAGCGGCATCAAGGGCGGCAAGGGCCTGTACGGCACCAAGGACCACACCGCCACCCTCAAGATCGGCGCCAAGCAGATCAGCAAGGTCGACACCCGCACCAAGAAGATGTACGTCTACCAGGACGGCAAACGCGTGCAGACCATGCGCATCAGCGCCGGCATGGCCACCACCCGCGAATACACCACCACCTCGGGCGTCCACCTCACCATGGAACGCGGCAATCCCGTCCGCATGATCTCGCCCGGCCGCAAAAAGGGCGACCCCGGCTACTACGATGTGATGATCGACCACGCCGTCCGCATCTCCAACTCCGGCGAGTACGTCCACGCCAAGAACAACGTCTGGGCCCAAGGCGTGCGCAACGTCAGCCACGGCTGCATCAACGCCCGCCCCGACCAGGCCAAATGGTTCTACGACAACGTCCAGCGCGGTGACGTCGTCACCATCGTCGGCACCGACCGCGAACTGGAATGGAACAACGGCTGGGGCTATTGGCAGATGTCGTTCAAGGAGTGGAAGAAGGGCAGCGCCCTCAACGGCAAGGCCTGACCCACACCACCGGACCACCCCCCTAAAGTGACGGGGGTGGACATTCGTGAAGGAAGGGTCGACGACGTCGCCACTGTTCTGGCCATGTTCGACAGCGCCGTCGCCTGGCTCACCGCCCAGGGACGCACCGGCCAATGGGGCAGCCGGCCGTTCACCGGTGACCCCCGCCGCACCCAGCAGGTCACCCGCTGGGCCGCCGGCGGCGGCATGCGCATCGCCCACATCGACGGCACTCCCGCGGGCTGCATCGCCGTCGGACCCGCCCACGACTACGTCAGCCCCGCCCTCGAACCCGAGCTGTACGTCCAGGCCCTCGTCACCGACCGCCGCTACACCGGCCACCGCATCGGCCGCACACTCCTGGACTGGGCCGCGCAGGAAGGCCGCGCCCGCGGCGTCGCCCTGCTGCGCGTCGACTGCTACGCCGGCGACGACGGCCGCCTGGTCGCCTACTACGAAAGCTGCGGCTTCACCCGCGCCGAACCCTTCGCCGTAGGGGAGTGGCCCGGCATGCTCCTACACCGCCGCCTGTAAAACCGCCCACAACGCCCCCGGCGGACCTGCCACAGCACAGCACGGCGGCACCCACAGCACCGCACCACAGCACTACCCACAGCGCCCCACCCGCCGGCCGGCCGCCCTTGGCCGTACCACACCGGCCCCTCGGCGCGGCGTCACTGCGGCGGGCCGCTCCCGCGCAGCAGCGGATGCGACCGCATCGCCACCTCCAGCTCACCCGGCAGCTCATCACGGTAACGCCCCAGCGTCGACAGATCACTGTGCCCCAGCACCCGCCGCACCGCGTCCATGTCCACCGCATCGGCCAGCAAATGCGTCGCCGTCGTATGCCGCAACCCATGCGGTGTCACCGATCGCTGCCGATCCGCATCCACCCGCGCCTGCACCCGATCGATCACCGCCTGCACGTCCCCACGCGCCAGCCGCCGCCCCCGCCACGACAACAGCAACGCCTTGTCCTGCACCGCCGGCCGCCCCCGCGCCAGGTACACCTGCAGCACCCGCGCCACATCATCCGGCAACGGCACATCCCGCGTACGCCCGCCCTTGCCGAAAATCCGCCAATACCGCACCCCGTCGTTGCTGAAGAAGTCCTCCACGTTGGCCCGCACCAGCTCCGACACCCGCGGTCCCACCGTCGCCAGCAACAACACGATCAGCCCGTCACGCAACTCCGTCCGCTGATCACGCCGCTTGCCCGCCGCCGGCGGCTCCTCCGGCAACGCACGCGCCGCCCCGATCAGCCCCTGCGCCTGCTCCCGCGTCAACGCCCGCCGATGCGGACGCAACCCACCCCGCTCCTTGGCCGTCACCGTCGAGGCCGTCATCGGGTTGATCTGCACCCACCCGGCCAGCGTCGCATGCTGGAACAACGCCGAGATCGACCGCCGGAACCGCGCCTGCGACGACGCCGACTGCCCGACCGCCGACTGGCCCGCCGCCGGCTGCCTGGCGGCCCCGTCCACCTGCCAGCCGCCACCGGAACCCGGCCCGGACCTCGAACCGCCGCGCCCGCCCGCCGACCGATCTCCCGCCGGCTGCGCGCGCGCCGCCCGCCCGTCCGGCTTACGCGCGAACGCCAGCAACACCGCGTCCACGTCCTGGCCCGTCAGGTCGTCTAGCACGACCGCGGCACCGGCCAGGTCCACCAGCGTCGCCACATCCCGCGCATACACCTCCGCCGTCGACGGCGACAACGCCCCCGTCAACGTCCTGGCCCGCACCAGCTCCACATAACGATCCGCCGCCTCGGCCACCGTCAACCGCTCGAGCTCCGCAGGCCGCACCCCTGGCCACCCCTCTCTGCCTCGGCAACCATCCCGGCCTCGACGGTAGCGGCCCGCACCGACAAAAGCGCCACCCCGGCAAGCAACACCGCGGCGTTGTGCGCAGAGTCCCGGATGTCGAGGGATCACGGTAGCCGGCGTACGGCGCGACCAACCTGGACCCGTGGCTGCTACCAGGCCACACCGGGGCGATCTGACCGCCTGTAATGTCGGGAGGTCGCGAGCGGATCTCTGGATATGGAACGTCCGCCGGAGAGCAGAAGCCCGCGCCTGGGGAGAATGCATCAGGTCCGCTGGTGGCGTGAGGCGGCTACCGGCCGCTCCCGGCGCCTGATCGAGCGCGCCCGGTCGGGCACGCTTTTCACCAGCGTGCGTGGGCGCCCCGCCGCGCTCGTTGAAGTGGTCGGTCTGCTGCTCGTGATCCTGCTCTTCTCGCGGCTTCATGCCGCCGCCGGGAAGGACGTCGCGGCCGCCATCGCCAACGCTCGGGCCCTGCAATCCTTGGAGCGCGCCCTCCACCTGGACGTCGCGCTGCGGGCGAACCAGTGGCTGACCGAGCATGCGGCCCTGATCCAGCCGGCGGTGTACTACTACCGCCTGTACTACGTCGCGATCATCGGTGTGCTGGTGTGGGTCTTCGTCCGGCACGCCGATGTCTACGTCAAGGCCCGCCGGACCCTCGTTGCGATGGCCGTCCTCGTGCTGCCCGTTTTCTGGGCGCTGCCCATGTCGCCCCCACGGTTCGCCCTGCCGGGCGTCGTCGACATCATCGCCGAGCATGACATCCTGGGCGGCCATGCCTCACGCGAGATCGGAAACGGCCAGAACCTCTATTCGGCCATGCCCAGCCTGCACGTGGGATGGTCGATGTGGTGCGCGTACGCCGTCTGGTGCGCGCTGCGGGCCTCCCATCCCCGATTGGCGCTGTTGCCGTGGCTTTTCCCGCTAGGCATGACGGCGGTCGTGCTCACCACGGGAAACCACTACGTGCTCGACGTTGCCGCAAGCGCCGTGTTACTCGTTGCCTCCATCGCTGCCGCATCAGCGTGGGGCTACCTCGCCGAGCGCCGGCGCAGAGCGAGATCCCGGCCTTCGGGCTCACAGCTTCACGCCTGAGCAGAGCCGCACGTCGTGAGCGGTCATGGACGTCCGGCTCCGGGTCGGCCCGGATCTTGTCGCGCGCGAAGCGCGCCGAACCCATCGATCGCAGGCCAGCCGAGCAACCTCACCCAGCACGCAGCGTCATCAGGCCGGCGACGTCAGATGTCGCGGAACGTCTCGATCCGCGCCCCCAACGCGTTCAGCCGCTCCGCGAGATCCTCATACCCCCGGTTGATCACGTACACGTTCCGCAGCACCGACGTGCCCTCAGCCGCCATCATCGCCAGCAGCACCACCACCGCCGGCCGCAACGCCGGCGGGCACATCATCTCCGCGCTGCGCCACCGCGTCGGCCCCTCCACCAGCACCCGATGCGGATCCAGCAGTTTCACCGACGCCCCCAGCCGCGTCAGCTCCGTCAAATAGATCGCCCGGTTGTCATACACCCAGTCGTGGATCAACGTCGAGCCCTGCGCCGACGCCGCGATCGCGGCGAAGAACGGCACATTGTCGATGTTCAGCCCCGGGAACGGCATCGGATGGATCTTGTCGATGGGGGAGACCAGCTTCGACGGCCGCACCGTCAGATCCACCAGCCGCGTCCGCCCGTTCGCCGCCGCATACTCCTGCCCGCGGTCGTGATCGAGCCCCATCTCCTCCAGCACCGCCAGCTCGATCTCCAGGAACTCCACCGGCACCCGGCAGATCGTCAGCTCCGACGACGTCACCACGGCCGCCGCCAGCAGGCTCATCGCCTCCACCGGATCCTCAGAAGGGGAGTAGTCGACATCCCGCTCGATCACCGGCTGCCCGTGCACCGTCAGCGTCGTCGTGCCGATCCCTTCCACCCGCACCCCGAGCTGCTCCAGGAAGAAACACAGATCCTGCACCATGTAATTGGACGACGCGTTGCGGATCACCGTCACCCCATCGTGCCGCGCCGCCGCCAGCAACGCGTTCTCCGTCACCGTGTCACCCCGCTCGGTCAACACGATCGGCCGCGACGGCGACACCCCCCGATCCACCCGCGCGTGATAGAACCCGCCCGTCGCCGTGATGTCCAGCCCGAAATACTTCAGCGCCGACATGTGCGGCTGCACCGTGCGCGTCCCCAGATCACAACCGCCCGCGTACGGGATCTGGAACCGCTCCGTACGATGCATCAACGGCCCCAGAAACATGATCACGCTCCGGGTACGACGCGCCGCCTCGGTGTCCATCGCCTCCAGCTCCAACCTCGCCGGAGGCACGATCTCCAGATCGCTGCCCTCGTTGATCCACCGCGCCCGCACCCCGATCGACGCGAGCACCTCCAGGATCCGGTACACCTCCTCGATCCGCGCCACCTTGCGCAGGATCGTCCGCCCCGAGTTCAGCAGCGACGCGCACAACAACGCCACACACGCGTTCTTCGACGTCTTCACATCGATGCTGCCCGACAGCCGGCGCCCGCCCACCACCCGCAGATGCATCGGACCCGCATAACCCAGCGACACGATCTCACTGTCGAGCGCCTCGCCGATCCGGGCGATCATCTCAAGACTGATGTTCTGGTTACCACGCTCGATCCGGTTCACCGCACTCTGCGACGTCGCCAGCGCATCCGCCAGCTGCAGCTGCGTCCAACCTCGATGCTGCCGCGCATCCCGAATCAGCCGGCCGATCCGCACAAGATAATCATCTGCCACAACAGCAGACCATATCTCACATATGAGATGCACCCGCGTTCGCAGCGGCCGACGCGCCGGACAACTCCCGATGACGCGCCAAATGCGCCGGAGTCGCCACCGGACGTTCCTTCTGCACGAACGCCCGCCGCGCCGCTCGGAACCCGCCCCGATCGTCGAACATGTCGCGGCTCATCTCCGCCAGCTCCTCAGCCCGGTACGCATCCAGCGGCTTACGCCGCTCCTCAGCCTCCCGCGCCTGCCGACGCCCCACCAGCAGCCGATCGTACGACGGATCCGCCGCCAGCCGCTCAGCATACTCCAGCACCCGCCGCTCGAACTCCAACCGCGCCCCGCCCAGCGCCCGATCGGCCAGCCCCAGCTCCACCGCCTCCGCCGCCCCGATCGGCAACGCCTCCTGCGTCAACCGCAAAGCCTGCTCCGCCCCCACCCGCCGCGGCAACACATACGTCCACAACTCACTGCCGAACAACCCCATCGTCCGATAGTGCGGATTCAGCACCACCGCCTCCCGCACCACCACCCGGTCGGCGCCCAGCCCCATCATCACCCCACCCGCACCCGCGTTACCGCCGATCGACGTCACCACCAGCTGCCGCGTACACGCCACGATCTCGCGGCACACCGCGTTGATCGCATTGATGTTCATCCATGCCTCCAGCTCCGGATGCCGCGACGCCTCGATCACGTTCAAATGAATGCCGTTCGAGAACACCTCCCCGCCCCGCACCACCAGCACCCGCGTATCCTGCGCCACCGCATACCGCAGTGCCGCCGCCAGCCGCCGGCACTGCTCCGTCGACATCGCCCCGTTGTAGAAGTCGAAACTCACCACCCCCACACCCTCACTGCGGTCATAGGTGATCTCGCTGTAGCCCGGCCGCTCCGGCACCCCCGCCACCAGCTCACCCAGCGCCATCGCGGCCGGCAGCTTCACCGCGCCCTCCCGCTCCAGCCGCACATGCCCCACCCACACCGTCCCGTCCCCGGTGTGCACCAGCACCGCACCCTCACGCCGCGCCGCCACCCGGCCCGGCTCCCCGGCCAGCTCCGGACCCCGGTACACGTCGAACACCCGCACCGGCAGATCACACAGCACCGCCCGACCGCCCGGAGCCCCGTCGGCCGCCCGCACCCGCCGCACGATGTCCTCAGCCGGCTCCTCCCAGGAGAACTCCCGGTCCCCATGCCGCATCGCCCGCCGCAACCGCCCCCGAACCTCGGGGGAGCGGTAATCCAGCGGCACCGGCTGAAACGACGCATCGGCCGCCTTGACCGCCACCTCCGCCACCAGCTCCACCGCCGCATCCGCCACCGGGCCGTTGTACAACGCCGACTTCCGCGGCACCCCTGATGAGTCGCCGGGCGGCAGCGCGAACGTCCGATACCCCCACAGCGGGCCCGCGTCCATCTCCTCCACCGCCTGCAACGCCGTCACCCCCCACTCCGGCTCGGCGTCGACGATCGCCCAATCCAGCGACGACGGACCCCGATCCCCGGGCGGCCCAGGATGGATGATCACCGTGCGGACGTTCCGCCACACCCGCGACGGCACCCGCTCCTTCAAGAACGGGCAGATCACCAGATCCGGCTTGGCCAGCTCCACCGCCTCGGCCATCACCTCCTCCGAGACGGCCAGCTCGACGCTCACGTCATGACCGGCCCGGCGCAGCTCCAGCCACGCACGCTGAGTCAGGCCGTTGAAGGAGGAGCACAGCAGCAAGATACGCAACGCCAGACTTCTTTCCAGGAGAGCGGGGGAGAGGGGCAACGATCAGGGCACGCACACGGGTCTAACCTGCCACGGCAGGCCGGTCCCACCGGCCCCGATCATTTACGGCAGTCCCATAAGGCCCATACATGCATCGATGCTGACATGGAAAACACACTGCTGCTGACAATTCAACGCAAAAACCCACCCGGCCAGCCCCACTTGACCCGCTTTGCCCAAAAGATCCCCCGCGGAGATCAGGAGGACCGGCCGCTTCACCGTACGGACGTGCCCGCGGCCCCCGTGGGGAACTCCTCGATGCCGAGCACCCGCAGCAGCTCCAGCCGCTCGCGGGTCTCGGCGTCCGCCGGGGTGAGCACCAGCAGCTGCTGACCCTGGTCGGGGGTGACCAGGGTCTCGCAATCCATCAGCAGCCGGCCCACCCGCGGGTGCAGCACGGTCTTGCGGTCGAGGCGCCGGACCGCCACCTCGTGCTCGGCCCAGAGCCGGCGGAAATCGGCGCTCGCAGCCTGCAAACGATCGACGAGCCCGGCGACCGTGGGGTCGCCGGACCGGCGGCCCGCGGCCGCGCGCAGGTCGGCCACGAACTGACGGGCCTGACGCTCCTGCTCCTCCGGCGGGCAGACGGCGCGGGCGGCGGCCTCGGTGAACCAGCGGTACACGACATAGCGCCGGTCACCGGAGTAGCCGCTGTGCTCGCCCGTCAGCAGGACGGCCGCCCGGTTCTGGGCCAGGACCTCCCCCAGGTCGGACAGCACCAGGGCCGGGGTGTCACCGAGCAGGTCGAGCATGCGCACCAGGCCGGCGCGGGCCAGGCGCGCCACCCCGTCGGCAGGCGGGGGCCGGTGGCCGGCCAGGTGGAACAGGTGGTCGCGCTCATCGTCGGACAGGCGCAACGCCCGGGCCAGCGCGCCGAGCAGCTGGGTCGAGGGCTGACTGCTGCGGCCCTGCTCGAGGCGTACGACATAGTCCACCGACATGCCAGCCAGCATCGCCACCTCCTCCCGGCGCAAGCCGATGGTGCGGCGGCGGGGACTGTCGGCCAGACCCACCTCGGCCGGACGGATCGCCTCCCGGCGGCGGCGCAGGAAGTCGGCGAGCTGGTCACGTTGCATGCCTTCATACTGCCTCGCGGCCGGCGAGCCGAGCCAGGGAGCGGCTCTCCCATGATGAACGCTCCGCTTCCGCCCCTCCCGGCCCGGGCCCAGGGTTGGGAGCGACGTCGACAAGGACATCGACAAGAGGGAGAACGTGATGCAGATACGAACCCTGGGCCGCACCGGACCGGCCGTTTCCGCGCTGGGCCTGGGCGCGATGGGCATGTCGGGCGCCTACGGCGCGACCGACCGCGCGGAGAGCATCGCCACCGTGCACGCCGCGCTGGAGGCCGGCGTCACACTGATCGACACCGGCGACTTCTACGCCATGGGCCACAACGAGTTGCTGCTCGCCGAGGCGCTGCGCGGCCGGGATCGCGACAGCTACCAGCTGAGCGTCAAGTTCGGCCAGCTGCGGGGGCCGGGCCGCGAGTTCGGCGGGCAAGACGGCCGTCCCGAGGCGGTGAAGAACTTCGTGGCCTACTCGCTGACCCGGCTGGGCACCGACCACATCGACATCTACCGTCCCGCCCGGCTGGACCCGGCGATACCGATCGAGGAGACGGTGGGCGCGATCAAGGAGATGGTCGACGCCGGACACGTGCGCCACATCGGGCTCTCGGAGGTCGATGCGGCGACGATCCGCCGGGCGCACGCCGTGCACCCGATCGCCGACCTCCAGATCGAGTACTCGCTGCTCTCCCGCGCGGTGGAGACGGACGTTCTGCCCGCACTGCGGGAGCTCGGCATCGGCCTGACCGCGTACGGCGTCCTCAGCCGCGGCCTCATCTCCGGGCACTGGACCACAGGCCATACCCCCGGCCCCGGCGACAGCCGCGGCTTCAGCCCGCGCTTCTCCAGCGAGAACGTGGAACACAACCTCGCCCTCGCGGACGCTCTGCGCCGCGTCGCCGAGGTGAAGGGCTGCACCGTCGCCCAGCTGGCCATCGCCTGGGTGGCCGCACAGGGCCAGGACATCGTGCCGCTGGCCGGCGCTCGCACCCGCGAGCGGCTGGCCGAGGCGCTGCCCGCCATGGACCTGAACCTCACCGCGGACGACCTGGCCGACATTGAAAAGGCGGTGCCGCCGGGCGCGGCGCGCGGCGACCGATACCCGTCCGCGTTCATGTCCAGCCTTGGCGTGGGCAACTGAGCCCGGCTTCCCGACACAGCACCAGGGACGGATCAAGGGCCGCTACGCGGCGCGTAGCGGCCCTTGATCCGTCCCTCCAACACGAAGCACCTCCGACGAAGGCTCCAGCTCCATGGCCGGCGTTGCAAGACGGTCTGCGGGCGCCGCCGGCCGTCCGCCTGCGCGCGACGAGTTCAAAGCCGATCAAGAACATTCGCCCCGTTGCTCATCCGACGCGGCCGGACATGGGATCTGCACAGTTTCCGATGGCACGTGCAGTGGGGACAGACCTCGCATGGACGACATGTGGGACGTAGCGATCGTGGGAGCGGGACCGGCGGGCTCGGCGGCGGCGCTGCGGGCCGCGCAACTACGCCCGGAGCTGCGCGTGCTCCTGCTGGACAGAGCCGACTTCCCCCGTGACAAGCCGTGCGGCGACGGCATCGCCGCCCACGGGCGCGACGAGCTGGCCCTGCTGGGGCTGCCCGCGCTCATCGACGACTACCGGCCCACCCCCCGCCTGACCGTGGTCTCGCCAGGCGGGGTGCGGGTCTCCGCCGAGGCCGCGCGGCCCAATCACGTGGTGCCCCGCCGGGTGTTCGACGCTCGCCTGGTGGCCGCCGCGCGGGCCAGGGGCGTCGAGGTACGCCGCCACCGCGTCAAGGATCTCGTCTTCGACGGGTCCGGCGTGGTCATCGACGGGCGGCTGCGGGCCCGTACGGTGGTGGCCGCCGACGGAGCCGGCTCGGTGGTGCGCCGCCTGATCGGCCTGGCCGCCGCCGCCGAGAAGCACACCGCCATCGCCGTGCGCGGCTACGCCGACGTGCCCGAGGAGGACGATGTCCAGCTCATCGCCATGCAAAAGGCGGGCTGGCCGGCCTACGCGTGGTCGTTCCCCATCGGCGACGGCACCGCGAACGTCGGCTTCGGCATGCTGCTGCCCCGGCTGCGCGCGGCGGGGGCGCCCGGACGTCAGGTGCTGCACGGCAGGCTCGCCGAGCTGCTGCCCGACCGGCCCGCCCGCGACCTGCGCGCCCACCACCTGCCGCTCTCGACCGGCCGGCCGACGCCCGGCGCCGGACGGGTCCTGCTCGCCGGTGACGCCGCGGGGCTGATCAACCCGCTCACCGGCGAGGGCATCTACTACGCGCTGCTGTCCGGGCGGCTGGCGGCCGAGGCAGCGGTGGAGTCGCCCGGCGATCCGCTGACACTGTACCGGGGCAAGCTACGCAGGGCGCTCGGACGGCACCTGCGCACCACCGACGTGCTGGCCCGGCTGGCCCAGTCCCCCGGTTTCATCGACGCGGCGATCGAGACCGCCGTGCACCGCAAGGAGGTGTTCGACCTGCTGGTGGAGGTGGGGCTCGGGGCCGGAACAGTGCCCGCGCCGCTCGCGCTGGCCGTGGCGATGCGGTGGCTGCGCGGATCCCTGCGCCCCGGGCAGTGAGCGGGGCGTGCGGCCATGCGAGTCACGCGGTGAGCGAGGCGCCGCCGGCAACCAGGAGGATCACGTCCACGGCCGCCACGGCCACGGCGGTGACGAACGGCACCCGTGAGGACCTGGCGGCCAGCAGCAGCCCCAGGGCCGCCAGGCCCGAGGCGGCCGCCACGGCCAGCCAGCCCGCCACGCCGGGGGCGGCGCCTCCAGGGCCGAAGACGAGCAGGCAGGTGGCGGCCAGCAACGGCACGGGGACCAGGAGCCGTACGCGGGCGGCGCCCATGCGCTGCGGCCAGCCGCGTACGCCGGTGACCAGGTCGCCCGCGATGTCCGGCAGCACGTTGGCCAGATGCGCGCCCACACCGAGCAGCGCGGCGGCCAGGACCGCCCACCACGCCGGCCACGGCTCACCGGGCAGGCCCAGCGTCACGAAGGCCGGCAGCACGCCGAACCCCACGGCGTAAGGTGCCCACGACAGGAGGGTCGCCTTCAGCCCGAAGTCGTACCCCCAGGCCGCCAGCACCCCCGCGAGGTGCAGCGCGCCCGCCCGCCAGCCGGAGGCCAGCGACAGCGGCACGCAGCAGGCCAGCGCCACAAGAGCGGCGATCCACACCGCACGCGCGCTCACCGCGCCGCCCGCGACAGGCTTGCCCGCGCGCCCGGCCACCGCGTCCCGCTCGGCGTCGATCGCGTCGTTGCACCAGCCGATCGAGAGCTGCCCCGTCAGCACGGCCGCGCCCGCCAGAACGCACCCGACCGCGTCGCGCCCCGTGGCCACGGCCAGCGCGGTGACCAAAGCGGTCACGGCCGCGGTCGGGCCGGGATGGCACGCACGCGCCAGCCCGACGGCCAGCCGCCCCGGCCCATCGCGTACGACGGCGGCGGCCGCGGGGTCGGGGTCAGTCACAAGGTGATCGTAGACCGGGCGATCGCCGCCGAGAATTCCCACGCTCCACGTATGGCTTAAATGACCATTTAGACGGGAAACGTGCGGGGAGTAAGAGTTGTCGGCTGCCGAGGGAGAACTGCATGACCCGTATCGCCGCAGTCCGTTGTGCTTTCCCTCCCCACCGATACCCACAGGCCGAGCTCACCGACATGGCCGCCCGCGTATGCCTGCCGCACAACGCCGACCGGCGCCTCCTCGACCGCCTGCACCGCAACGCCAAGGTGGACTACCGCAACCTCGCCCTGCCCATCGAGCAGTACGACAAGCTCAACGGCTTCGGCGCCGCCAACGACGCCTTCGTCTCGGTCGCCGTGGACCTGGGACTCGAGAGTGTGAAGGCCGCCCTGGACGCGGCCGAACTGAAGCCGACCGACGTAGACATGATCATGTTCACGTCGGTGACCGGCATCGCCGCGCCCTCCGTCGACGCCCGCCTGGCGGCCGCGCTCGGCCTGCGACCCGACGTCAAACGGGTGCCCATCTTCGGCCTGGGCTGCGTGGCCGGAGCCGCGGGCATCGCCAGGATCCACGACTACCTGCGCGGCTGGCCGGACCACGTGGCCGTGCTGCTGTCGGTGGAGTTATGCTCGCTCACCGTCCAGCGGGGCGACTCCTCGCCCGCGAACCTGGTCGCCAGCGCGTTGTTCGGCGACGGCGCGGCCGCCGTGGTGGCCTGCGGCGGCGAACGCCGGGCAGCCGGTCCCACCGTGGTGGCCACCCGCAGCCACCTGTATCCGGGCTCCGAGCACGTCATGGGATGGCAGGTGGGCGACACCGGGTTCCGCGTGATGCTGGACGCGAGCGTCCCGGCGCTCGTGCGGCGGTACCTGGCCGACGACGTGCACGGCCTTCTGGCCGAGCACGGCGTGACAGCCGGCGAGGTGACGGCGTGGGTGTGCCACCCCGGCGGGCCGAAGGTGCTCGAAGCCGTGTCGGACGTGCTCGGCCTGCCCGCGGACGCACTCGACGTGACATGGCGCTCACTGGCGGCCAACGGCAACCTATCCTCCTCCTCGGTCCTGCACGTCCTCGGCGACACCCTCGCCACCCGGCCGCCCGAACCGGGAACCTGGGGACTGATCATCGCCATGGGACCCGGCTTCTGCTCGGAACTCGTCCTGATCCGCTGGTGACCGCACCCACGACCCGACTGCTGGTGACTACCTGATGACCTGGTATCTCATACTCGTCGTACTCGTCGGCCTGGAACGTGTGGCCGAACTCGTCGTCGCCCGCCGCAACGCCGCGTGGAGCATGGCACGCGGCGGTGTCGTGACCGGTCAAGGGCACTATCCGTGGATGGTGGCCCTGCACACCGGGTTGCTCGTCGGCGCGCCCCTGGAGGCCGCGCTGGCAGAGCGACCCTTCCTTCCCGCGCTCGGCTGGCCGATGCTCGCCCTCGTCGTGGCGGCCCAGGGGTTGCGGTGGTGGTGCATCACCTCACTCGGGCCGCGCTGGAACACGCAGGTGATCGTGGTGCCCGGCCTGCCACTGGTGACACGCGGCCCCTACCGGTTCCGGTGGCTGCGGCACCCCAATTACGTGGCAGTGGCGATAGAGGGGCTCGCGCTGCCGCTCGTACACACGGCCTGGGTGACCGCCCTGACGTTCACCATGCTCAACGCCGCGCTGATGGTCGTGCGGATCCGATGTGAGAACGCGGCCCTCGCCCTCGCCTCGGAGCGGTGACGGCATGATCGACGTGCTCGTCGCCGGCGGCGGCCCAGCGGGGCTCGCGACGGCCGTTCACGCAGCGCTGGCCGGGATGGAGGCCGTCGTCGTCGAGCCGCGCGCCTCGCCCGTGGACAAGGCATGCGGCGAGGGCATCATGCCGGCCGGCGTGGCAGCACTGGAGGCGATGGGGGTGCAGGTCGAGGGACGCGGGTTCCGCGGCATCCACTACCTCGACGGCCGGCGAGAGGTGCGGGCCGCCTTCTCCGCCGCCCCCGGGCTGGGCGTACGCCGCACACATCTGCACGCCGCGCTCGCACGGCGGGCCGCCGAACTGGGCGTCAAGACGGTCACCGGCAAGATCACCCGCATCGAGCAGGACCGAGACGGCGTGGAAGCCACCGGGCTGCGAGCCCGCTGGCTGGTGGCCGCCGACGGACTGCACTCGCCGCTGCGCCGCTCCCTCGGCCTCGACCTCCCCGCGCGCGGACCCCGCAGGTACGGCCAGCGCAGGCACTACAGGATCGAACCGTGGACCGACTTCGTCGAGGTCCACTGGTCGAGCGCCGGCGAGGCATACGTCACCCCCGTCGCCGGCGACCTGATCGGCGTCGCGATACTCAGCTCGGAGCGACGCGGCTACGACGAGCACCTGCGCGGCTTCCCCGACCTGAGCCACCACCTGCGCGGCCCGGCCGTCACCCCAGTGCGCGGCGCGGGCCCGCTGCGCCAGGCCGTGCGCACCCGCCGCGCGGGACGCGTCCTCCTGGTCGGGGACGCCGCCGGCTACGTGGACGCGCTCACCGGCGAGGGCGTCTCCCTGGCCGTACGCTCGGCCGAACTGCTCGTCAGGTGCCTGGCCGAGGACCGGCCCGAGGACTACGACGGCGCGTGGCTACGGCTGTCTCGCACGCACCGGCTGCTGACGGGCGCGCTCGTGCAGGCCACACGCCGCCCCGGCACAGCCCGACTGGTGGTACCCGCCGCCCACCGCCTGCCCGGCCTGTTCACGGGCATCGTCAGGATCCTCGCCTGACACATCCATTCCTGATCTTCATCCAGTACGCTGCGACGCCACGTGCCGCGACCGGCAACGTTCGCCTGGTCTCGACGGTCCGAATCGCTCATCCAGCCGCGACAAGTGCGACTGGATCTCACCACGACCGGCCAAGACCAGGATCACGGTAGATCCCGACATCAACAGCCAGCCGGCCACGACCTCGAAGGCCCGCCATCAGCCATGGCCATCCACCCCTTTGCGATCGAGCGCGGCTCGAATCTGGCTGAGCCACTCTGTGCCCAGCCGGCGCCCGTTGGGGAGTTGGTCACCTCGATCCCAGCGCCACGTTGTGATCATCGCCAGCACGAGGATCCGGCACTCGCGCAACAACTCTTGATCGACGCCCGGATAGTGCTCGCTGACCTCTTCGGGCGCATGCGCGAGGTCGAATTCGACAGGCCCACGGCAGCACGTTTCGAGGTCTATGAACAGCAGCCCGTTCCTCGTGGTGAGCACATTGCCCGGGTGCGGCTCGCCGTGCAGGAGCTGCTCGGCACCGCCGCGCTCGCCGATGGCTCGCCTCAGGCTTCGCAACGTGTCGCCAAGGAGCTCCCGGTCCGCGTCCGCGAGCGCCGGCGTGCGGTCGCGGCTCGCCACGAGTTGTTGAGCCTGCTCGACTCGATCCGTGAAGTGCGGCGTCGGGACATCGAGCTTGCGCATCCCGGCATGCAACCGCTCGAGCGCATGAGCATAGTCGGCCGGTGAGACCTCTCGAGGCATCGCAGGTTCGTAGTAGGTCCACAGCGTGACCACGAAACCATCACGCTCGTAGACACGTGGCTCCACTCGCGGCTCGAGAACAGCCACAGGGCTCTCCGATTCGGCGAGCCGTTGAGCTAGCTCGATTTCGAACCCTGCGACCTGATGCGCCACAGGTGCCACCCGGGCCAGGACGTCACACGGCAGCAGACGCAGAGTGAGCTTGTTCGAGTCATGAAGAACGATCGCGTCGTCGACTGTCAGGTCAAGTGATGAGGCGGTCGACATGGCCGCAGCCACCGCACGCGGGACCTCTGACGCCTGCATCGTCGCCTGCCCCCCCTTGCTTGCGCGCTGCCGTACTCACCAAGCGGTGCAACCTGGGCACCATAGCAAGTTGTCGATAGAGAGCCGCGGTGGCGCGACGGGCGGGGCGCGGCTGAATCGGCGATCTGCCCCCCTTCGGCTGCTCAGCCGACAACCGTCAAACAACGCAGGGGAGGGGTGAGCCCCTGCCGTGGACCATCAAGTCAGTGGGCACGACACTGCTGCTCTTCGCCGCGTACTCGCTGGTCACGCTCACCTTTTGACTGATCGGCACCGCCCGCCCGCCCCCAGCCGAGGCTTGTCGATGACCGGCGCAACCCGGCACCGTGCGGCCTCGACACGCTCTGACGGCATCGCCCACCGCCGTGCGCATGACCAGAGGGCGGCGTAGCGTGTCCGTTGTGACGCACCGAGACTCTCCGGCCGACCCACCGCACGACGCGGTGGCTCCGGTGACCGCGCTGGTCGACGCCTGCCGGCACTTCGCCACCCATGTGCGGCTGCTGGCCGACCAACTCGGTGCGGTGGAGCTGAGCGACGACGACGTCGAATTGGTCCACAACGCCGTGCATCAGGTTTTCACCGCGGCGGGGCTGGCGGCCGCGCTGGCCACCGGCCTGCAACGGCACACCGGTGAGCAGGACTGCCCGCACTACAACGTGCTCACTGACGCCGAATGGGCCCCGCTGGCCGAGGGCGGCGCACGCGAGCGCAAGGCCGTTTACGGGTGCGAGCTGGCGCCCGGCCATCCGGGCACTCACGCGGCGCACGTCCAGGTGCTGCCCGAACCGGATCGGTTCATCTGGATCCGCTGGGACATCCGCGCCCGCGAACTCGTCACACTGCCGCCGTGCCCGGTCGAACGCGCCGACCCCAACCCCGACCCGCGCTCCCCGTACGGGGACGAGCCCGCGCCGTGCCTGCTGTTCGAGGGGCACGTCGGACCCCACCGCTACTAGGCCAGATCGAGATGGCCTTGAACAGTGCCCGTCACCGCCCCAGTTCGGGGACGAGCACTGCGGGATTGGACATCCGCGATCCCATGAATACCTCCGTTGGCGATCACCTGCCGTTCCACGCCCGCAGAACGGGGGAGGATGCGCTGGCTCGGCTCGATCCGGTGTCTGGGCGGTCCGCGCTGGACGAGCCCGCCCGCGGGGGATCGGCCGGGCCGGGACCGACCTGGAGTTCCTATCTGCCGCCAATCCTCTTCGACGATCTGCCGGAGCGGCTGCACGCGCTACAGCGGACCGTGTCGACGGTCAGCTAAGGGGTTACCCACCGGTTTTCGCCGGGTCGCCGCGCCCCTGTGTGGCCCGTGCCGGACGGCGTCAGCTGGTCCGACCTGGCCGGCCCAGCGGTCCGGGACCACTTCGCCGAGATGCTCGCCACCTCGTCGTACGTCCCGGCGGAGCCGGAGCTGGCCGAGGTCGGACGGTCCCTGCTCGCCGGGGCGACACCGGTGCAGCCCGGGTTGCGCACCGCCGAGTGGACTCACAAGACACTGCGTTTCGAGCGTGGCGCGACGCACGTGCGCACCTCGACGGCCGAAGCCCGCGTGGCGGGGGAGGGCGTGTGCCAGAGCCACGGAGTTCTGGGTCGGTGACTGGGTTGCCCTCGACCCCGACCAGCCTCGCCGACTTGGGCAGCCGGCACGTGTTGCCGGCACGTGGCCGTGACTACGCTGACGTACGACCGCTGTCCAGCGTCTACTCCGGCTTGGCACCGGAGCAATTCGGCGTCACCATCGAGGTCACCCGGCTCGGCTGATGATGCGGCGGGCGGCGGTGTGATCCGTTCGTGGTCACGCCGGCTCCTCCTCCGCGCGCACGGTCATCGACTCCAGCAGCGGCGCGCCGAAAGTGGTGATCATGGCTACGTCGGACGCGTCCCGTCCACGTCCTATCAGGATCCGGCCCTTGCGCCGGCGGTGGTTACGCGGATCGAAGGTCCACCATCGATCGCCCAGCCATACCTCCATCCACGCGGCGAAGTCCATGGGCGCCGGGTCCGGCGGCACGTCCATATCGGGCAGGTAGCCGAAGACATAGCGAGCCGGGATGTTGAGCGCCCGGCAGAACGAGATCGCCAGGTGAGTGAAGTCGCGGCAGACGCCGAACCCGGAGGTGTTGACGTCGACCGCCGTCGACAGTGGACCGCTGCTGCCGTAGCGGAACGTCAGATGGCGGTGGACATGATCGCAGATCGCCTGTACCCGGAGGTAGCCAGGGGAAAGGGCGCTGAAGCGCGACCAGGCCTCGTCGCCGAGCATGTCGGGCAGGCAGTAGCGGCTGGGCAGCGTGTAGATGAGAACGTCGTCGGGCAACTCTTCCGGCGGCAGCTCCGGCGCGTGCTCGTCGGCGTGCTCGGCCGCGTCGGGCACGAGTGCCAGGGCGTCGTAGCGCAGCGTGGACCGTCCCGCGGGGAGCACCACCCGCACACACAGGTTGCCGTATAAGTCGGTGTAGCGGCGGATGCGCAACTGCGGCTCCGTCGACCACCCGTGCTGCGCGAGACTGACCGGCGCCGCGTCCTGGAGTTCCACCTGCAAGACGGTCGGTGTGTCGATGGCGGCGACGTACACGAACTCACATCCCACCCGAACCCGTCGCACGTCCACGGCCCTATGGTGCTGCGGCGATGTTTCCATCACGTTTCCCGTCGCCAGCCGATCCCAAGTATTCGAAGAACTCCTTCAGTTGTGGCTTGGTTGGTTGCCATGGGTCCCTTTGATCCGAAGGCACGTCGCTGAGGGTGCTGGGAGGCTCGTCGCCGTGGCTGGAAGGTGCCCCGGTCAGCGTTTTCTGCGCCAGCGGGTGCCCGCGGTGCCGATGCCTCCCTGATGGAGTGCGAGCAGGCACAGTCCGAGCAGGATGAAGGTGGTGCCGCCGATGTCGGCGATAGCGGTGTTGAGCAGGTCGAGCAGTAGGCCGATCGCAAAAACGATGGCCGCGACGATGGCCAGCACGACGTCACCGCGTCGCGTGGTCGTCGGCGAGCGGCATCAGCTTGTGCAAGACGTTGCGGTAGGCGCGCAGGGCCATTCTCAGTCGTTCGGTTTCCGTTTCGTCGTGGTCGGTGTTCTTCCAGGGCTCCTGGAGCTCACGCAGGCGGCGTTCCAGCGTCTCGCGGATCGAGGTCATCACCTCATCCATGAGGGAGTCGGCGCGCTGGACGGCTTCGCGCGGGTCGTCCACGAAGGACGCTTGAAGATCGTGCCACCGGTCCAGGACACCGCTGGGGTCGCTGCCGAGTAGCGAGGCGCGTTGCGGTGGCGCGGGTTCGGCCGCCGGCTCGAAGACGAGCTTGTCGGAGGTGGTGGCCGGAGGAGTGTCGTGATCGAGAATGGGCGCGGGTCGAGGTGGCGGTATGTCGGTGGTCTGGCCGAGGCGCTCTTCGTCGTTGCGGATGTCCATGCGTCAGCTCTCTCGAGGGTCGCCGTGCAGTGCCGGATGGTCGTCACGGGCAGCGGCGGCTGGTTGCGGGTGGTCCTTGTCGGAGTCGTCGAGGAGTTCCTCGAACAGGACGCGGTAGTGCACCATGGCCTGCCGCAGATCCTCGGTGGAGGCTTTGTCACGTGCGGCACGCCCGCTGATCTGGCGGGCCTTCCTGTAATGGTGCAGGGTGCGGCCGTGCACCACCGACAGGTTGGAGAGTTGCTGCTGGAAGTCTCCTGTGGGGTATCCGCGTTCGGCCATGACCGCCATCACCAGCTGATCGGCCTCGCCTACGGTGGGGCCTGGCGCGTCCACGAACTGTTCCTGCAGTTTGGTCCACTGCGCGCGGTAGCTCTGCCGGGCCTGCGGGCTGAGCGGCTTGATGCCGAGGGTGGCGAACCGCTTCTCGCGGGTCCGCAACTCCCGCTCGGCCTCGCCGCGGGTGTCCCGCTGGCTCAGGGTGCGTTCATATTCGGGACCGAAGCGCCGACGAAGCCGCTGCCGGCGCTGTCGCAGCACGATAGAGGCGATGGCCAACATCACCACCACCGCCACGGCCACCGCGACCCAGGTCATGGTCATGCTGGTCATGTCTGCCTCCTGGAGACTCGATGCCTTCGCGCACCGCCGGGGGCGAAGGCATCGCATGGGACACATCTGCCGACCAGGACCGAAGATCGTCCGGGTACTGACGTTGATCGTGTTGCCTGGCCTCGTCGTCAGGACGGTCCACCATGATGGGCGGCGCGTCATCGATGACGTCCTGGTGGCTTGCGGACGGTCGACAGGCTCCAGCGCGATCTGCCACGCAGGAGCAGGGGCAGCACGAGCGCGACGCCGCCACTGAGCATCAGGATGACGCCGACGATGTTCAGGGCGAGGCCGCCTATCGTGCTTCTGTTCAGCGCGAAGGTGAGATGGCTCCGATGGCGATGACGGCGATGCCACCATCGAAGGAATCAGGTCGCACCCACGCCGCGGCGCTCGGCCGGTGTCATCGGCGGTCCGCCCAGCGGCCAGAACGCCGCCCGGTGAACAGGTTGTAGGCGAGCAGCAGAACAGCCGCGCCGACGATGGCGCAGACCCACGTCGACAGGTTGAAGAACCCCTGAATACCCGAGACGTGGAACAGCTGCGTGGCCACGAAGCCGCCCAGCAATGCGCCGGCGACGCCGAGCACGAAGGTGATGATCAGCCCTTGCGGGTCTTTGCCGGGGACCAGCGCTCTGGCCACTAGTCCGGCTACCAATCCGAGGATGATCCAGGCGATGATGCCCATGACCGAACTCCTAGAGCGGCGAATCGATGTCTGCGCAGGATCGGTCTTCCGGACCGGTCGAAGCAGGGGGCCGGCCGTCCGCGGACTCGCCGGGGCCGGCTGTCGAACTCGTTCTCCTTAAGCCAACATCAACGCATGCCATACAGACACAGCCAATCCCGGAAGGCGTCATCACCACAGCCGATCACCGGGCGGAGCACGGGCGCTGCGGACCGTCTGGCGGTTGCAAGGCAGGCGGCCCCGACGGTCGGCCCCGTCCGGCGTTGTCGGACTCGGCCTGTCGAAGGGGTTTGATCGGTGATCAGCTACGGTGATGAGCTTTGCTCGGAACGCCGGTAGCCGTCTGCTGGTCAGCGGCATTGGCTGGCGGTGTCTGGCTACCCGTCTTCGGGCGGTGTCTGTCAGCGTCGATACCGCGCGGAGGCAGTCATATTCACCGAGACCATGCTATGGCTGGCCGTAATCGTCGTCGAAATGGTGATCCTGGCCATTGCCTACGGCCGACTGCGACAGCGTCGAGAACGTCTCCGCGAGCGATTCACCCGAGCACGAACGCCCTGTCCACGATGAAGCAACAGGCGGTGGGCGGTGACCACGCGGCCATCGTCTCCGGACGCATCTTGCTGCCCGGCCCGCCCATGACGCTCCTGCACGGAACCTCGGGCCTCACCGGGAGGGGCAGCCGCTCGGGAGGCGGCGAGCTTCATCACGCCCGCTGTCCAGCACCGGTTGCTGTTTCGTACCGAGCTGACGAATATGCGCCAACGACTGGCCATCGTGTTCGGCGACGCTGGCGACCAGCCGGCTGTGGCCATTCTGCAGCCGATCATCGGCCTTCGCCGCCCAAGCGACGGCCAGCGGACAGGAAAGTAGATATGGCGAGGACCGGCCGGGCGCCAGAGACCAGGCCGCTACCGACCGGCGATCACGATCGGATGGCGCTCACGGCGAGTGTTGGTGCCCCCAGCCACCATCAGAGGCCCGTCCTCGACCTCGCGCCCGGGCATGACGTCGATACAGCAGGTGATCATCGCAGGCTCGATGCACCGTTGGATTCCTCTCTTCTCGCCGACCGCTACCGACTGCTCGAACCTCTCGGGATGGGCGGCATGGGAACGGTCTGGCACGGTCGTGATGAGCTGCTCGCTCGCGAGGTCGCGATCAAGGAAGTGCCGTTGCCAACCGGGCCCGAACGGACGGTCCTGGCCGAGCGCACCCGACAGGAGGCACGTGCCACAGCACGCGTCAACCATCCCAATGTCGCGGGCGTCTACGACGTCGTCGAGGTGGCCGGCCAGCCCTGGATCGTGCTGGAATTGGTGCGCTCTCGAACGCTTGGTCAAAGGGTGGCCCAGGACGGGCCGCTGTCTCCGCGCACAGTGGCGAAGATCGGGCTGGACGTGCTCGAGGGGTTGTGCGCCGCTCACGCGGCCGGGATCGTGCACCTGGACGTCAAGCCGGACAACGTGCTTCTGGCTCATGACGGTCGCGTGGTCCTGACCGACTTCGGCATCGCCGCGATGGACGGCGAGGCCTCCACCCCGACCGGAACGCTGACAGGCACCATGGCCTTCCTGGCTCCTGAGCGGGTCACAGGCGATGCCTGCCCACAGTCGGACCTGTGGTCGCTGGGCGCCACCCTTTTCATGGCCGTCGAAGGGCGGCCCCCCTTCTGCCGTGACACGGCGATTCACACTCTCGTCGCCGTGCTCGCCGACCCACCCGACCCTTTCCAAAGGGCTGGACCGCTGGCGGCCGTGCTCGCCGGCCTGCTCGACAAGGACCCTGCCACGCGGCTCGACGCAGTCGGCGCGCGCGAGCAACTCCGGCACGTGGCAGATCTATGGCCGCTGAAGGACGAGCCGGCAGTGACCACCCTCATGCACATCCCCGTGGCAGCGACCTCACCGTTCATTCCCGGAATCGCCGCGCCGTCGATGAGAGGGTCCCAACTCGGCAGCGGCAAGGCTCGTGTGCGCGGACTGTGCTCGTACGCCAGGGACAGTAGATCATTCCGTCGCCTACTGCATCGGCAGACCTCTTGGACGGTCAAGAGAAGATCAGATGAGAAGGGTGGAGAGGGCTGTTTGGTCCGCATTCGGCAGGCCGTATCAAGTACCGGTAAAGGCGCCCGCGTTCTCGTACGGCTGTGGATTTTCGTCCGCAGTCAGCGGCGGGCTAACACGGGACGCCCAGTGTGGCGTCGTCCGAAGAAGCCTTGAGGCGTGCGACTGTCTCGCTCGTGAGGTGCCGACCAAATGTTGATCAAGACACGTCACTAAGGGGTCTGAGCTGTGAGATCCAGGCATGCGATGGGTTCGCTGGGGCACCGTTCTGACCTCCACAACGGATAGCGCGCGTTCCCTCGCATCGCCCTGACGGTCACCGCCATCACCGCCGTGCTCGCTGCCTCGCCGGCCACTGCCCAGTCTGCCGGCGCCTGGCATGACGACGCCGGATGGGGGCTGCGGGACCCGACTCCACCCGCCTCAGTCGCATCACCGTCTTCAAGCTGTGCGAAGGCCGCACGTACGGCTCCTGCTGTCCCTCCGTCTGGATCTCACGGTGAACTCGGACAAGCCAGGCCAGCCGATCCGCTCCCGCAATGAGCATGAGCCGGCCAGTCGAAGACGCAGACCACCGGCAGATACAGCAGCCGAAACGAGCCTGGAAGGCCAGGTCAACAGGAATGGGATGGGTTGCGGGGCGTGCTGGGCGGGGTCATCGGCGGCCGGCCCAGCGGCCGGTTCGGCGGCCCGAACGCCGGCCGGTGATCAGGTGGTAGCCGAGCAGCAGGGCTGCCGCGCCGGCGATGGCGCACAGCCAGGTGGACAGGTTGAAGAACCCCTGGATACCCGAGACGTGCAACACCTCGGTGGCCACGAAGCCACCCAGCAGCGCCCCGGAGATGCCGAGCACGAAAGTAATGATCAAACCTTGCGGGTCCTTGCCGGGGACCAGCATTCTGGCCACTGCCCCGGCGACCAGTCCGAGGATGATCCAAGCGATGATGCCCATGGCCGAGCTCCTTTGGCGGTGCATCGATGTCTGCATGGGATCGGCCTTCCGGACCGGTCGAAGCAGGGGGCCGGCCGCCGCATGGGTGCCGGCGCCGACGGTCACACTCGTTCACTTCGAGCCAAACACTCACGCGTGCCGTACCGAAACAGGCGATCCGGAAAGAACCCATCTCCAGGACCGATCACCGGGGCATCAGACAGGCTCATCGCTGTGGCTGGTGGCCGTCGGAGCACCTTCGCTGAGGGATGGTCCGCTGGGCGGGGCGACGGGTTCCAGCCAGCCGAGCCGCTCGGCGAGGTGTGAGGCGCTGTTGATGAGGGTGGCGATGTGGGGAGAGGGATTGGCGTCGTGCCACAGCAGGGACCAGGGATAGTGCGTGGCAGGTTCGATCAAGGGCCGCCAGGTGGTGCCCGGCCGGTTGGAGGTGCGGAAGGAGGAGGGGATGCAGTGCACGCAGCGGTGCTGGAGTACGAGGTCGGCGGCGGCGCGGGTGCTCTCGACGGTTCCCTCGTAGATCGTGGGCGCGAACCCTGCCGAACGGCACAGCGCGATGACGAACTGGTTGAGTTCCGGCGTCTGGGATTCCTCGCCGAGCAGCAGGGGTTCGCCGGCGAGGGCGGCGACGGGTACGCCGTCGAGGTCGGCGAAGCGGTGGTCGTTGGGCACCAGCACGCCGAGTGGATCGAGCCTGATCAGTTTGGACGTCACCTCGGCCGGGGTTTGGGAGGCGTGTCCGATGGCGATGTCCAGGCGCCCGTCGGCCAGTTGCCGGTACTGCTCGGGGGTGCCCGCTTCGACCTGGTGGATGGTGATGTCAGGATGGGTGTGCTGGAGTTCGCGCAGGATCTGCGGCATGGTGTCGTAGCCGGCGTCGATGATGCCGACGCGCAGCGTGGGTGCTGAGGCGACGGCGTTGCGTGCGGCCTGCGCGGCCCTGCCCACGTGGTCGAGGATCTGGCGCGCCTCGACGAGGAATGCGGCGCCCGCCAGGGTCAGGTCGACGTGGTGGGTGCTGCGATCCAGTAGTCGCACTCCCAGTTCGCGCTCCAGCCGCTGGATCTGCTGGCTCAGCGCGGACTGCACGATGTGCTCGCGGGCCGCTGCCCGGCCGAAATGCAACTCTTCGGCCAGCGTCACGAAGTAGCGCAGCTGACGTAACTCCATGCCCGCCACCCCTTCCTGCCCGGGCGGCGCCGATCCGGGCCGTCATCTTCGACTGTAGTTCCTCGGGGGCGTGTGAACTTCTGGAGGAGGGCCTGGCACTACTTGCTGGGCTGAGGTGTCTGGCAGGCGATCTTCGGGTTCATGCCGAGGTAGTTGAGGGGGCCTGCCAGGATCGTCACCGCGATGGTGGCCACCTGATTGCAGTTCTCCACCGGTCCTGTGTAGTAGTTACGCTGGCCTGCGGCGACGGCACCGGCGATCAGCCACAGGATCAGCACTACTGATGCGATGCGCATTGGTCCTCCCTCCATCTTCGTTCTTGCGCGGGGGGTGGCGGAGACGATGGGGTCATCGGGCGGGGTCATCGTGGAGTTCGCCGGTGTCCGGGCGGGATCCCAGGTCGGAATCTGGACCCCGCAGGGCGTTCTGTCGAAGCGGGGATCAGCGCTTAAAGGCGTCCCTGGCCTTCCCGCCGGCCTGCTTCAGATTGCCTGCGACCCGATCGCTCTTGCCCGCGATCTGCTGGCGCCGGTTGCCGGTGACGCGGCCGAAACGCTGCCTGGCCCAGCCCTTAAGGACCTGGACCTTGTTGCTGATTTCCCAACGCAGACTCATCGCGATTTCCCTTCACCGCTCCGCATCCCGTACGCCGGCATGCCGGGCAGACTGTTGTTTCGTATGCCCGTCTGCCATGACCTTGGGCAGGCGGATACTTCCGCCGCGGTCAGGCGGCTTGGAGTCCCAGTGTCCGCCCGGGCCCGATAGGGGGAAACGAGCAATGGCGGCGCCGGTTATCACCGGAACCGATGAGCGCTGGCCGTACCAGAGCATCCGGGGTCGCGATCTTGGAATGTCTTTCTTGTCTACGGCACGGGCTGTGCGGGCGGCTGGATGCCGGATGCCGGGCCGTCCGTGTCTTGCCTTCTCGTGCGCCGGGACGCGGCCAGGCTGGCGATCGTGGTCGTGGCCAGAACCGTGACGATCACTGTCAGCGACAGCCACACCGGGATCTGCGGGATCTGCGGGAAGCTGTCGTGGGCGGCTTGGGCGATGAGTTTGACGCCGATGAAGGCCAGGATGAGCGCCAGCCCGTGGGAGAGGTAGACCAGCCGGTCGAGCAGGCCTCCGAGCAGGAAGTACAGCTGGCGCAGCCCCATCAGGGCGAAGGCGTTGGCGGTGAAGACCAGATAAGGCTCCTGGGTCAGGCCGAAGATGGCCGGAATGGAGTCCAGGGCGAACATCACATCGCACAGCGCAATGGCCACGATGACCATCGCCATCGGGGTGAGCAGCCGGCGCCCCGCCACCCGGACGGTCCATGCGCCACCGTGGTAGTCGGAGGTGGTGGGCAGAAGCCGCGCGGCCAGGCGTAACACCGGATTGCGGGCGATGTCGGGCTGAACGCCACGATGGCGGATGAGCTGCACCGCAGTGAAGATCAGAAAGGCACCGAACACGTAGAAGGTGGCGGAGAAGCGGTCGATGGCGGCGGCTCCGGCCAGGATGAACAACCGCGCAAGACGAGCGCGGCGGCGATGCCGATGAGCAGCACCCGGGCCTGCTGTGCGGCCGGCACGGCGAAGGCCGCCATGACGACCCCGAAGACGAACAGGTTGTCGACTGACAGGCTGTATTCGGTGAGGTAGCCGGCGAAGAACTGCACCGCCGTATCCACACCGGCGACCAGGCCCAATCCGATGCCGAAGGCGATGGCCAGGGAGAGATAGACGCTCACCCATACGCCGGCCTGCAAGGGGCTGGGGCGTCGGCCTCGCCCGGCCACCAGGTCGGCGATGATCACCACAGCCGCCGCCGCACCGGTGAGCAGCCAGCCCAACGGTGACACCGAAAGGGGCATCGGTCAGTCTCCGGCCAGGACGCGGGCCTGCTGGGGGTGGTCGGCTCGGCGGCGCTGGATGCGCTCGGCGTCGGGCCAGTGCACGTCGCTCGCCCAGCCCAGCCGCTCGAACAGGCGGATCAGCCCGGCGGACGGGTCGAGCTGGCCGCGTTCCAGGCCGTGACGGGCGCAGTTGGGCTGGCTGTGGTGGCCGTTGTGCCAGCTTTCGCCGAAGGACAGCAGGGCCAGCGGCCACACGTTGGTCGAGCGGTCGTGGCGGCGGGTCTTGAACGGCCTGCTGCCGATCACATGGCACAGGGAGTTGACGCTCCAGGTGACGTGCTGCAACAGCGCGACGCGGATCAACCCAGCCCACAGGAACGCGGTCAAACCGCCGTACAGGGTGCCGGTGATCGCCCAGCCGGCCAGAAACGGTAGAGCCAGCGACAGCGCGCACAGCGCGGGGAAGGCACGAGCCACCCGGGCCATGGCCGGGTCGGCCAGCAGGTCCGGGGCGTAGCGCTCGGCCGGCGTTTGGTCGTCGGCGAACAGCCAGCCCAGGTGGGCGTGGGCAAGCCCCCGAAGCTGCCCGCGCAGGCCGGTGCCGTACCGGTAGGGAGAGTGCGGATCGCCCGGCCGGTCGGTGAAGGCGTGATGGCGGCGATGGACGGCGACCCAGTCGATGACGTTGCCCTGAAAACCCATCGACCCGGCGATGGCCAGCGCCACGCGCAACCATGGCCGCGCGGTGAAGGAGCCGTGGGTGAGCAGCCGGTGGAAGCCGACCGTCACCCCCAGCCCGGTCACCACGTAGAAGCCCGCCGCCAGCAGCAGATCGGTGAGCGCGACTCCCTGCCCCCACGCCAGGACGATCGCGACGCCGAGCGCGAAGAACGGCAGGATCACGATCGCCGCCGTCAGCCCCAGCTGAGCTCTGCCGGCCGCAGGATGCTCCTTTGCTCCGGGAAATGGGGATGCGCCGTCATAGTCCAGCCGATCTTTTACCGGCCGTTCGAAAATGGTCATGATGTCTCTTTTGTGTTGTCTATACGGTTCGCCGGTGCACGTAGCACCAGCGCCAGGTCGAGCCCGGGTCCAGGGTGGCGGCCACCGGGTGGTCGGTTTCCTGGTAGTGATCCTTGGCGTGGCCTCCGCGCGCATCGTCGCTACAGGCCACCCACCCGCAGGTCAGGCACACCAGCAACCGCGTCCAGGTCCGGCCGAGGGCCAGACATTCCTTGCATTCGGGCAGCCCGGGCTCCACGGCCGGGAGCAGATCGATGTGATCGCAACGCGGCGCCTGACCGTTCAGACCGGCGCGCGCGGTCGCGTTCGTTCCTTCTGCGTCCAGGGTCATCACGACCCCCTCATGGTGACAGCGACGCAAGCTGCGCCGACTGATCAGTGCTCAGTCAAGGTGATCTGCGAGCCGGTGGAAACGTCCATTCCCAGTAAGTCTCATCACCTGCGGCGATAGCGAGCCTGCGGGCGCGTTGCCGACGCGCCGTATCTGACACGCATCCGGCTCGATCCCGCGTCTCGACGGACCGCCACAAAAGCGATGGACCGGGATCCCTGCGCGTTTCGCGGACTTCCTCGCTCTCGCGGTGAGTGGATGCTGATCAGCTGGTGACCCCTGCCAGGGCCGGGCGCGGAACGCGGGGCGAGCTGTCCAGAACGCCATCAACTCAGCCGACAACGAGCTCGTAGCCGTCTCCCTCCGAATTCTGGCACCTTCGCGCCGAGGATCCGGCCGACCGTTGATGATCGCAGACAGTCTCCCGGGCCCGAACCGGAGCCCAACACCGCGCGACGTCCTCGGCCGATGCACACGTGTCAGCGACCCTCGTCCCAGACTCAGGCAGGGCCGGGCGAGATCTTCCAAGAGGGGCCACTGGATCGTCTTGACCTGCCGGATCGCGAACTTTGAGGGCCGCCGGCCCGCAGAATCGGCCGGAGATTTCACCGGCGCGAACCTCCCATCACCTTATGCCGAGAGTGGAATTCGCTCATTTGTGCGAAATTTCCTTGCTATTTATTTCGGATGGGTATTGAATAAGGAACGCAAGCCAAGGAAAAGGGGAGGCTCTTATGAGCTTCGTACAGATTCTGGAATTCGACACCAAACGCGCCGGGGATGTCGAGTCGCTCATGAACGAGTGGCGGACACAGACCAAGGGCACGCGCTCTGTAAGACGCGAGGTCGTGGCGAAGCACCGCGATCGCCCCGATCACTATGTGGCCATCGTGGAGTTCTCCTCCTACGAGGAGGCCCAGCGTAACAGCAAGCTACCGGAAACCGACCGGTTCAACGCGCACATGGCCAAACTGTGCGAGGGCCCGATCGAGTTCTCCAACTACGATGTGATTCGCGACAAGAGCTGATCACCAGCTGAACGTCGCAAAAACTCAGCTTGTGCTGTGGCGTGTGAGAATATTCTCGCGTCATGGCGCGGGCATTTTTTATGCCAGCCTTCATGCCGCGCGGGATGCAAAGGAGCTGTCGGCATTGCAGCGTGCCCGGGCAGCCGGGATTCACACCGATACCGAGCGCGGAGGCGTCAGGAGAGATCGGGGTGGGGACTTCGCGTTGCTGACGCGCGTCGAAGTCGCAGGGCGAGCCGTTGACGGGAATACCGAGCGGATCAAACGACTGGGCGCGGCGGATCTCCCTGAGCATCGGGGCGTGTGCGGCTGCTGCGACGGGATCCGGCATGACGGCAGGCCCGAAGAAGGACCTGGCGGCGCTGACCGCCTGGTCGGCCGCTCTGGTGAGCGCCCGCTTGGCGTGCCAGGTGAGTGACGTAGAGTCAAGGTATCCGGAAACGACGACATCCCGACGCTTTTGAGGTGCCTGCCAGGCCGGCTCACCGAAAGGGTTGTCATGGACATCCTGCACCGCTTCCGTACCAGATCCGGGCCATCCGCTGGAACGGCTGAAGCCGATGTGCCCCAAGGCGAGAGCTCACCAGCGCCGGCCGTGCGCCCCGCGGACCCGGGCTCCAGCGCCGAGACCTCCAGGCCGGTACCCGTCACCCGCACCAGCGTGGCCTGGGCGGGCGTGTGGGCCGCCGCGCTCGTGTCCGTCGCCTTCATCGTGTTCATGTTGCAGAACACCACACCCACGCAGGTGTCCTTCCTCGGCCTGCACGGCACGCTGCCGCTCGCGGTCGCGATGCTGATCGCCATGATCAGCGGGATCCTGCTCACCCTGGTGCTCGGCACCGCCCGCATCACCCAGCTCCGCCGCCTGGCCAGCCGACGCCGCCGCCAGAACCGCTGACCGCCGAGCACTCCCAGCGTCAGGGCTTTCTCCACCAGATCACCCCGGTAATCCCAAGAACAGCCCAAGGGGAGAGTGAGCGCTGAAGGCGTGGGCAGGCGGACTGGTTCCAGGGAACGAAAGGACACTGCTGCACGTGTGACGGGGGAACTGGCATGGCTTCGACAGGTGCAGGCATCGTCGATCGGGAGCGGATCGGCGCGGCGCCGATCATCGACGGGCGTAAACCGGTCGCGGCGGTGGTCGCGTTGTGGGTTTTCGTGCTGGTGCCGTTCGCGGCACTGGCCGCCGCCGTGCCGGTGGCCTGGGGGTGGGGGCTGAGCTGGGTCGACGTGGCGATCGCCGCCACGGCTTACGTCCTCACCGGACTCGGCGTCACGGTGGGCTTCCACCGCTATCTCACCCATGGCGCGTTCAAGGCGGGCCGGTGGCTGCGGATCGTCTTGGCCGTGGCCGGGTCCCTGGCCGTGCAGGGCTCGGTCATCCAGTGGGTGGCCGACCACCGGCGCCATCATGCCTTCGCCGACCGCGACGGCGATCCGCACTCGCCCTGGCGTTACGGGCACAGCGTACGCGGCCTGGCCAAAGGGCTGCTGTTCGCGCATGTCGGCTGGATGTTCGGACGCGACCTCACCAACCGGCGGCGCTTCGCCAAGGACCTGCTAGCCGACGCCGGCATCGGCCGGGTGGACCAGCTGTTCCTGCCACTGGTCGCGGCCTCGCTGCTGCTGCCGCCCGCGATCGGCCTGCTGGCCACCGGCACCTGGCACGGCGCGCTGACCGCGTTCTTCTGGGGCGCCCTGGTACGCATCGCGATGCTGCACCACGTCACCTGGTCGATCAACTCCATCTGCCACGTCTTCGGTGAGCGGCCGCTGAAAACCCGCGCCGGCGACCGGGCCGCGAACTTCTGGCCGCTGGCGATCCTGTCGTTCGGCGAGAGCTGGCACAACGGCCACCACGCCGACCCCACCTGCGCCCGCCACGGCGTGCTGCCCGGCCAGATCGACATCTCCGCCCGGCTGATCCGGCTGCTGGAAAAACTCGGCTGGATCCACGACGTACGCTGGCCGACCCCGGCACGCCTGGCCGCACGACGCCGCGAGCCATCGCCATGACCGGCCCTGAGAAGATACGGCTCAGCCTGGATCCCGCCATCACACGCCGAGGCGCCGTGGACGGGGCGTGGTGGCCCGCCACCTACGACGCCGGCGCGGAACTGCCCGCCCTGATCACCGCCGTCGACCAGCGGCTGAACCGGCGAGTCCTGCGCGTGGGCCTGCACATCGACACCTGGGACAACATCCCACACCACATCGGCGCCCCCGGGCGTCACGTCAAAGTGGGCTGGTTCCGCACCATCGACCCCCACGTGATCAACCTGATCATCCCGGGGATCGAGCACCTCAACCTGCTCGTCATCCCACCCGACACCACACCCGCCGCCGCTCACAAGGCGCTCGTCATGGCCACCCGATGCCGCGGCCGTACCCGTCCTGGCGACATCCTCGCCGCCGCAAACCAAAATGGCCCCGCCGACGCCATCGCCGAGCAGGAGCTGAGCCTGTCCGACTGGGACAACGAAGGCGGGCAGACCCGACAGCCCGCCCGCGGCGACTACGCATCCTGATCACGCGTTCTGGCAGGGGGACTGCACACCGCTACGGGTCCCTCCTGGCGAGCTCCTGGTCGGCCGCGGCACTGAGCAACCGGGCGGCAGCGGCCACCTCAACGAGCTGACCAGGCGTCATCGCCTCCAGACAGACGGCCAGCCGCTGCCGGTCACCACGGCAGGCCATGCCCGCCGCGTTCTGAAGGGCGAGCGTACGCGAGGCTGTGCCAATCGCCTTCAAGACATCGGCCAGGGCCTGATCCACGCCATCGTTCGGATCCGGCCGCCGCGGAAATCGAGCATTCAACGCCATTCACCTTGCCGTCCTTGAGCTCTGAGTGTTGTCCGATCCCACCGTGCCCACCGCCAGCCGAGCTCTGCGCCAGACACCGGCTGCGGTCAACAGCAGAGCGCCCCATTCCCGCAACACGCCACGAGCGGTGCAGCCGACAGATTCGATGGCGGGTGGTGGCAGCTTCTGCGTCGATCTCAGCGGCCTGGTGTTCTGCGACGTCGGCGGACTGCGCGCCCTGGTCACCGCCGCCGCCGGTATGCGCGGCGGCCACGTTCTGACGTTGCGCTCGCCCTCCCCACAGGTGCGACGCCTGCTCGAGCTCACCGGCTGGCACCAGACGGCAGGTCTTCACCTGCAGGATCGGAGCAACTCATGACGACCCTCCATCCCCGCTCCGGGGCAGGTCTGTGGCTCATCCCTGCCACCGCCACCGTCGTTCGCCTGTGCGGCGAGCTGGACATCGGCACCGGCGAGGCGGTGCGCGAACGCCTGCTGCGCGCGTTGCGGTACAGCACCAGCCTGCTCATTCTCGACCTGTCGGGGGTGTCGTTCTGCGACGCCGCCGGGCTAGGCGCCGTGGTCGGTGTCCAGCACCGGGCCAGATCCCTGGACATCGCCCTCGGCCTGGCCGCCCCCGTCCACACCTGGCCAGGGTGCTGCGCCTCACCGGCCTGGACCGCAGCTTCCCGATGTATGGCACCACCCCGGGCAGAGGCTTCGGCAGGCGTGCGAGCACGGGTACGGGCAGGGGTACGGGCAGGGTCGTGTTCGGCTCCGCGGCAGCGCGCTGAGACGTCGTGCGCACATGTCTGGTCTCGCCGCCGCTGCCAGCAGGACGACCGCCGGGCCACGCCTTTGTCTTCCCGCTGAGGCAACAGCCGAGCTGGATCGGCTACGGCATCAGGTGCTGGGAGAAGCCCAGATCCAGGCCGCCGCGATCCTCGGCCAGGCTCGCACCGACGCCGAGCAGATCGTCGCCTCGGCGCAGATCATCGCCTTAACGCAGATCGACGTGCCCGAACAGCTGGGCCGGCTCATCGACCAGTGGCTCAGCTACACCCCAACCGACCGCACCCGCGCGGGATGGATCCCTCTGCTGCGCTCGGCTGGGCGCGCACGGCCTTGCAGGGAGGGTTGGGCTGACACGCCGGCCCTCGCCATGACCGCGGTCCGATCGCGATCGGTAGGTCAGACGTGGCCGATTCACCAGCGCTCGGCTCGTTGGCCTGCGCCATCTGTTGCCTGCGGTGGGTTGGCCGTTGCTTGACGGTGCAGGTCGATGATCGGCTGCAGGAGCCACACTTGACACGGGTGAGGGCGGCGTCGCGGCCGCACGCGAACCGGATGTGGTCGCCGGTGGCGAGGGTGCGCAGGTTGAGGTACTGCACTGCACCCGCACTTCGATCGTCTTGGCGCTGTCGGCGACCAGGTTGAAGTAGGGGCGGTAGAGATTTATCTCGCGGGCGCGCACGCCCGTTGTCGTCACGGGTCGTGCGGTCATGATCTTGTCCAGTTCGAGCGCGCCTGCGCTCGCCTCCAAGCCCGTCAGTCCTTCTGCTCGGGTTCCTTCCCAGGAGATACGGCCTGCGCCGGTGGTTCTGGGGCCGGTGGTTCTGGGGCCGGTCCCGCCGGGAGGGGGATCGGATCGTCCTTGAAGAGCTCGGGCACGGCCCGGTAGAGGACGGCGGTGATCGGCACGGCCACGACCGCGCCCGCGATCCCGGCCAGGATGCCGCCGACGGCCAGCACGAGGATGATCGCCAGCGGGTGGAAGTGCAGCACCCGGCCGACTATCAGCGGCTGGAGCACGTGATTCTCCAGTTGCTGCTCGATGATCAGGATGCCGATGAAGATCAGCGCGTAGATCGGGCCCTTCGCGCCGAGCGTGACCAGCGTCGCGACCGCGCCGGCGAACAGGATGCCGACGATCGGGATGAAGCTGGCCAGGAAGATCAGTACGGCGAGTGCCGCCCAGAGCGGGACGCCCATGACGGCCAGCACCAGACCCATGAGCACGCCGTGCACCGCGGCCACGGCCACCGTGCCCTGCACGTAGTGGGACAGCGTGGCCCAGGCAGTCCGGCCGGCCCGGTCGACCCGCGGCGCCCTCCGGCCGAACCCCTTGAGGAACCAGGACCAGATCCGGTCGCCATCCTTGAGCAGGAAGAACGTCACGAACAGCAGGAGCACGATCGAGGCCAGGACCTCAATCACCACCACGGTGCCCGCGAGAACCGTCGAGGTGATCTGCCGCTGCCGCTCGGTGATGAACTTGGCGATCTCGTCCACCCAGCGGCTGAGCTGGAGGGGCTCCAGGTGCAAAGGGCCGGTGTAGAGCCAGTCCTCCACCGTCTTGGCCGTCTGCCTGACCTGTGTCACCAGGCCGGGGAACTCCGCGTTGGCCCGGACGCCGATGATCCAGCCCGTCCCGCTCAGCACGGCGAGGGCGACGAGCATGGTGATCCAGGTGGCGTAGATCGCCCGCAGGCCCGACGCGCGCAGGCGTCGGGTGAGCGGGAACAGCAGCGCGGTCAGCAGCAGGGCGACCGCCACCGGCAGGGCGAGGATGCGCATCGTCGCCACGAAGCCGAACACGTAGTTGGCCACGATGCCGATGACGATCAGACACGCGCACCACGCGGCCATCCTCGCCAAGGTCGCAGGCACTAACCGCAAAAGGCGCTCCTGAGGTGGATCCATGCACGGAACCTTCCCCACCGGTCGGAGATAGGCACGCTTTCAGGATTCAACCCAGGGAAATGTTGGAGAGATAAAAGGTGCGTCACGGGTAGGGGTCGTTCCGCCCTACCAACTTTTTCACGACGGCACGGTGAGCCATCTTCTGTGAAACGACCGCGGCGCGCGCTCACGGCCGCATTCCGCCGACGTACCGGCCCCGGCCATGAGCGCCGCCCGGCGCTGGGCCGACCGGATGGCGACAGGCTGGAAGCGAGCGAGGAGCCGGCACGACTGGTTGGATCACATGGTGCGCGCCCTGATCCGCTACGACAAGGCCGACGCCGGCCGGCTGGCGGCCGCCCTCACCTACTACGCCTTCTTCGCCACCTTCGCCTTGGTCCTGCTGGGGTTCGCCATCCTCGGCCGCATCCTGGACTATCCGGCGGCGCTGGCCGAGGTGCAGCGCTACCTGAGCGACACCTTCCCGCGCCTGGACGTCCAAGCGCTTCGCAATGCCGGGGGAACGGCCGGGCTGGTGGCCTGCGTGGTGCTGCCGCTGACGGGCTTGTTCTGGATGGACACGCTGCGCTCGGCGACCAGGGCGATCTGGCGGCTCGAGGAGTACCCGGGCAACTTCTTCCTGCGCCAGATCATCGACCTGGGCGTGGTGGCCGGGCTCGGGGTGCTGCTCTCCCTGTCGCTCACCGTCGCCTTCGCCGCCGAGTGGGTGCTGACCTGGCTTGCGGTGAACACCGTGGGTGTGGAGGCCACCCCTGCCCGGTGGGTCCTGTCGGTGGCTGCGTTCGTGCTGGGCATCGGGGTCAATACCTTGCTGGCCATGGCGCTGCTGACCGCGCCGCCACGGCTGCGATTACCGCTGCACCGGGTGATCGGGCCGGCGCTCGTCATCACGATCGGCCTGGAGATCCTCAAGACCCTCGGCCAAGCCCTGCTCAACCTCACCGCCGCCAACCCCGCCTACCAGGTCGTCACCGGAGCGGTGGCGATGCTGCTCTTCCTCAAGGTGCTCAACCAGCTCATCCTGTTCGCCACCGCGCTGGCGGCCACCAGCGCCACCGGCGAGGTCACCGACCTGGCCACTCGGTCAGATCCGCCGTGACCTCGAGGTGTGCCACCACCCGGACGGCCACTCCCGGCTCCGCCTGTACCTCCGTCGCGACTCCACACTGCCCCCGCACCGCCCCCCACCACCCCCGCCAAGCCGACCAGCTGCTGCGCGGGGGTTGTCGCGCAGCGCTGTGTTCATCCTCTCGGTGCTGGTCATGGGTGGGAACCTCCGTCCGTGGGGTTGTTCCCGTAGCGGGCGTTCGGGTTCAGCCGGCTCTTGGCGCCGGGGATTCGCGCTCGGCTCGTTAGTCCGCGCCATCTGTTGCCTGCGGTGGGTTGGCCGTTGCTTGGCGGCGCAGGTCGATGATCGGCTGCAGGAGCCACAGCCAGCAGGTGGCCAGTGCCGCCGCGGCGCCGAACACGATGGCGAGCCAATTGCCGAGCACGACCTCGGCCACCAGAGCATCGCGGCGGTGATCGCGACCGCAAGGGATACGGCGCCGGCCAGGCCCAGCTCGTTGGCGCGGTGCACGATCTCTCCTTCAGCCCGGTACGAAATAGCAGCCGATGCTGAACAGCGGGCGTGATGAAACAGAGCGAGGCTTCGGCTTTGATCCGCGCGATAAGTCGGCCGACGAGGGCGGCAGCGGCCGCGGCGGCTTCCGGATCGTCGCGGTATCGCTCGTCGATGATGCGCTGGAGCATGCGCCGTGCTTCGTCGGCCTGGCGGCGTCGTTCCGCGACGACCGCGTGCGCGGTGCCTGCTCCGGCGAAACGATCAACAGCTGCGCGGGCCTCCTCACGGGTCATGCCGTCAAGAACGGCGGCGAGGTGATCGAGAAGTGCTCGCTTTTCCGTCTCAAGGGACAACTCGCCCGACTCGTCGCGGCGGGGTGTGGTCGTCATCTCAGCAGCTTACGGAAGGTCTCCACGTCTCAGCAGGCCGCTGCCAGCCTGACCAGCGTCGGAGTGGTTAACATGCGGTTGGCCGCGCGAGGCAACAGACGACCGGGAGCAGCATACGTAGCGCCTGCCGTAGGAGATGGCTAGCCTGTACATCGCCAGCCGAGCCCATGCTGCAGGTGCAGCGGCAGCTGCTCGGCAGCGTGATCGAATGAGTAAATGCCGCCCCCAGGGGGACTGGCATACCAAGAAGTTGGCCGAGGCGCTGGACCCGGATCGATGCGACCAGCGGCAGACACGGCTGCTGCAGAAGGACCTGACGCCGGTTGGCGGCCAGGTCCGGGGGAGCGGGGGAACACGCAGGGGACTGATTTGCTCCCCCGGCCGACGGCGCAAGGGCGGGGGAGGGGCACAGCCCCGCTGAAGTCCGGCTCGCTCTCTTCTTTCAGTCTTCGCTACGACAGGACCGCGGCGGCTGGCGAACCCGGCATGTTCGACCCGGAGTGACCTTTGGCCGGCGTCGGCCCAGATGAGCCCGGCCGGGACGCGAAACGCCCGCTCATTGGGATGTGCCGATTGCCCAGAATTCCGTGAAGGTAGATGGTGGGAAGCTGGGGGAGTGCCCGGGGCACAGCCCCTGTCTGCGCATCCCACCCGGGTCCTCGGTGTGATCATGGACCTATGACGGCGTGGCAGAAGGTCGAACAGGCAGAGCCGGAGTTCGCGCGGCGCGTGCGGGCGCTGTTCGACGCCCACAGACACAAGACAATTGCCACCTTGCGAGCCGACGGGTCACCGCGGATCTCCGGGCGAGGCGAAGATCTCCGGTCGGGCGATCGCCGTCGGACCCATCGCCGAGGGACCGGACGGCGACCGCTTCCACGCCGACATCGCCGAAGTTGTGCACACCCACCTCGACGACGAGGCCACGATGCTCGTCGTCGAGTGGTGGACGCCCACGCACGGCCTGCGAAGGGTCGCGCGCGAGTAACCCTCAATCGCGCATCCGATCCTTCCCGCCTTGCCAGACACATGTCCAGTCTCAGAAATCACGCCAGCGGATCGTGTCGCGAAGTTGGGGTACAACAGGCGTGGTGAGACGAACCAGAATCTCACCAGTGCTGCTTCTGGCTTATGCCCGCCACAGCCTCGTCCTTTCCCTCAGGTCAGCGGTGCCGAGCATCTCCGCCGCGCCGGTCGACAACGTCGCTGATCTACTGAGAACCGCCAACCCTAGTGAGACAAGAATCAGCCCAAAACGGACCATGCCGTTCAGCAACTCTCAGGTCGATCGAGAATCGGCCGGATCGACGCCGAGATTTGTTGCGATTGCGCCAGCTCAACCGAGAAGGGACAAAGACGGGTCGAAACCAAGCAGATCCGATGAGACAGGGCATCTGGTGCGACATGAAAAAAGGGGGCGAAGATCAACAAACAAGCCAAACAGAACAGAATTCACATTCTGTCCGGTATAGCGCATAAATGCCTCTTTCGGGTGATTCTAGGGCGCCAGCGCCGGACCCGCCGACGACCGGCTCTCGGGGAAGCCCGCCTGCGACCAGCGTCCCGTGACGGGTCACAGGCGGTTGACGAAGCGCGCGGCGGCGCTCTGGCTCATGCCGGTTTCGCCGCGTACCAGGAAAACGGCTTCCTGGATCTGGCCGAGGGCTTTGAGCTCGCGGGCCTGGTCGACCAGATCGATGCTCGGGTTGGGGCGGTTGCGGGGCCGCTGGGTCAGGCGTGCGGCGAGGATGATGAGCCAGATGGCGGCTGCGGTGATGACGGCCGTGAGCGCGATGATGCTCGGGCTCGTGATCTCCAGGGGTGACATGGGCTGCGTCTTCCCACGAGTTGAGGGTTTATGCGGCGGTTCGCTCGTTGCTTGATAATGAACATTATGTCAAGTAACCACTGTCCGGTGCGGTGCGAGACTCCCCTCTGCGGGTGAGGCCGGAGGGTCTGATGGGAAAGTTTTTCTGCCGGCCTCGTGGACGGATCCGGCGCCGCGCAGGAGGCGGCGGAGGGCGGAATCGGTGTGCTGAGCGGCGCTTTCGCCGGTGCGCCGGCGCCGCGGCCGGGCGCTCGCGGCGGGCCGGCGGGTTTGACGGCTGCTTTGACGGCTGGTTGATTCGCTGTCCTTTGCGCCGGCTATGGACTTAGGGTGGAGCTCCTGCTATTCGCGCTATTCGCGCCGAGAGGAGCAGCACGTGGGGAGCCAGTCGGTGTTGTGCCCGGTATGTCAAGGTGTTGTGCCCGCTTCGGGTAAGGAGTCGTACACGGCGCTGCGGGGGCGTCTGATCGTGACCAACGGGTACTGCGCGGGCGGGTGTGCCGAGCGGCGTGCGGAGGCGGCCGAGCAGACGCAGCAGATGGCGCGTCCGGAGCCGGTGGTACGTGCGGAGCCCGCGCCGAGGCGACCGGCTGTGGCCGGTGGCGGGCCTGGTGGTGCGCCGTTGCGGGTGGTGCGCTGAGCCGCTCCCCCGTTGTCCCGGGAGCAGTGGTCATGAGTGGCTGTCGGCGGTGTGCCAGTAGTCGCGGGTTTCGACCGCGAGCCCGTCGGTGTTGAAGCGGGCGAACACGCAGCCGGCCAGGGTGGTGGGGCGGCCGTTGTCGAGGGCGTGGACGCGGAACTCGATCGCGGCCTGGTCTCCGTCGACGATGGGGGTGGCGAAGGTGACAGTGGGTTCGCTTTCGCCGGTGAAGGACCAGGCGATGTAGTCGGCGATGGCTTGTTTGCCGTGATGCGGGGGGCGGAACGGCATGCTGGTGTGCACGGCGTCGTCGTGGTAGAGGGCGGTGATGGCGGCGACGTCGTGGTTGGTCCAGGCGCGCTGCCAGGTGTCGGCGAAGCGCTGGGCGGCCGTTCGGGTCTCCATACCGATCATTGTGACCGGCTTGCGTGGTGTGGTGGCCGTTTTCAGCCGGTGTAGGGGCGGACGGCGGTGACGGCCGTCACGGGCAGGGGCCCGTACAGGTGGGGGTAGCCGTTTTCGGTGCGGACGTCGAGGCCGGTGGGGTCGATGTCGAGGATGAGCAGCGGTGCGGTGACGTGGCGGTAGTAAGCGGTGTGGACGTCGCGCAGCTGGGCCAGGTCGCGGCTGCAGTGGATGAAGCCTTCTTGCTCGAGGGTGCGGCCGAGGGTGGAGATGCGGTACTCCCCCGCGGGCTGGGCGGCATGCCAGTCGGCGGCCAGGGCGAGGTGGTGGAGGGTCATGCGGCCTGTGCGGTCCATTCGGTGTCGAGGATGGCGTAGACGGCTTCGCTGGCCCATTCGCCTTTGACGTATTCGTTGTCGATGAGGGTGGCTTCGCGGCGCATGCGGAGTTTTTCCAGAACGCGGGCGGAGGCGGTGTTGCGCGCGTCGAGGCGGCCGGTGATGCGGTGCAGGCCGAGGTCGGCGAATCCGAGGCGGAGCATGGCGCGGGCGGCTTCTGCGGCGTAGCCGTGGCCGTGGTGGTCGGGGTGGAGGATGTAGCCGATCTCGCCTTGGCGGTGCTGCCTGCTGGTCCAGATGAGCAGGGCCGAGCCGATGACGTGGCCGGTGTGGGGCAGGGTGATGGCCAGGTCGAGGGCGTCGCCTTCTTCGCGCAGCGCGGTGCGGGTGATCTTCTTGTCGAGGAAGGTGCGGGAGGTGTCGCGGTCGCGGGGTTCCCAGTAGAGGTAGCGGGCGACGTCGGGGCGGGATTCGTAGGCGTGGACGGCGTCGAGGTCGGCCGGGGTGAAGGGGCGCAGGAGGAGGCGTTCGGTGGTGATCGGGTAGCGGGGTTGGAGCACGCAGGCAGTGTAGGGAGGGGTCATGGGGGGCGCAATGTGTTTTCGATGGCGAGGGTGAGCAGGGTGCGGGCCTCGTCGAGGGGGCGTTGTTCGACGACGTGTTCGAGCCAGACGGTGGAGAGGGTGGTGGAGAGGAGGCGTACGCGGGGGTCGGTGTCGCTGAGGTGGAGGGCGTCGGCGATGAGGTGGGTGCAGCCGTCGGTCCAGCGGCGGGCGATCTGCTGGAGTACGGGGTCGCGGCCGGCGTGGACGTACAGTTCCCACAGGCCGAGCTGGCGGGTGCGGTCGGCGGCGGCGACCTGGGCGGGCAGGTCGAGGAGGCCGTGGTCGGCGATCCAGGCGCGGGTCGTGGCCAGTTCGGTTTCGACGAGCTGGGCGAAGGCTTCGGCCAGGAGCTGGTCGCGTGAGGCGAAGTAGTAGGTGGTGGCGGCCAGGGGCAGGTGGGCGCGCTGGGCGACGGCTCGGTGGGTGACGGCGGCGAATCCGCCTTCGGTGAGCAGGTCGACGGCGGCGGCCAGGAGGGCGGCGCGGCGGCGGCGGCCGCGGGCCTGGGTGGCGGTGTGGCGGGGTGCGAGGCCGGGGTGGTCGGGCTGCGGGTTCACTGGCCACCTGCGAGGTTGAGGACGACGACGCCGCCGATGATGAGCAGGATACCGCCGATCTTGAGGGGGGTAAGGGTCTCGCCCATGAAGGCGGCGCCGATGAGGGCGATGGCGGCGGTGCCCGCGCCTGACCAGACGGCGTAGGCGGTGCCCATGTCGAGGTGGAGTTTGAGTGCTTGGGCCAGGAGGGTGAAGGAGGTGATGTAGCCGGCGGCGACGAGGAGGGTCCAGCCGAGGTGGGTGAAGCCGTTGCTGAGTTTGAGCGCGGAGGTGGCCAGGACCTCTGTGGCGATGGCGATGGCGAGCAGGAGCCAGGCCATGGGTGTCCCCCAGACTGAAAAGTGGTACGAGTGTGCCAGTTTATCGCGGGCGCCGCCGCCACTGTTGGGCGGCTGCGCCCCAGCGGCGCGGCCACCGTGGAGCGGCCGTGGTGGTGGGGGCTTGCGCGGGGTGGTGTGGCGGCCGGGCGCGCTGCTCCCCCGGTCTGTCGCCTTGGGTGTGGCAGGCGCGGCCGGGTCTGGCCACGGCCGTCAGGGCGCAGGCGGGTCGGGCCGCGGGCTGGCCGTCAGGTGCGGGGGGATGCGGCCGCAGGCTTGGCCGGCGGGGACAGGGCGGGATCGGCGATGGCGACGAGGCTTAGGGTGGGGACGTGACCATTCGCCGGAGAGTTCCTGGGGACCTGGACGCCTGCGTGGAGGCGCTCGCCCTGGTCCATGCCGCAGACCGCTACCCGGTGAATTGGCCGGATGATCCGGCCGGCTGGTTGTGTCCGGGTGGGCTGACGCGGGCGTGGGTGGCGGTCGAGGCGGGGACCGTGGTGGGGCATGTGGGTGTGGCCGGGGAGGTGGAGGTCACCCGGTTGTTCGTGGTGCCGGCCGCGCGAGGGCGGGGTGTGGCGGGGCGGCTGCTGGCGGCGGTGCGCGCGGCGGTGCCGGGGCCGCTGGAGCTGGAGGTGTCGGCCGGTGACCGGGCGGCGATCGCGTTGTACGAGCGGTCGGGCTGGCGCCGCGTGGGCAGCGGCCGGGTCGGCTGGCTGGACGCGGCGGGCGAGCCGGCGCTGGTGCATCGTTACGCGTGGGGGCATGTGGTGGGCGGAACCGCTTGAAAACGTAGTCGAATACGTGTTCCACTGGAGGGTGTGGGTTGGGACGCGCTTTCGCTTGTTGACGCTGCCGACGATCGCCCGCTGATCGAGCGGCGTGCGGTGGTGCGCGGTGATTTCCTCGAGATGCAGGCCCGCACGATGATCGAGCGGGTGCCGCAGGTCGCGGGCATCGCGCAGCGGTGGGCCGTCTCCCCCTACCGTGGTTGCGCCCATGCCTGCCGCGGCTGTGGCGCCCGCGCGGGGCATCGGCGGCTGGGTTTGGACGCGGGGCGGGATTTCGACACGCGGGTCGTGGTGAAGCCGAACGCGGTGGCGCGGTTGCGGGCGGATCTGGCGCGCTGGGGCGGTGAGGAGCTGGCGGTCGGGGTCAGCGGCGACTGTTATCAGGTGGCGGAGGAGACGTACCGGTTGATGCCGGGTGTGATCGGGGCGCTGGCCGAGGCGGGGGTGCCGTTCACCGTCTACACCAAGGGTCCCCTGGTGTTGCGTGACGCCGATCTGCTGGCGCAGGCGGGGGCGCAGGTGGCGGTGTCGATCGCGTTCGTGGATGAGCGGATCCGGCGGGCGGTGGAGCCGGGTGCGCCGACGGCGCAGGCCCGGTTGGAGCTGGTGTCGGCGCTGGTGGAGGCGGGGGTGGCGTGCCGGGTGCTGATGGCGCCGGTGTTGCCGCTGCTGAGCGACGCGGCCGATCAGCTGTCGGCGACGGTGCGGCGGATCGCGGGGACGGGGGCGCAGGCGGTGGAACCGGTGGTGCTCAGGCTGCCGCCGGGCACGCGCGCGTGGTATCTGGAGTGGCTGGAGCGGGCTCATCCGCAGCTGGTGGCTCGTTATGAGGAGTTGTACGACCGGGCGGGGTTGCCGTCGGCCGATTACGAGCAGCGCATCACGGGGCAGATCGCCCAGTTGTGCCGCGTGTATGGGATGGGGTGCGGCCCGGTGGTGGCGCAGCGGGGTGAGCCGCGGGTGGCGCAGCTGGCGCTGGTGTAGAACAGCGCCGGCCGCCTGCCAGGCGCCGTGCCCGAGTCAGGCCAGAACCTTGTCCAGGAATGCCGACAGTTTGGACCTGGTGCGATCGATCTGTTCCTCCACCGTCAGGGATTCTTCGAGTCTGCCTCCCAGGTCCGGGATCTTCTTGCCGCGCACGTACAGGGAGCAGGCAAGGTCGGTGCACACGTACACGCCGACGGAGTTGCCGTCCCGGCCGGCCTGACCTGCTCGCCGGGCGGTCATCAGCGAGACGCCGCTGCCGGGGTGCGTGGTCAGGCACAGGGAGCACATGCCGCGATGGAAGTGCCCGCGCTGTTCGCCAACGCCTACCGTGATTACGCGCTGGCCCACCCCGGCCGGTACGCGGCAACCCAGGCGGTCCACCTGGACCCGGCCGTCCTGGCCGAGTGCACCGCCTACCTCCGCACCATCGAACTCACCCACGCGATGCTGCGCGCGTACAGGCTCGTCGAGCCGGACCTGACCGACGCGGGCCGCCTGCTGCGCAGCGCTTTCCACGGCTACATCACCCTGGAGGCCAACGGCGGGTTCAGTCATTCCCGCGAGGTGCAGAAGTCCTGGGAGCGGGCCCTCGACGTTCTCCACCTCATGCTGGAGAACTGGCCTGCGGATCCGTCCCGTGAGGCGGTGGAGGAAGAAAGGACATGAGGAGGTGCGCGCCTCGCTGATCGCGGTGGCGCGCACGCCGGTCCCACGAGACCATGCCGTTCCACGCGCAGGTGTGGCGGTGTGTCCGGGCCGCGATCGCTTCTTCGGCGCCGGTCAGGTGGGGGCCGGGGTGGAGCGGACGGCGAGGTGGTCGAGGGAGATGCCGAGCACGTCGGCCAGCGCGGCGATGGTGAAGAACGCGGGAGTGGCGATCCGGCCCGTTTCGATCTTGCGGAGGGTTTCGGCGGACATGCCGGCCGCGGCGGCGACCTCGACGATGCTGCGCTCGCCTCGGGCTTGGCGCAGAAGCCTGCCGAGGTGCTCGCCGCGCAGATGTTCCTCGGGGGTGAGAGGAGGTCGCACCATGGACATCATTGTACACCCCCGGGATACAAATACCGGTATTGTTATCGCCTGATGGTGGTGGGCCGCCGGATCCAGCCGGTCACGGGCGGGCTGAGGCGGGGGCGTAGCGGGCCAGGATGAGGCTGGAGCCGGGCAGCGGGGCGGCGCCGAGCAGGCGCAGGCCGTGCGGCGGGCGGCCGGTGAAGGCCGGCGTGCCGCCGCCCAGCACGCCGGCGCCGATCATCAGGTGCAGCTCGTCGACCAGGCCGCCGGCCAGCAGGTCGTTCCAGAGCACGTGGCTGCCGAACATCAGGATGTCGCCCTCCTGCGGGCCGTTCTTGAGCTCGGCGACGCTCTTGCGCGCCTCGGCGCGGGTGACGATGCGGGTGTTGTGCCACGGAGCGGTCTGCTCGGGGGTGAGGGTGTCAGAGACGACGACCTTGCCGATCGCGTCGTTCAGCCGCGAGATCTCCCGCAGCACCGGCCGCGCGCCCGCGTCACCGGCGACGGGCGGCCAGTAACTCTTGAGCCCCTCGTACGTCCTGCGGCCCAGCAGCAGAGTTCCGGCGGCACGCAGCCGCGCGGCGTTGTAGTCGTCGAACGCCTCCTCGAACGGCAACGCCATGACGTCGCCGCCGGGTCCTTCGAAGTAGCCGTCGAGCGAGACGATGTTGCACACGATGAGCTGGCGCATGTCCGGGTCTTCCCTTCGGTGTGGGGTGTCGTCCGTTGAGAGACGGCGCCGGTCGCGGATTCATCGCTCCCGCCGGGGTTTTTTCGCGCCGGACTACGTACGTAGCGCATCTAGGTATCCATATGGGGATTTGTCCCGTATTGGCGGATTCGAGGCCGCGTGCATGCTGGACACATGCTTACGCAACCGGGGGAAAGGATCAGCGTGGAGGCCATGTGTCAGCCGCACTTCACACAAGGCGACCTGTCGCGGGAAGAACCCGCCTGGCGCCTGCCCTCATGGAACGGCCTGCTGGCCGCAGGACATGACCTCGCGCTGCGCGCCGGATGGACCGGACAGGAGCGCACCGTCACCTGGACGCTGTCGGCCCGGCCCTCGGCCGTGCGCACCGCGCGCCGCCTGAGCGCGGCCCGGCTGGCGGCCTGGCACCTCGCCGAGCCCGCCACCCAGGGCGCCATCGAGCCCGCCGTGCACCTGGCCGAGCGGCTCGTCACCGACGCCGTCGCCCGCGGCGCCGAGAAGATCAAACTGACGCTGTCGGCCGAGGACGGCCTGCTGCGCGTCGAGGTCGACGAGCAGGGCGCCTCCCGCGCCGGCGAGCGCCCCTCCCGCGCCACCGCCGCCCAGCTGGACCGGCTGGCCTGCTGCTGGGGCGCCACCGGCGCCGTCGTCTGGTTCGAGCTGCGCCTCACGGCGCAGGACTGACCGTTGAAGGGAGTCACCCGCACCGTGCGCAGGATCCAGATCCGCACCACCAAGAAACCCCGCACCCGGCCAGGCCTGGACCTGCGGACCCCGTCAGGGCGGACGCTGCCGTACTGACCCGGCCAGAGCCGACGCTCACCCCCGATGGCCGGTTCCGGCCCCCTATGCTGCCACGAGACCGGAACCGGTGCCTGATCACGACGGCGCGTCGCCGCCGGCCCGGGCCTGCTCGCCCACCCACACCGCGATCTGCGCGCGAGAGTTGAACCCGAGCTTGGACAGGATGTGCTCGATGTGGCCCTCCGCGGTACGCTGAGCGATCACCAGCGACGCCGCGATCTCCTTGTTCGTCATCCCCTGCGCCACCAGCTGCGCGATCTCCCGCTCACGGCGCGTCAGCGGCGCCTGCTCCCTGGCCTCCGGCGCCTCCCCGGCCTCCGCGCCTCCGGGCTTGTCCTCGGCCAGCGCGTACGCCACCGCCTCCTCGTACGGCAGCCGGGCCCCCCGACGCACCGCCGCGGCGAAGGCCCCCTCCCCCAGCGCCTCACGCGTGCGCACCTGGCACGCGTCGTGATAGCCGGCCAGATGCCCGTACCCCGACAGTGGCGCCCCGACCATGCTCCACACGGTCTCCAGCACGCCCAGCAGCCGCGCGGCCCGCTCGTGCAGGCCCTGCGTGGCGGCGATCCAGGCCAGCACCTCGATCGTGATCCCCACGCCCAGCCGGTCGCCGAGCGACCGATTGAACGCCAGGCTCTGGTGCTCCAGCTCGGTGGCGCGCGGCAGGTCCCCCTGCCGCCACACCTCCACCCCCAGCGCCATCATCGTGTACGCCTTGTGCCAGCCCTCCCCATGGGCCTCACACACCGCCAGGGCCTGCTCGGCCGTGGCGATGGCCGCCTCCGACTCGCCCAGGAACGAGCGGGCCAGCGACAGCCGGATGAGCGACAGGGCCAGCCCGACCGGGTCGCCGGTGGCGCGATGGTGTTCCAGCGCCCGCTCGTAGCAGCCGATCGCGTCCCGGGGACGCTCCTGGCACATGGCGACCATGCCGGAGAACAGCTCGGCGTACCCCAGCAGCGCCTCATCGCCCAGGCGCTCGCCGATACGCCGGCATTCCTCCAGCATGGAGGTCGCGGCCGGCAGGTCGGCCTGGATGACGGCCAGCCAGCCGCCGGCCCACAACGCGCGGCCGCGTACGTCGTCAGGTGAGGAAACGGCGGCCAGTCCCCGCTCCAGCCAGGCCCGCCCCTCACCTAGGTAATAACTGGTGATCCAGTGATACAGCAGATCGGCGGCCATGCTCAGCCCCGTCGCGGCATCGGCCGGCTTCGCCAGCCAGCCGTCCAGGGCGCTGCGCAGGTTGGCGTGCTCCAGCTGCAGCCGGGTGAACCAGGTCACCTGCCCCGGCCCGAACACCTCCGCACGGGCGCGGCCCGCCAGGTCGCGATAATAAGCGCGATGCCGCCGCCGCAGCCGCGTCTCCTCGCCGCGCTCGCACAACCGTTCGCGGCCGTACTGGCGCAATGTCTCCAGCATCCGGTAGCGGACGCCGCCCGGATGGTCTTCTCGAATCAGCACGGACTTGTCCACCAGGCCGATCACCAGGTCGAGGACGTCCTCGACCTCGATACCGGTCCCGGAGCAGACCATCTCGGCCCCCTCCAGGTCCAGGCTCCCGGCGAACACCGAGGCGCGATGCCATAGCAGCCGTTCCTCCTCCGAACATAGGGCGTGACTCCAGTCGATCAGGGCGCGCAACGTCTGGTGGCGCGGCAGCACCGCCCGCGAGCCTCCGGTCAGCAGCCGGAACCGGTCGTCCAGCCGCGCCAGAAGCTGCTCGGCCGACAGGGCGCGCAGCCGCACGGTGGCCAGCTCGATCCCCAGGGGCAGACCGTCCAGGCGGCGGATGATGCCGGAGACGACGTCGCGGTTGTCGTCGGTGACGGCGAACGACGGCACCACGGCGCGGGCCCGCTCGGTGAACAACTGCACCGCGTCCGTCTGCATCAGCGATTCCAGCGAAGGCCGGGCCGCCGCATCCCCGTTCAGCTGCGGCAGCGGCAGCGGCGCCACCGGCACGGCGTGCTCGCTGGCGATGCCCAGCACGTGCCGGCTGGTGGCCAGGATGCGCAGTTCGGGCGCCGCGCGCAGCAGCGTGTCGGCCAGCACGGCGCACTCGCCCACCACGTGTTCGCAGTTGTCGAGGATGATCAGCGCCTGCTTGTCGCGCAGGTGGTCGGCCAGGATCCGCAGAGGCGGCGCGTTGCTGTGGTCGCGGATCTCCAAGGCCTCGGCCACGGCCACGGCCAGCATGCCGGGATTCTCCAGCGCGGCCAGCTCCACCAGCCACACACCGTCGCGGAAGGCACGCCGCACCTCGTGCGCCACGCGCAGCGCCAGCCGGGTCTTGCCGACCCCGCCCACGCCGGTCAGCGTGACCGCCCGGGAGACAGACAGCAGATGCCGGACCTCGGCCACCTCCTGCCGACGTCCCACGAAGCTCGTCACCTCGGCCGGGAGGCTGCCGCTGTGCTGCCCCCGGGAGGAGCTGGTCGTCACCGTTGTCATGGCGCCTTCCGCGACGCGGCGGGCGGGGTCACCATCGGGCCGTGCCCCCGTCATCGACCCCCAGGTTATGTCCCGGCCGTTTTCCGGGGCAGTTCACGCCAAAAACCCACAGGAAGTTTTTCCTCCCCATGGGCATGCAACGACCCCGCCTTGACCGGCCGGTCGACGGCGCGTGCCACGGATCGCGAGGGAGAATCCGTGCCGCGCGCGTGCGACCTGACGGCGGCGCACCAGGCCGTACCGTACGCGTCCGCAGGGGGACCTCACGCATCCATGGCCGCAGGCACCGGCAGTTCGAACCACACGACCTTGCCGTGCCCGGTGGGGGCGCTGCCCCAGCCGGACGACAGCGCGTGCACCAGGCACAGCCCGCGCGAGCTCTCCTCGTCGTCGCGGGCGCGTCGCGGGCGTGGCAGGCACGGGCTGTCGTCCTCCACCTCGCACCGCAGCCGGCCGCAGGCGGCCGACACGCTCAGGCGCACCAGCCCGCGCGCGTGCTCCACGGCGTTGGTGACCAGCTCGCTGACGAGCAGCTCGGCGAACTCGCCGGCGTGACGCAGGTCCCAGTCGGCCAGCTGCGCCCGGACGGCGTGCCGCGCCTGCGGCACCGACCGCGCCGTGGAGGAGAACGTCCACGACGCCATCAGCGCTCTCGGGCAGGCGGTGGAGCTCATGCCGCGCTCAGCACCGGCACGGGCACGACGCTGCGCCCGTCCGGCAGCAGCTCACCGGTGTCGTCGAAGAACACCACGCCGTTGCACAGCAGCCCCCATCCCTGCTCGGGGTGGTAGGCGACCAGACGCGCGGCCTCGCGGCCGACGGAGTCGGCGGGCGGACATGGAGGCAGATGCTGGCACATGGCGGATCCTCGAACTTTCCGATTCCCTCGCTTCCCGCCTTTTCGCGGGTCACACCTTCAGCATGCCTCCGCACCACCCCAAGAAACAGGTGAAATATCCCCATATAGGTACCTATGTCACGTACGTAGGCCGGGGGCCGCCCCGCCCGCGAGGCCGCCCCCCGGCCCGGACCGTCAGCCGCCCTCCCGCACCGGCTGCCGCAGCACCGTCCGCGGATCCGGATCGTCGAACGCCGTCAGATACACCTCGTGATGCATCCCGTTGACCACCAGCCCCCGCTCGGCCATGAACTCCTCCATCACCTTCAACGACACATGCTCCTCACTGAACGGCCCCGCGTGAACCACCTCCACACACAACCCCTCCGTGAACGTCACCACCTGCACCCGATCCACCGCCGCCCCCGACCCCCGCGCCGCCTCCCGCGCCCGCTCCAGCGCCCCCACCTGCGGCGCCTGAGCCGGCGGCAACAGCACATGCCAGCGCCACAACTCCCGAGGAACCTCCAGCCCCCGCCGCTCGTCCTCCACCCACCACAACCCCTCCAGCGGCCCGCCCGGCCCGCCCAGCTGCGAGGCCACCGCGTACAGGGCCCCGATCGCCGCCACATGCTCCGCGCCACCCGGCTCCCCCACACCCGAGACGCTCAGGCACGTCACAGGACCGTGGGTGTTCAGTTCAGGGGTCATCATTCCTCCTCCACGCCGACCATCAGGTCGGTCGTCAGCCGCTCAGGCGCCGTGACGGCCGGATCCGACACGTACACCTCCCGAATCGGACCGCGCACCGTGTGCCGCCGCTCGGCACACCACGCCAACACGGCGTGCGCGGTCAAAGAGATCTGCTCATAAGGCCCGACATGCGTCGCACACGCGAACACACCCCCAGGCAGAACCACCACCTCCGCTCCCCCGCCCACCTCTCCCCCACCCACGTCATCGCCGAGCACCAGCGCGACCGACACCTCCACCACCTCGCCCACATCCATCGGGAACAAGCCGATCAGCCGCACCGGCGGACCGCCCGACGGCACGCAGCCCAGCACCCGCGCCACGGCCGCCGACGTCGCCCGCCCCACGTCCTCCAGCCCCCGGGCCACCTCCCGCACCATCGCCACCCGGCGCGCCGGCTCCGCCACCACCCGCACCGCCGCCGACGGCAGCCCTTCGGCCATCACCCGCTCCAGCGACGCCAGCATCCGCCGCCGCCGCGCCAGCTCCGCCTCCAAACCGTCGCGCACCGACGCCAGCGCCGCCGGCCCGCCCGCCAGCACCTGCGCCACCACCGGCAACGGCACGTCCATCGACCGCAACAGCCCGATCGACAACGCCTCCCGCGCCTGCCCCGCCCGGTAATAGCGGTAACCCGTCTGCTCATCCACATACGCCGGCCGCAACAACCCCAGCTCGTCGTAGTGCCGCAACTGCTTGACGCTCAACCGGCCCAGCCGGGCGAACTGCCCGATCGGCAGCAGATCTTCCTCCACACGCCCAGCATGCTGCCTCCCACAAGGGGAGAGTCCAGTCAGCCCCCGCTTGACCCTCACGCCACGGCAGCCTGCACAGTGGAATCCATGAGCTTTTCCGTAGGGCAGGTCGCCCGGCTGGCCGGCATCACCGTACGCACCCTGCACCACTACGACGAGATCGGCCTGCTCACCCCCGGCGAGCGCACCCGCGCCGGCTACCGCCGCTACACCGACGCCGACCTCGTCCGCCTGCAGCACATCCTCCTCTACCGCGAACTCGGCTTCCCCCTCGAGGAGATCGCCGTCATCCTCGACGAACCCCACACCGACGAGCTCACCCACCTGCGCCGCCAGCACGAGCTGCTCACCCGCCGCGCCCAGCACCTGCAGCACGTCATGGCCGCCGTCGAACGCGCCATGCAGGCCCGCACCCTCGACATCCCCCTCACCCCCGAAGAACGCTTCGAGATCTTCGGCGACTTCCGTCCCGAAGACCACGACGCCGAAGTCGAACGCCGCTGGGGCGACACCCGCCAGTACGCCGAAAGCCGCCGCCGCGTCGCCGGCTACACCAAGGCCGACTGGCTCGAACTCAAAGCAGAAGCGGCCGCCATCGGCGGCGACCTCGTCGCCGCGTACAAAGCCGGACTGCCCGCCGACGGCGAGCACGCCATGGACCTGGCCGAACGCCACCGCGGCCACATCACCCGCTGGTTCTACGACTGCACCTACGACATCCACCGCTGCCTGGGCGACCTGTACGTCGACGACCCCCGCTTCACCGCCACCTACGACGCCCTCGCCCCCGGCCTGGCCGGCTACCTACGCCAGGCCATCCACGCCAACGCCCGCCGCCACCCCTGATACATGCCCTTGCACGGCCCCACCCAGCCCGGCACCTCCAAACACCTGCGCGCCCTGGCCGGCCCCGGGCTGAGCGAGGGGCCGCTAGTCAGGCGAATGAGGTCCTTTCGTCGGAGAAGATCACCAAGGCGCGGTTATCGCCGACGTGTCCCGCGCCGACGGCGTAGGCCGTCCCTTGGAGCTCCGCCGCCGCCAGCAGCACCGGCCGCGTCTCGACCCGTGCGCCGAGCACGGCGTCGAAGTTGGTCAAGCGCAGTCGTTGCCCGTCCCGGTTGCCGATGAACACCTCGATTGGATCGCCGCCCTCGTCACGGCGAAGCACGAAATCGGACACCCGTACGCGCAACTCCACGGACTGGCCGGGAGCCTGAGCCACCACCTCCCGCGGGTCCGCGCCATCCAGAAAGATCCCCACCAACTCGGCGACGCTGCACAGCACCATGCCCTCGGCGTCGAAGACCGCGGCGCCCGCAGGCAAGGGAATGACCTGACTGTCCCCATTCCGGCTGACCTGGCCGGAGACGGAGATCAGACGTTCTCGAATCAGGTCGCGAAATTCCAGGTGCGGCTGCCCCAGCCGACCGAGAGGCCCGTCCGCAGGGATCGGCCTTTCCGGCGTCACCAGCTCAATGCCGTAGTAACAGGCTTTGGCGACCGCGCCCGCGGTGAAACCGCTGGAGGAGACCATTACCATCTGATCCAGCTCCAAGTCCGCCTGATTGGTGACCACCTGCTCGACCCAGGTGATGTCCGGCTTCTGCCGTCCATGCCGGACCTCACCGTCGCGCACGCGAGTACGGAACAAACGCACCGTAGCGCAGAGGACTGCTGACAAACCGGTGCTTCACAGTCCTCTGCACGGAGCCGCGAATGCCCAGGACGTTCGTGCACGCGACTTCAGAAAGTGACAGTGCTGGCATTCAGCCGCACCCGGCCGGTCGCCGTCGCGGCGACGGTCCACAGCAGCACCGGGTCGAGGTAACGCTTCATCTGCGGCGGGTACGGCTGCTCTTTGCCCGGATAGATGCTCTGCATATCGACCGGCTGGACCAGGCGATCGCCGACCCACAACGTGTCGTTGCCAAGGTCCTCGATCCCGCGGCAGAACGCCCTCAGGCCAGCGGAACTGCTGATAGCGGGCCCGACTATGGGAAGTGTGAAACCAAGCTTCATTGGCGAGTCCTTTCGGTGATCCGCCAACCGTTTGCTCAGACGGGAAGTCCGGTGATGCTGAGGGCAAAGTCCAAGTTCCCCACCCCGTGGTTGGCGAGGCCCACCGTGACCACGCCCGCTCCTTCCAGCCAGTGCGCCATTTTCAGGCCGCCGACGTCCAGCGGGCGCAGCCCGAGGCTCTCGATGAACGCCTCCACACTTGCCTTGGCCTGCGCATTATCGCCAGCGATGAAGACGTCGGGCCGACCCTTCTCCAGGACATGACGGAAGATGGTGTTGAACGCCTTCACCACGCTGGCGCTGGCCGGGGCCGCCTTGGCGACTTCCTGCGCGATCGAGGTCTCCTCGCGGTGTGCTAGCCCGTCGAACGTGGAATTGAAGGGATTGCTGATGTCGACGATAACCTTGCCCGCGAGAGCGTCCCCGTACTGGGCGACGACCGGCACGACACCGTCGTACAACAGGGCCACGATGACGATGTCCCCGGCCGGGGCGGTGCCCCATTCTCCCATCGTGGCGCCGCCGCCGAGAGCCTTGGCCAGGTCAGCGGCCTTGGACTGATCGCGGCCCATGACCTCGACGGTGTTGCCGCCCGCTACCGCCCGCGCGCCGATGGTGCGGGCCATGTTCCCGGTGCCGATGATGCTGATGTTGCTCATGAGATGTCCTGCCCTGGTTGTGCGTTGTTCGGTTTAGAGGGCGGTGGTGCCGCCGTCGGCGACGAGTTCCATGCCGTTGACGTAGCTGGAGTCGTCGGAGGCGAGGAAGAGGGCGGCGGTGGCGATTTCGTCGGGGCGGCCCATCTGGCCGCGGGGGATGAGGGACTCGAACTGGCGCTTGGTGGCCTCGTCGAAGAGTTCTTCCTGCTTGGCCGTGGCGACCTGGCCGGGGGTCAGGACGTTGACGCGGATGCGGCGGTCCTTGAGCTCGTTGAGCCAGACGCGGGCCCAGGCCTGCTGGACGGCCTTGCTGCCGGCGTAGACGCTCCAGCCGGGGAAGGCGCCGAGGGAGGCGTTGGAGCCGGTCATGAGGATGGAGCCGCCGTCGTTGAAGAGCGGGAGGGCCTTCTGGACGGTGAACAGGGTGCCGCGGGCATTGAGCCCGAACCAGGTGTCGAACTGGGCCTCGGTGATCTCGCCGAGCGGGGCGGGCTCGCCCCCGCCTGCGCTGGCCCACAGCACGTCGAGGCTGCCCTTCTCCCGCTTGACGGTGTCGTACAGGCGGTCCAGGTCGTCCAGGTCGGCGGCGTCGCCCTGGACGCCGGTGACGTTGCGGCCGATCTGCTTCACGGCCTCGTCCAGGGCGTCCTGGCGGCGGCCGGTGATGAAGACGTGCGCTCCCTCGTCGACGAACAGCTTCGCGCCGGCCAGCGCCATGCCGGTGGTGCCGCCGGTGATGACCGCTACCTTGCCGTCAAGCTTTCCCATGTTGCTCCTTTAGGTCGGTGGTGCCGGGCGCACCTGGGATGACGGCGTTATGTACACCGCCCTGTGTGCTTACGGTACGGGGCGGGCGGCCGGGACGCAAACTATGTACACCGATCGTTACCCAGCTCGGGTACCATGGACCCGTGACGGAGTTGGAGAAGGGCCCCCAGGGCCGCCGCCGCGGCCGGGGCGCCCGCGAGCGCATCCTCAGCGCGTCCCAGCAACTGTTCCGCGAGCAGGGCATCAACCGCACCGGCATGGACCAGCTTTGCGCGGCGGCCCAGGTATCCAAGCGCACGGCCTACCAGCACTTCACCGGCAAGGACGAACTCGTCGCCGAGTACCTGCGCCGGTTCGACCCCTCCGTTCTGTCCGGCGTGTTCGACCGCACCGACCTCACTCCCCGCGAACGGCTCCTCGCCGCCTTCGACATCCCCCCCACCACCCCCCTGTGCCCCTACATCGGCGCCGCCGTCGAACTCCACGACCCCCAGCACCCCGCATCCCAGTACGCGCGCGACTACAAGAAAGCCGTCGCCGCGCGGCTCGCCGACACCGCCCGCGAAGCCGGCGCCGCCGAGCCTGAACAGCTCGGCGAGCAGCTCGCGCTGCTCATCGACGGCGCCGCGGCCCGGACCCGGGTTCTCAACGCCGACGCCTTCCCCACCGCCGCCGCCATCGCCGCCGTCCTCATCGACAACGCCATCCCCGCGTCATCTCCTCGGCAGCCCAGCGATGACCGCGGAACTACCGGGGCTGCTCCCGTTCCGGTGGGAGGCCAATGACGGCCCGATCACGCCTCGTCGGCCGGAAGACGACGTCGAGTTCGGCGCGGCCGGAGCGGTAGATCACGCCGTACAAGGGCAAGAACAAACCCGACTCGCAGAAGGACGCCAACCGGGCTCATGCCCGGCTTCGCGGGCGCGGCGAACGCGCCAACGCCCAGCTCAAGTACCGGCGCATCCTGCACAAAGTCCGCGTCAGCCCACGCGGGGCCGGTCGACTCGCCAAAGCCATCCACGTGCTACAGAACTACGAAGCAACCGCAGGATGAAAAAGGTTCTTTCATTGCTTTAGAGGCTGCCGCGCGGCGATGTCGATTCTCGCTGTACGCGAACGGTCGAGGGCGTAGCCTCCGCCGTCGCACTTTAATGCCTTCGCCTTTGCTGGGCGCCCTCTGTTGGCTCTGATGTTGTCGGTCGAACTGATCAACCGTGTTGTGAAGCGGCACCGCTTGCCAGCTGCCACATTTCATCGTTCCCGCATTCTGCGGTGATCTCGGCCGTCGCGTGAGCTGCGGCGAGGAAGTCGTTGACCACCGGTGAGGTGCGCGATGCCGCCACCGCGAGGCACACCTGGTCGGGCGCCAGATCTGTGACGGGCACATAGCTGACTTGCGGGTGTGAGTAGAACACGGCTGTCGAACGGGCCAGGAACGAGATGCCCCGGCCGGCCGCGACATGTTCGAGCGTCTCGTCCACCCCGCGCACCAGATATCCGGCGTTGGGGTGCGGGCGCTTGGTGGGCTGTGTGCTGGTGTCGGGATGCCAGAGCAGCGGCTCGCCGGCCAGGTCGGCCTCGATGATCTGTTCCTTGCCGGCGAATCGGTGGCCGGCGGGCAGCACCGCCACCCGCGGCTCGGGGTACAGCGGGGTGACGCGCAGGCCGGTCTCGTCGATGGGCAGCCGCACATAGCCGACGTCGATGCGGCCGTCGAGCAGCATCGCGGCCTGGTCGTCGGACTCGATCCGCTGCACGTCCACGATCACGTCCGGGTGCCGGATGGCGAACTCCCGCACCGCCGCGGTGGCCGTGATGCCCGCGCGGAAGCCGACCATCAGCCGCTGGCTGCCGCGCGCGGCCACGGTCACCCGGCGGCGGACCGCGTCTGCGGAGGCCAGCAGCGGGCCGGCGTCGGTCAGCAACTGCCTGCCAGCGTCGGTCAGCGCCACGCCGTGGCTGTCCCTGATCAGCAGCGGGGTGCCAAGATCCTGTTCCAGCGCGCGGATCTGCCGGCTGAGCACCGGCTGTGCGATGTGCAGGTCATCGGCGGCGCGGCCGAAGTGCAGCCGGTCGGCGACGGCGACGAAGTAGCGCAACTTGCGCAGGTCCAGATCCATGGAGCCTCCCGGTACGGCGATGCCTCCAGGGTATCGCAATCGCTGAAATAGGTCTTGGACACCCGCTCAGACTAATGAAATTCTCAATAGGTACCCGGCGGGCCGGAGCGAATCCGGGACAAGAATTCGACATCGGGACTTGATAGTAGGTCCCCAGAACTTGAATTAGCACGTCCTGAATTGGTCCAGGCCCGTCGTGTCATTCGATGGCATCGACGACACAACCGTTAACAACAACGGGGTGGGCGTGGCGTTCTGTCCAGATATTCCACTCCAGAAAGCAGGCACTCCATGAGCAGCATCAGCATTATCGGCCTGGGGGGTATGGGCCGCGCCATTGGCGCCCGCGCGGTCGAGGGCGGCCACGCCGTCGAGGTCGTCGGCCGCGACGCGGCCAAGGCCAAGGACCTGGCCGCCGCGCTCGGCGGCGGCGCCACGGCCGGGACATTCGGCACCGCCCCAGCCGGCGACATCGTCATCCTCGCCGTGCCGAACGCCAGCGCCGTGCCGGTCGTCGCCCAGTACGGGGACGCGCTGGCCGGCAAGGTCATCATCGACATCACCAACCCCATGAAAGCCGACGCCACCGGGCTGACCACCCCTGACGGCACTTCCGCCGCGCAGGAGATCGCCAAGGCCGCCCCGGCGAGCGCGCACGTCGTGAAGGCGTTCAACACCGTCTTCGGCCACGTCCTGGCCCCGGGGCGCCCATTGGACGTGCTCTTCGCCGGCGACGACGCGCGGGCCAAGGCAAGCGTATCGGCGTTCATCGAGAGCCTCGGGTTGCGCCCCCTGGATGCCGGAGGCCTGGAGATGGCGCACTGGCTGGAAGGGACGGGCCTGCTGATGATCAACCTGGCCCGCCACGGCGTGGGGGACTTCAACTTCGCCCTCGGCGTCAGCAATCTCAGCTGAGCACACCCGCACCACCAATTCTCGCGCCATCTCACTCATAAGGAACAGCAGAATGCGCGTTTTCGTCACTGGCGGGACCGGCCATTCCGGTTCGTACATCGTCCCCGAGCTCATCGCCGCCGGGCACGAGGTCACCGGCCTGGTCCGGTCGGACACCGCCGCGGCGGCGCTGTCCGCGCTCGGCGCGAAGGTGCGTCACGGCGACCTCAGAGATCTCGACGGGCTCAAGGAAGCGGCTGCGGACTCCGACGGCGTCATCCACGTCGCGCACCGGCAAGACCTGCTTTTCTCCGGCGGGATCCACGCCGTGGCCGCCGCCGAGCTCCCGATCATGCTCGCCTACGGCGAGGCACTGGCGGGAACCGGAAAGCCGCTGGTCGCGGCGGGGAGCATCGGCTCGCCCGGGCAGGGAATCCTGGGCCGGACGGCCACCGAGGAGGACCCGGCCCTTCCCAGTGGCGATGAGCACAAGGGCACCCTGCGGGCTCGTAACGTCGTGGAAACCACCGTAATCGGCCTCGCCGAGCAGGGCGTGCGGTCTTCGGTCGTGCGGATCGCCAACATCGCGCACAGCACGACCGATCGTGCCGGCTTCCTCCCGACGCTGATCGCGCTCGCGAAGGAGAAGGGCTTCATCGGCTACCCCGGAGACGGCGCGAACCTGTGGAACGCCGTGCACATCCGCGATGTTGCCTCCTTGTTCCGCCTGGCGCTGGAGAAGGGCCCGGCCGGCAAATACTGGCACGCGGTCGACGACGGGGGCATCCCGTTCCGCGAGATCGCCGAGGCCATCGGCAGCCGTCTGGGCCTGCCCGCCGTGAGCGTTCCCGTGGACGAACTGGTGCTGCCGGGATACTTCGGGTTCCTCGCGAACATCGTCACGCAGAGCTACCCGGCGTCCAACCTCGTCACCCGCCGGGCCCTCGGCTGGGAACCCGCTCAGCCCCGCCTGCTCGCCGATCTGGACAACGGCCACTACTTCCCCGCCAGCTGACGGCAAGGACCCGAGTCTCAACGCGTCCGGCACATGACAAGGAGGGCGGCTCAGAATATGACGACTGTGGGATTCATCGGCAGCGGCGCCATCGGCAGCACCATCGCGCGGCTCGCCGTCGAGGCCGGGCATCAGGTCGTGCTCAGCAACTCACGCGGTCCCGAAACGCTCGCGGACATGGCCGCGGAACTGGGGCCGCGGGCGTCCTCGGCGACCAGCGGGGAAGCCGCGGCAGCCGGTGACATCGTCGTGATCACGGTGCCGGTCAAGGCCTTCCCCCACGTGCCCGCCGCGCCACTGGCCGGGAAGACGGTCATCGACACGTGCAACTACGGCCCCGAGCGCGACGGGCCCATCCCCGAGCTCGACAGCAAGTCGCTCACCTCAAGCGAGCTGCTGCTGCAGTATCTCCCGGACGCCATGGTTGTGAAAGCGTTCAACAACATCTTCTTCAAGCACCTGTTGTCACTCGCCCGCCCGGTGGGGGCGGCCGACCGCTCGTACCTGCCGATCGCCGGGGACTCCGCGCCGGCGAAGGCGGCGGTGACCGAATTCATCGAATCCATCGGGTACAGCGTGCTGGACGCGGGACCACTGGCCGACAGCTGGCGGCAAGCGACGGGCACGCCGGTATGGGGGACCCCGTACGGGCCGTACTCGAACGAGAAGGGCCAGCCGGTCGGCGAGGACGCCATCCGCGTGGCACTGGCCGCCGCAACGCGGTAAACCGCGAGTGGGCGCGGGCCGCGGTATGGTCTCGCCCCCGGCCTGGCCGGCTACCTACGCCAGGCCATCCACGCCAACGCCCGCCGCCACCCCTAATACATGCCCTTGCAGGCATATAACCCGTCCGGTATATTCACCGGTATGCGCTTCGACGTGCTCGCAGAACCCGCCCGACGCCACATCCTCGACCTGCTCCTCGAACGCCCCCGCCTCGTCGGCGAACTCACCGCCCACCTCGGCCTCACCCAACCCGGCACCTCCAAACACCTGCGCGCCCTACGCGACGCCGGACTCGTCACCGTCCGCAAAGACGCCCAACGCCGCTGGTACGAACTCCGCCCCGCCCCCCTCGCCGAAATCGACGCCTGGCTCACCCCCTACCGCCGGCTCTGGACCCACACCCTCGACCGCCTCGAAACCCACCTCGACACCATGGAGGACGACCAGTGAACGAAACCCTCACCCTCCACCCCGACGGCCGCACCACCGTCCGCATGCAACGCCGCCTCCCCCACCCACCGGAGAAGGTCTGGCGCGCCATCACCCAACCCGAGCACCTCGCCGCCTGGTTCCCCGCCGAGGTCACCATCGACGGCGACCGCATCACCTACAGCTTCGGCCCCGACGGCCGCATCACCCACCACGACCCACCCCGCGTCTTCGCCCACACTTGGGGCGAGGACCACCTCCGCTGGGAGCTCCAGCCCGACGGCCACGGCACCCTGCTCACCTTCACCCACACCTTCACCGACCGCCACGGCGCCGCCAGCTTCACCAGCGGCTGGCACACCTGCATCGCCGCCATGCTCGCCCACCTCGACGGACGCCCCTTCCACCACGACCCCGCCGCCATGGCCCGCCTGCACGAGGACTACATCCATATCCTCGGCCTCGACCCCGCCACCGTCGACGGCGACACCCTGCGCCTCGAACGCCAGCTCACCCGCCCCGCCGACGACGTCTGGCACCACCTGAACGGCGACCAGGCCACGATCGGCCACCCGCCACCCGCGCCCTTCACCGCAACCGGCGTCCAGCCCGGCCCCGTCACCCGCACCGAAACCGGCAAGATCCTCGAATACGACACCCCGGACGGCACCGTCCGCTGGGAACTGACCCAGGGCACCGGCCAAGGCGCGCGCCTGATCCTCACCTGCACCGGCGACCCGGCCGCCCTGCCCGCCTGGCGCGTCCGAGTCGAGGAACTGGCCGCTGCCCTCGTAGGTTGATTGTCGGTGGGTGGCTAGCGGTTTTCCCGAAACCCGCACCCTTTACAATGTAGATCACTAAGCGGTGAGACCCAGCGCGGCCGCCGTCGCCGCTCGGGCACGCCCGGGGGCCATCAGCAGATCCGTCGAATCCGACAGCTGATCCACGCACCCCACCATGGGCAACCCCTTGATCACCGGATCCGACACCGACGCCATCAGCACTTCGGCGAACCGGTCCCCGCCGATCACCCGGAACGGCCGGTCGAAAAACCCCCGCACCCCCTCATCCAGCCGCCCGGCCAGCGCCACCCGGTTCTGCAACGCCGCCACCCGCTCGTACGCCCCCGTCAGGCCCTCCTCGCGCTGGCGCCACGACCGCGCCGCCACCGCCGACTCCAGGCACTCCCCCAGCTCCGCCGAGCCCGGCAGCCGCGCCAGCGCACTGCCGAGCCATTTGGCGTACGGCGGGTAACGGCGGCGCAGCAGCAACGCCAGCCGCATCACCTCCCGCGCCAGACGTGCCCCCTCCACGGCCGAGCCCAGCTCATCGCCCACCTCGCCGCACCGGCCGGGAAACGGCTCCTCCTCCCCGATCCGCCGCCACTGACAAGCCAGGACATACCGCCACACGTCCTGCGGATACCAGCGCAACGCCGCCCTGGCCGCCTCCAGCGCGCCCAGCCCGTCGTGGAACACCTCCCCGCACGTCACCTCGGCCAGGCGCTGCCACGGCACCGACAACCAGTCCAGCAGCGACACCCCGGCCCGCGGGTCGAACCCGAGCATGTCCGTCAGCCACGCGCCCGGCTCGGTCACCGTCACGCCGGGCCGCACCTCGCCGTGGTAGCCGAACACCGTCGCAAAGCCGCCGAAGCGCTCCGGCAGCCCCGCCACGACCTTGGCCTCCACCTCGGCCACGTCCGCCGCCGCCGTGAACAGCAGCACCCGCGGGCCCCAGTCGTGATCGGCCGAGCGCGCGGTGTCGAACGCCAGCACCTCCGACCCCGGACCGACCAACGCCGCACTGTGCGGCACCCGGGGCACCAACGGGGCCACGACCTCGTGGTAGAAGTCCCGGGACAACTCAATACCAGGCACAAAGTTGGACATCACTCCGTCAACTGTGCACGAGCGCCGCCCGAACCACACCCGATTTTCCCCGCGGCGCCCGCCGGGTCAGACGCGCAGGTCAGGAGGGCGGTTCAGGCGGTCACGTGCGAGGCCATCACCGCCTCGCCCAGCGCCCAGGCGCGCGCCGCCGCGCAGGCCCCGGGCCACCCACATCACCAGGCCGTCGTCCCCGCACGCCGCCCGCACTTCCTCCACAGTGCGGAGCCCGCCCGTCACAAGATCGCGCCCGGCCGGTACACCGCCGCCTCAGGATGCGCCGCCACGACCTGGCCCACCTGCTGCGAGACCGCCTCCACCTGATCGGCCGCCGCGCCGGTGAACGACACCCGGTCGGCCAGCAACGCCTCCAGCTGCTCACGATCGAGCGGGAAGCGCTCATCGCCGGCCAGCAGGTCCAGCAGCGCGTTGCCGGCGCCGCGCGAGCGCATCGCCAGCGCCGCCGCCACCGCGTGTTCCTTGATCAGCTCGTGCGCCTGCTCGCGGCCCATCCCCGCCCGCACCGCCGCCATCAGCATCTTCGTCGTGGCCAGGAACGGCAGATAGCGGCCCAGCTCCGCGGCGATCACCGCAGGGAAGGCGCCGAACTCGTCCAGCACCGTCAGCATCGTCTCCACCAGCCCGTCGAAGGCGAAGAACGCGTCCGGCAGCGCCACCCGCCGCACCACCGAGCACGACACGTCGCCCTCGTTCCACTGGTCGCCCGCCAGCTCCCCCGTCATGGAGGCGTAGCCGCGCAGCACCACGGCCAGGCCGTTGACCCGCTCGCAGGAACGCGTGTTCATCTTGTGCGGCATCGCCGACGAGCCGACCTGCCCCTCGGCGAACCCCTCGGTGACCAGCTCGTGCCCGGCCATCAGCCGGATCGTCTTGGCCAGCGACGACGGCGCCGCCGCCAGCTGCACCAGCGCGGTCACCACCTCGAAGTCCAGCGACCGCGGATAGACCTGCCCGACGCTGGTGAAACGGGAGGCGAAGCCCAGATGCGCGGCCACCCGGCCCTCCAGCTCGGCCAGCTTGCCGCGGTCGCCGCCCAGCAGGTCCAGCATGTCCTGGGCGGTGCCGACCGGGCCCTTGATGCCGCGCAGCGGGTAGCGGCCGATCAGCTCCTCCAGCCGCCGGTAGGCCACCAGCAGCTCATCGGCGGCCGTCGCGAACCGCTTGCCCAGCGTGGTGGCCTGCGCCGCCACGTTGTGCGAGCGGCCCGCCATCACGCTCGCCTCGTGCTCCTCGGCCAGCGTCGCCAGCCGCGCCAGCAGCGCCACCGTCCGGTCGCGCACCAGCAGCAGGCTGTCGCGGATCTGCAGCTGCTCGACGTTCTCGGTCAAGTCCCGCGACGTCATGCCCTTGTGCACCTGCTCGTGCCCGGCCAGCGCGTTGAACTCCTCGATGCGGGCCTTGACGTCGTGCCGGGTGACGCGCTCCCGTGCCGCGATCGAGTCCAGATCGACCTGCTCGACCACCTTGTCGTAGTCGGCGATCGCCCCCTCCGGGACCGCGATCCCCAGCTCGGCCTGCGCCCGCAGCACCGCCAGCCACAGCCGCCGCTCCGCGACGATCTTGTATTCGGGCGACCACAGACGGGTCAGCTCCGGCGAGGCATAGCGGGTGGCCAGGACATTCGGGATACGCGGCTTCGACGTCACGTCGCACAAGTCTATGCACCCGCCCGCGACGCCTCGCGCGCAGGCTCAGCGTCCCGGCGGCACGAACACGTACCGCCGCTTGCCGCCGTCCAGCCGCAGCTCCACCGCCGTCCAAGACGCCAGGAACGGGGCCGGCGGCCGGCGGGAGGTCGTGATGACACCCACCCAGTCGCCCCGCCGCAGCGCGGCCCTGATGGACGACGGCACCGACGACCGGCCGCCGTAATGACGGAAGACCCCATGCGCGGCGCACCGCGCCAGGAAGGCGATCTGCACGGCGTCGTGACCGTACAGGAAACACGGCGGGCGCATGCCCAGCTGCTGCAGCCGGGCGGCGACCGCCGGATTCAGGGCACGGGCGGCGTGGACGGTCCCACCGTGGACGACGACGGACCTCGCCTGCAGGACGAAGTAGCACAACACAGCGGCGACGGCGAGCACCGCAGTACCGCGCCGCCGGCACAACCAGACGACCCCCGCGGCGACCGGGAGGGCCAGCAGGGCGTACACGGGCAGCAGGAAACGCGGAGCGGCATAGCCGACGGTGAAGAGGTAGACGAAAGCGAGCGACAGACCGCATGCCGCCGCCGCCAGGAGTGAGCGTCGCCGCTCCGCCCACACGCCCAGCCCCGCCACGACCGGCACGGCCGCGAACCAGGCGACCTGCGCCGGTGGGTAACCTCCGCACTCGACGCCGAAGCGGCACAGCAGCGGCCCGTTCAGCGCGCGCAGATGATCGGGCAGGCTGAAGTGCAGCCCCGTCGCGTTCTCCGCCCCCGCCGCGCGCAGCCGCGCCATCGGCCCGCCGAACCGCACGAGCGCCTCGCCCATCCATTGCGCCCAGCCGATCGCCAGCCCCGCCGCCACCGCCGCGAGCAGCCGCGCCCGCCGCCGCACGATCCCGTACCCGAGCAGCGGCACCGCCAGCCAGGTCGCATCCGAAGGGCGCAGCAGTGACGCCAGGGCGAACGCCACCACCACCCCGGCCGCGACCAGCCGGGACCGGGGGCGCCTGCCGGCCAGGCAGGCCAGGCCCACCCCGGCGACAGCGCAGTAGGCGAGCCACATGTTCGGCATGGCCTCGTTGCCGTACAGCACCGACAGCCACAGCCCGGCGAACAGCGCGGCGGCCAGCGGCGCGAGCGGCCCCGACCGCAACCGGACCCACGGCGCGTAGGCCAGGAACAGCGCGATCCCGGACAGCACACTCAGATACCCGCGGATGGCCGTCACCGACGGCGTGAGAAGGGCGACGGGCGCGGCCAGGAGCTGAACCCCGCGGGCGCGTGGCGCGGTGAACTCGGCGGCGGGCACGCCGCGGGCCACCTGGCTGAGGTAAACGCTCTCGTCCCAGCCCAGCCCGATCCGCGCCGTGAACAGCAGCTGAACCACCGTGGAGCAGACGGCTACCAGCGCCAGCGCCCCATAGGGGCGGCGCGCGGCGGCCCACACCCGCAGCCGGGCCACCGCGCGCCGCCTCGTCACGGCCGTATCCTGCGCCTCATCCATGCGCCCCACGCTACGAACGGCCAGGTAAGAGACCGTTCAGAGCACGGTCAGCGGCGCGCACGCCTGCCCCATGGGGAGCGGCAGCTCCTCAGGACATCGTCTCCAGTTCGGCGCGCGTCAGCTTGATGGTGTTCTCCGGCAGCGGCGCGGGGTTGCTGGCGGCATCCAGCGGATACTTCGCCTGGACGGGGTTGAGCAGCGCGGCCGGCGAGTCGGGGAAGGTTTCCAGGAACAGGATGTAGCCGCTGTCCTGCTTCAACGGCGTAGTGTGCTCCTCGGCGTAGGTCACGCCCTCGAAGACACCCCCCAGCTCCTTGACCTCGATGGACTGCCCCACCTGAGCCTGGCCTTTGTAGACCTTCAGCACCTGGGCGGTGGAGACGGTGATGATCGTCGGCGGGCCCTCGGGCTGAGCCGCCGCCGCGGGCGGGGCACCCGCCTGGGGATTCAGCTTCGGATCCGTCACGGCCGGATCAGGCGCCGCCACTTGCCGGAGATAACGCGGCGCCCCGACGATGCGGGCCTCGACGACCAGGGTCGCCTTGTCGAAGAGCGCGTCCGCGCTCTCGTAGTGGGGATAGTCGGCGCGATAGAGAACGGGCTCGGCTTGAGCCGAGCACGCGGTCACGAACACCGCAGCGCAGACGAGCGCGCCAAGACGTCTCAACACAGCACGGTCTCCTTTAGTAGTAGGAGTTGACGTCGGCGACATCATGCGACTGGGGTCTCGTCATCGTATTACGGTTCCGGCTCGTGTTCATGATCGACGTGAGCGAGTTGTGCGCGAGATTCAACGCGTGCCCGAACTCGTGAACGAGCGTGCTCGTGACGAAATTCGCGAAGTTCGACGCGTCCCTGTTGATCGTCCGGGAGTTCAGCCGGATGTACATACAGGAGCCCCCGCACCGCTGGTAGTACCCATACCAGGTGTCGCTGTACGAGCTCGCCGTGATCGTCGAACCCGATAACGTGCTCTTGTAGAAATTGGCCGGGCTGGCGGTCGCGTTCCAATTCGACAGCGCCGCGTTCATCGGCGTCTGCCAGGTGCTGTTATAGCTGTAGGGGTAGATGGCGATGCTGGCGATGTCCTGACCGGTGCCGTTCCAGTGGGCGAATGCCGGATTGGCGCCCGTCACCCCCACCAGCATGACGGCGAGGACCGCGAAAAGCCCTCGTCGTGCGTTTCGCTTTAACGCTCCCGAATGCATGTCGAGACGTCACTCCTTGCGTCCTGGGGGGTGGCATGCATGAAAACAAAACGGGCCTGACAACCGAGATGACGCTCAAGGCCCGGGTCGTGAAGGGGAGGTCCGAAAAACTTTTTGAAGCGTTTCGACGGAGTATGAACGGCACATGATCAACCTGTCAAGAGGAACCTGACCGAGCGGACACCCCCACAAAAAAGCGCGCCCGCACGGCACCAAGGCCGTGCGGGCGCGCGCGAGACGACTCACGTGGCCGGAGTGAGAACCTTCTCCTCGGGCTCCTGCGACCGGGGCGCGGCCGGCTTGCGCCGCATCCGCTCCTTCGTCCGCTCCACCACCGTGTACAGCGTCGGCACCAGGACCAGCGTGAGCAGCGTCGAGGAGATCAACCCGCCGATCACCACGATCGCCAGCGGCTGCGAGATGAACCCGCCCGACCCGGTCACGCCCAGCGCCATCGGCGTCAGCGCGCAGATCGTGGCCACCGCCGTCATCAGGATCGGCCGCAACCGCCGCCGGCCGCCCTCGATCACCGCCTCGACCACGCCCATGCCCTGGTCGCGGTACTGGTTGATGAGGTCGATCAGCACGATCGCGTTCGTCACCACGATCCCGATCAGCATCAGCATGCCGATCAGCGCCGGCACGCCCAGCGCCGTGTCGGTGACCACCAGCAGCCCGACCGCGCCCGTCGCCGCGAACGGGATCGACACCAGCAGGATCAGCGGCTGGATGAAGCTGCGGAACGTCGCCACCATGATCATGAACACGATCGCGATCGCCGCCAGCATCGCCAGCCCCAGGTCGGAGAACGCCTCCGCCTGATCGGCCGACGCACCACCCATCTCATAGGAGGCACCCGAGCTCAGCTGCAGCCCGTCCAGCTTCGTCGTCAGCGTCTGCGTCACCGCGCCCAGGTTCCCGGCGTCGGCGACCTTGGCCGAGACCGTGGCCGAGCGCTCACCGTCGATCCTCGTCACCTGCGTCGGACCGGCCACCTCCTCCACGTCGGCCACCGTCGACAGCTTCACCGTCCCGGCCGCCGTGGCCAGCTCCAGATCCTCGATCGCCTCCACGTCCTCCGGCGCGTCCGCGCCCCGCAGCACCAGGTCGCTGGTACGGCCGTCCAGCGTGATCTGACCCAGCGGCGCACCGCGGAACGCCTGCGCCACCGCCTGCCCGATCTGCGCCTCCGACAGACCGAGCTCGGCGGCCTCCTCACGATCGACGACGACCTCGATCCGCGGCGCGCCCGCCTCCAGGTTCGACGCCACGTCCCGCAGCCCGGACACCTCGCCCATCGCGCGCGTGACCTCAGCGCTCGCCGTGCGCAGCGTCTCGACATCCGGCGCGCGCACGACCACGCTGACCGTGTCGGAGTTGAACCCGCCACCGCCGGCGCCGCCCACGGTCACCTCACCGACGCCGGACAGGCTCGCGATCTTGTCGCGCAACTCCTGCTCGACCTTCGGGGTGTCGGCGCCGTCCTTGAGCGTGACCGAGTACGAGGCCGCGTCCGCGCTGCCGCCCCCGCCGAAGCCGCCGCCGCCGCCTCCACCGAAGCCGCCGCCGCCCCCGCCGACGTTCACCTGGTACGTCTCCACCGCCTCGACACCCGCCAGCACGCCCTCGACCTGCTTGGCGGCCTTGTCGGTGGTCGCCAGGTCCGTGCCGACCGGCATCCGCTGCGACAGCGAGATCGTGTTCTGCCCCGAGGAGTCCAGGAAGTTCGTCCGCAGGCCGCCGGCCAGCCCCATCGTGCCGACGAACACCGCCACCCCGATGAGCACCGTCACCAGCTTGAACCGGGTGGCGAACCGCAGCACCGGCAGATAGGCGCGCTGCAACGGCGAGCGCAGCTCCTTGGCCTCGGCCTCCTCCCGCACCTTGCGCGCCTGCTCCGGCGTCAGCTCCGGCGTCTTGAGGAACCAGTACGCCAGCACCGGCACCACCGTCAGCGACACCACCAGCGACGCCAGCAACGCCACCGCCACCGTGATCGAGAACGGGCCGAACAGCTCGCCCACCATGCCGCCCACGATCGCGATCGGCGCGAACACCGCCACCGTCGTCAGCGTCGAGGCCGTCACCGCCCCCGACACCTCACGCACCGCCGTCAAGATCGCCTGAAGTCTGGCCTCGCCGTAGCCCAGATGCCGTTTGATGTTCTCCAGCACCACGATCGAGTCGTCCACGACCCGGCCCACCGCGATCGTCAGCGCCCCCAGCGTCAGCATGTTCAGCGAGTAGTCGCCCGCCCACAACACGATCAGCGCGATCACCACCGACAGCGGAATCGACACCGCCGTCACCAGCGTCGACCGCACCGACAACAGGAACACCAAGATGACCAGCACCGCGAACGCCAGCCCCAGCAGACCCTCGGTGGTCAGGCTCTCGATCGACTGCTCCACGTACGGCGCCTGGTCGAACACCACCGACACCTGAGTGTCGGAGCTGTCACCCAGCGCCCGGGTCAGCTCCGGCAGCTTCTCCCGGATCTCGTGCGAGATCGTCACCGCGTTGCCGTCCGGCACCATCGTCACCGACACGCCCAGACTCGACGTGCCGTCCGTACGGGTGATCGTCGTCGCGTCGGCCAGCCCCCGCTTGATCTCGGCGACGTCACCCAGCTTGACCGGCTTGAGCGGCTTGGGCTGCGCCACCTGCTGCGGCAACCCGCCCTGCCCCTGCGCCTGGCCCTGACCCTGCTGGGGTCGGGCCTGCGCCTGACCCTGCTGAGGCTGACCCTGCTGAGGCTGACCCTGCGCCGGGGTCTGCTGGGGCTGGGCGGGCGTCAGGTAGAGGCCCTTCAGCTTCTCCACCGAATCGACCCGCGCGCCCACCTGCACCGTCAGCGTCTTGTCCGCGTCGGTCAGCGTGCCCGCCGGGATCGGGGTGCCGTTCGCCCTCAGCACGTCGGGGATCTGCGCCGCCGACACGCCCTTGTCCTTCATCTTGTCGGCGTCCGGCTCGATCGTCACGACCTCGTCACGGGTGCCGGTGACCGTCGCCTCCCGCACCCCCTCCACGCCCTGCAACTCCGGCACCATGATCCGGCGCAGCTTGTCGGCCATCGCCCGCGGGTCGCCGCCGTCGCCCACCGCCAGCACCAGCACCGGCAGGTCGTCGGTGCTGCCCGCCGTCACCTGCGGCTCGACCCCGTCGGGCAGCGTCACCCTGCTGACGGCCTGCTGCATCTTGTTCAGCGACGACTCGATGTCGGTGCCGTACTCAAAGGCGACCTGGATCGACGCCATGCCCTCCCGCGAGGTGGAGGTCATCTGCTCCATCCCGGCCAATCCCTGGAAGGAGTCCTCGATCGGCTTGGTGACCTGCTCCTCAACGATCTCGGGCGACGCGCCGGGATACTGCGCGACCACGAACGCGCCGGGGAACGACAACGACGGAAGCAACTGCTGCTTCAACTGCGGGACCGTGAACACGCCGAACGCGGTCAACACGAACGCCACCAAGACGACAAGAGTGCGATTGACCAGGCTCAACCTGGCGAAAGCGGTCATAGGGGCTCCCTCTCCAGAGTTTCGCCCCAGACTAACACTTCGCCTCGTACGAATATTTAGATCAACCGAGCATTCCTGATAACCTTCTCAGGTAACGAGAGGGCGGCAGTGAACGACGAACGCGAAGACCTGATCCGACGGATCACCGAAACACAACGTGACCTGGGACGACTGTTCGCCCAGCACCGATCGTCCCTCTTCGACTCCAACCTCACCATGCGCCAGTTCAGGGTCATCATGCTGCTGTCCGCCGAAGGCTCCGCCTCCGGCCAGGAACTCGCCGCCGGCCTCGGCGTCGGCCTCGGCACCGTCACCGGCATCGTCGACCGGCTCATCGCCCAAGGCCTCGTCAGCCGCCGCGAAGACCCCCACGACCGCCGCGTCCGCCGCGTCGAGCTCACCACCGCCGGCGCCAGCCTCGTCGCCGACATCAACGACACCGGCGCCGGCCAGCTGCGCCGCATCATGGAGCACCTCGACACCGAGACCCTGCGCAACCTCGACCAGGCCACCCGCGCCATCCGGGCCGTCGCCGACAAGCTCGACAGCGAGCCGGACCAGTGACCTCCTCCGTCGCGGCAGCTTATGTTCGAAGAGGCTGATCAACGGTCCGATCCCGCCGCCTTTACATTGTAGATTTTTACGCCAGCCGGGACAGGACTTCCGGCAGCTCGCCCTCGTAGGCCACCGTCAGCCGCCGCGTCGCCCGCGTCACCGCCACGTACAGGTCCCGCCCGCCCATCGGCGACTGCGCCAGGATCCCCGCCGGATCCACCACCACGACCGCGTCGAACTCCAGCCCCTTGGCCTGCCCCACCGTCAGCACCGCCACCAGCGCATCCAGGCCCCCGCCCGGCCACAACCGCGCCACCTCCTCATGGACCGCGTCGGAGGTCACCACGCCCACCCGGCCCTCGTCGATCGCTGCCAGCTCCCCCTCCACCAGCACCGGCAGGCCCGAGACCGGCACCCGCACCGCCCGCGGCCGCGCGCCGCCCGACCGCACCGACTCCGGCGGCTCCTGTCCCGGATCGAACGCCCGCAGCACCTCTGCCGCCACGTCCATGATCTCCGCCGGCGTGCGGTAGTTGACCTTCAGGTGCTCCACCCGCCACCGGCCCTCCAGGTACGGGTCCAGCACCTCCGCCCACGAGCGCGCCCCCGCCGCCGACCCCGTCTGCGCGATGTCGCCCACCACCGTCAGCGACTTGGCCGGCACCCGCCGCATCACCATCCGCCAGGCCATCGCCGACAACTCCTGCGCCTCGTCCACGATCACGTGCCCGTAGGCCCAGGTACGGTCGGCCGCCGCCCGATCCGCCGTGGTCAGCTCCGCGCCGTCGTCGGCGTGCCGCTCGGCCAGCACGTCGGCCCGGTCGAAGATGCCCTCCTCCAGCACGCCCGTACTGCGCAGCACCTCATCGGCGTACAACAGCTGCTCGGCTTGGTCCTCCTCGGCCCGCCTGGCCGCCACCCGCCGCGCCGAGTCGTCCTCCCCCAGCAGCTCGGCGGCCTCGTCCAGCAACGGCACGTCCCCGGCCGTCCACGGCGCGCCGGCCGCCCGCACCAGCTCCGGCCAGTCCAGTCCCGGCGGCGCCGCCGACCACAGCGTCTCCGGCGAGCACAGCAGCTCGCCGATCAGCCGCTGCGGCGTCAGCTCCTGCCACAGGTCGTCGACCGCGCGCCGCACCGGCGGCTCCTGCCACAGCCGCCGCGCGGCCAGGTCCAGGTCCACCTCGTCCAGGTCGCCTTCCAGGTCGAGAGGCTGGGCCAGCTCCTCCAACTCGGGATCGCCGTTGGCCAGCTCCTCCAGGTGCAGCGACTCCTCCAACGCCCGCGCCTCGGCCCTGGCCAGCTCCTTGAGCATCTCGGTGACGTACAGCTTGCGCGCCATATTGTGCGGCAGCCGCACCGCCCGCGCCCGATCCCGCAGCCGCGCGCACACCGCATGCGGCACCCGCAGGGCCAGCCCGTCCAGCTCCACCACGAGATCACCCTCCGGCACCCGCTGGCGCAGCTCCAGCGCCCGGGCCACCACCCCGGCCATCCGCACGTCGCCCTTGACCACCGCCGTGGCCGGGCCGTCGGCGGCCAGCGCCCGCACCCCCGGGAACATCTCCCCGACCGTCGTCATGACCACCTGCGTCTCTCCCAGCGCCGGCAGCACCTGCCCGATGTAGCGCAGGAACATCGCGTTGGGGCCCACCACCAGCACGCCGCGCCGCTCCAGCGTGGCGCGGTGGGTGTAGAGCAGGAACGCCGCCCGATGCAGCGCCGCCACCGTCTTGCCGGTGCCCGGGCCGCCCTGCACCACCAGTGCACCCTGCCACGAGGCGCGAATCACCCGGTCCTGCTCGGTCTGGATGGTGGCCACCACGTCCCCCATCCGGCCCGTCCGCCCCCGGCGCAGTGCCGCCAGCAGCGCTGCCTCGCCCACCAGCGTGCGCCGCTCCCCCTCGCTCATCCCCTCCAGGTCGAACACCTCGTCGTCGATGCCGACCACCACACGATCCTTCAGATGCAGGTGCCTGCGCCGCACCAGCCCTCGCGGATCGGTGGCCGTGGCCACGTAGAACGGCCGCGCCGCCGGCGCCCGCCAGTCGATCAGCACCGACTCGTGCCGCTCGTCCCGCAGCCCGATCCTGCCGATGTAGACACTGCCGCCCGAACCGTCGTCGATGCGGCCGAAACACAGGCCCCGCTCGACCGCGTTCAGCTGCGCCAGCCTGCGCGCCTGCTCCGAGGCCAGCGCCTCGCGCTCGACCATCGCCTGCCGGGTGCCGCCGCCCCTGCCGTACACCTCGCGCAGCGCCGCCTGCGCCCGCTCCCTGGCGAGGTCGAGCAGCCCGTACAGCCACGACACACGCCGCTGCTCGGTGTCAAGAGCTTCCGTGCGACCATCTTGACGATTAGCCATTCGGTGGTATACTCCTAACAGGAGGATTGTGGGGTTCGTGCTCTATGTGGAGCATTGGAGCTTACTCCCCGCCCGCGTCCGCGCGCAAACGTCGCCGCGCCGCTACGCGCGCAACATCCCCGCCGGCACCGGGATCTCCGGGAACAGATTGTCCGGCGGCCGCGGTCGCCGCCCACGGCTCGGTCACCGAAGCCGCCAAGGCCCTGCACTACTCGCAGCCCTCGATCAGCCACCACCTGGCCCGGCTGGAGGCGGCGACCGGCGCCAGGCTCATCCAGCGCGTGGGGCGCGGCATCCGGCTCACCCCCGAAGGAGAACTGCTCGCCCGCCGCGCCACGGAGATCGTCGGCCGGGTCGACGCCGCCGGCGCCGAACTGGCCGCCCAGCTCGGGCTGCGGACCGGCCGGGTCCGGCTCGCCGCCTTCAGCTCCGCCCTGAGCGTCCTGGTCCCCCCGGCGGCCGTGGCCCTGCGCGAGTCGTACCCGAACATCGAACTGCACCTCGGCGACGCCCATCCCACGGCCGCCCGCCGAATGCTGCGCGAGGGATCGGCAGACCTGGCCATCGTGTTCTCGTACGAGGACACGATGCCGGACGACGGCATCCGCTACTCCTACCTGCTCGACGACCCGGTGTACCTGCTCAGCCGCGAGTCCGGGCAGACCCTCACCGACCACCGGGACTCGGCTTGGATCGCCGGGTGCCCGAACTGCCGCGGCGACCTCGTCCGGATCTGCGAGGCCGCCGGGTTCACCCCGCGCATCGCGTACAGCAGCGACGACATCCTCGTCGAGCAGGCATTCGTCGCCGCCGGGCTGGGCGTCACCACCATGCCGGGACTGGCCCTGCGCACCCACCATGCGGACGGGGTCAAGGCCACCGAACTGACCGCCGTACGGCGCCGGATTCACCTGGCGGCGTTCGGCGAGCCACCCGACCCGCCCGCCACCACCGCCTTCATCACCGCCCTGCGCACCACCCTCGACGGGTGCCGTCCCGGCTAAGGCGGTTACGGGTCAGGGCCCGTCCGGCCAAGGCGGTTAGAGGTCAGAGGTGTCTCGCAACCCTTAAGCGATCGCAGCAGCAACCGGGTGAGTGTCCGCTACGTGGTCGTCGTGCTCCAGCGCCCGAGCGAGCAGGAACTCGTCTACCGAGACCGAGCGCGACCGTCGCAAGGCGTGAGGCGGCCGCCTCACGCCTCCGGCGTGGGCGGGCCCGTGGAGTGGCGGGGCACCAGGGTCGGCGTGACCGAGAAGCGCACCGACGACGTCCGCCCCTCGATGCGTTCCAGCAGCAGCCGCCCCGCCGTCCGCCCCATGATCGCCCCGTCCTGATCCACACTCGTCAGCGAGATGTTCGACAGGGCCGCTAGCCGCGTGTTGTCGTACCCGGCCAGCGACACATCCGCCGGCACCGACAGCCCCGCCTCGTGCAACGCCCGCAACGCCCCGAACGCGGCCAGGTCCGCCCCCGCGAAGATCGCCGTCGGCCGCGGCGAGCGGCCGAGCAGCTCACGCGCCCCCGCATAGCCGCCCTCCTCCGTGTAGGCGGCCTGCGCCACCGCGATCTGGCTCTCCAGGCCGTGCTCGCGCATCACCCGCTCGTACGTCTCCGCCCTGATCATGTCCAGCGTCCCCGCGGTCCGGTCCCGGCGGCCCGGTGTGTGCCCGATGTGCGCGATCCGGCGGTGCCCCAGCCCGATCAGGTGCCGCACGACCAGCTCCGCGCCGAGCTCGTCGTCGTCGTGCACCACGTCGTACAACGCCGACTTCTCGTGCAGGCCCAGCACCACCGTCGGCATCTGCGCCGCCACCTCCTCCAGCCGCGCCCGCCTCACCCGTGGCGCGATCATGAGGATGCCGTCCACCTGCCGGTCCACCAGCGCGTCGATGGCTCGCGTCTCCACCTTGATGTCCGGGCCGCCCTGCACCATGATCACCTGGTAGTCGGTGCCGGTGAGCTGCTCCGACAGCCCGTCAAGGATGTCGGGAAAGAACGGGTTGCGCAGATCCGGAAGCAGCACCCCGATCGTGAACGTACGCCCCCGCATCGCCCGCGCCGCCGCATGCGGCCGGTAACCGAGCTCCTCGATCGCGGCCTTGACCCGGTCGCGCATGGCAGGGCTGACCCCATAGGCGCTGCGCAGCACCTTCGACACCGCCGTCGTGGACACCCCGGCATGCCGCGCCACATCGGCGATCGTGACCCGCCGCGGCCGCTCACGCGTGGCCATCCCCCCGCCTCTCACTCGGACGTGCCGATTGTACGAGCGCCCGCCCCATCCCGCGGCACAGCGCACCACCTCATGGCGCCCCGCCCCGCCCCACCGCTCCCGCGACGAGGCCGGGTGCTAGCTTGTCCGATCGTGTCTGACTATCTGCGGGAACTGTTCTCCCTCCACGGCCGCCGCGCCCTCGTCACCGGCGGCAGCTCCGGCATCGGGTACGTCATGGCCGAGGCGATCGGCCGCGCCGGCGCCGAGGTCGTCCTGGTCGCCCGCAGACCGCACGAACTCGACCAGGCCGTCACCCGCCTGCGCGAGCACGGCGTCACCGCCACCCGCATCAGCGCCGACCTCGGCGAGCGCGACGACGTCCAGCGGATCTGCGACACCGCCGGCGACATCGACATCCTCGTCAACGACGCCGCCAACAACATCCGCAAGCCCATGGCAGAGCTCACCCCCGACGACTACGAGCAGACCATCGCCGTCAACCTCACCGCCCCCTACCTCCTCGGCCAGCACTTCGCGCCGAAAATGGCCGCACGCGGCTGGGGCCGCATCATCAACGTCGGCTCCCAGCAGACCATCAGCGCCTTCGGCCACAGCGGCGTCTACGGCGCCGCCAAGGCCGCCATCGCCGGGCTGACCCGCTCCCAGGCCGAGGCGTGGTCGGCGAGCGGCGTGTGCGTCAACACGATCATCCCCGGGTTCGTGCTCACGCCGTTGACCGAGCCCGCCCAAGCCATCCCGGGCCGCGTCGAAGCGCTGGCCGCCCGCCACATGGTCGGCCGCAACGGCCTGCCCCAGGACTTCGCGGGAGCGGCGGTGTTCCTCGCCGGCGACGCCTGTGCGTTCGTCACCGGCCAGATGCTCTTCGTCGACGGCGGTTTCGCCGTACACTGACCGACCGCCTTTACGTTGTAGATCACGCACGCCGGGTCTGACGGACCCCCACTCCCTCGCGCCAGGCGTCGATGACGAGCTCGTTGCTCTCGACCCTGGTCCACACCACCTCCGTCAGCTCGATCCTGAACAGGTGCGAATCCGGCTCCGGCTGGAAGGACGCGAGCACGTCGGCGTCGGTGATCTCCACCGCCCGCCCGGCCAGCTTCACGTCGCCCTCCCACGTCGACGGATCGGGGCCCTCCGGGTCGCGGGAGGTGACGTGCAGCGCCATCCGTGGATCCCGCCGCAGGTCGGCCGCCTTGACCGCGGCCGCCATCGATCCCGTCCACAGCTCGCCGTCCCGGAAACTCGTCTCGATGCCGCTGACTCGCGGCGCCCCGTCCTTGCGCAGCGTCGCCAGCACCTTGTGCCGGTAGGCGTCCATCAGCCTGTGCGCCACGGCCGCCAGCTCCGGCGCCTGCCGCTCGAACTCCTGCCATGAAGCCATGGCCCCATCATGCCCGCCGTCACCGACATTTGTGAATCCCGGTTTACAAACCCCGCAGAGTCTCGCTACGTTTATAAACGAATCATCGTTTATAAACGTAGAGAGATCACGCATGGCTTCCGTTCACCCGTTCACGTCCTCGGTGTTCATCGGCACGAGCCTCGACGGGTTCATCGCCCGCGAGGACGGCGACCTCGAGTGGCTCACCAGCCGGGGCGAAGCCGCCGGCGGCGACCTGGGATATCAGGAGTTCATCGACGGCATCGATGCCGTCGTCACCGGCCGCGGCACCTACGAGGCCGGGCTCACGTTCGACCCCTGGCCGCACGAGGGCAGGTACGTCGCCGTGCTCAGCACCACGCTGGAAGCCGGCGCCGACCCGCGCGTGACCGTCTACCGCGACCTCGGCCGGCTCGTCCGTGGCCTGGCCGAGCGCGGTGTCAAGAGCGTGTACGTCGACGGCGGCCAGGTCATTCGCGCCTTCCTGCGCGCCGGGATGATCGACCAGATCACCATCACCACGGTGCCCGTGCTGATCGGGACCGGGGTGCCGCTGTTCGGCGAGCTCGGCCGCGACGTGCCGCTCGCGCACGTGTCGACAAAGGTGTTCGGCGCGGGGGTCGTCCAGTCTGTCTACCGGGTCGAACACCCTTCCACGTAAGGGGTTTGCCCAGGTCAGCTCCTTGTAGCGGCATATTCACGGTGGAAGACTGGATCTGATGGAAGGGGGGACGTCATGATCGAGGTCAAGAGCATCGACAAGCCGGACGAACGCCGCGACTTCCCGAAGGGCCACCTGGAAGTGTGCAACCTCAGCGGGCTCACCTTCGGGGTAGCCACGTTCGACCCCGGCTGGCGCTGGTCGGAATCGGTCAAACCCATCGTGGGCACGGACTCCTGCCAGGTCCACCACAACGGGTTCGTGGTCCAGGGACGGCTGCGCCTCCGGATGGACGACGGCGGCGAAGCCGAGGTTGGCTCGGGTGAGGTGTTCGTCTGCCAGCCGGGGCACGACGCCTGGGTGGTGGGCGACGAGCAGTGCGTCGTCTACGACTTCGCGGGCGGCGCCGCCGAGTACGCGAAGACGCCGACGACCGGCTAGCCCACCCGTTCCCGGTCAACCGGAACTGGTCTTCTCAGCCTGGCGTGGCCGGCACTCCGGTCACGCCACGCCCGTGACGGACGGTCCGGCAATCGCTAGGAGAAGCCGGGGGCGGGCTCCCAGAGGCTGATCTGCGTCCCCTGGTCGTCGGTACAGGCGCAACCCCGGCCCGACTTGCTCTCGATCACCTCGCCGGCGCTGCCGCCCAGCTTGTGCAGGTGCTCGACGACCGCGTCGAGGTCGCTCACGTGGTAGTAGAGATTCGGCTGCGCGGACGGGCCGTCGCAGACGAAGCCCATCGGCACGGCCGTGTTGGAGACGTGCAGATACCTCTGGTGCTCGCGGGTGAACTCCCAGCCGAACAGGGCCCCGTAGAAGGCGGCCGCCCGGTCCAGGTCCGCCACGGACAGGGTGTAGTAGCCGAGCTCGACACTCATGTACGAACCTCCGCAATAATTGCCGCTATCGTTAAGCATCGACAGCATAACGGAAGCGGGCAAATATTAACAGCAACGTTAACGATCTGGACGCCACGCTGGCGGCGCTCGCCGACCCGACCCGGCGCAAGGTGATCGATCTGCTGCGCGAAGGCCCGCGCCCGGCCGGCGAGCTGGCCCAGGCCGTGCAGATGAGCGCGCCCGCCCTCAGCCGCCACCTGCGCGTGCTGCGGGCCGGCGGGCTCGTACGCGCCGAGACCGGCGGGGCGGACGCCAGGCTGCGCCTCTACACGCTGCGCCCGGAGCCGTTCGCGGCGCTGCAGGCATGGCTGGACCAGGTTCAGGCGTTCTGGGCCGAGCAGCTGGGCTCGTTCAAGGAGCACGTCGAGCGCAGCCAGCGGGACGCCACGTGAACGCCGTCCCCGCCAGCGTCACTGCCGGCGTCACCGTCCCCGTCGACCCGGCGACCGCGTTCCGGATCTTCACCGACGAGATCGACCGCTGGTACGTCCGCGGCCGCCACAGCTGGGTCGACCCCGCCCGCGCCGTCGGCATCCGGTTCGAGGACGGCTACCTGCGTGAGCTGTGGTCCGACGGCGGCCACGTCGACACCGGCAAGATCCTCGCCTGGGAGCCGCCGCACCGCCTCGTCTGGGCCGACCTCATCAGCAAGACCGGCCGGATGGAGATCGAGGTGGCCTTCAGCCCGGTCGACGGCGGCACCGAGGTCATGCTGGAGCACCGCGGCCTGGACACGCTGCCTCAGGACGTGGCCGACCGGATCCGGCGCGGCCTGTCCTGGAACATCGTCCTGCGCTGGTACGCCGGCCAATGGAAGGATTAGCGGCGGCCGTACTTCTTGTGCACGGCCTGTTTGCTCACGCCGACCGCGTCGGCGATCTGCGCCCAGGCCAGCCCCGCCACGCGGGCCCGCCGCACCTGGACGGCCTCCAGACGCTCGATCTCGCGGCGCAGCGCGGTCGTGGCCTGCAGCGCCAGCAGCGGATCGTCGTCCTGCGCCTGCCGCATCAGGGTCGCCAGGTCGTTCGTCATGCCCCCACGGTAGACCGGATCGTCACTTGGATTCGACCACCAGCCGTACGCCCAGCCCGATCAGCACCACGCCGGAGATCTGCTCCAGCCGGCGCCGCACCGCCGGGCGGCCCAGCCAGTCCTTGGCCTTGGCGACCGCCCAGATGAGCAGCCCATACCACAGCAGGTCGATCAGCACCCACACGACGGCGAGCGTCACCAGCGTGACCGGCACGTTCTGACCAGGCGGGACGAACTGCGGCAGGAACGACATCGCGAACACCGCCGCCTTCGGGTTGGCCAGACACGTCCCGATCCCCGCCAGGTACGCCCCGCGCCAGCCCGGCGCCGTCGCCACCTCGGGAGCCGGAGCGCCCTTGCGGGCCTGCCACAACGCCTGCGCACCCATCACGACCAGCACCACGGCGCCGACAATCCGCATCACGTCGTAGGCCAGCTGGGAGGCCACCAGCAACGCCGACAACCCGAACGCGGCGGCCAGGCCCCACAGCAGGATGCCGGTCTCGTTGCCCAGCGTGGCCGCCATGCCGCTGCCGCGGCCGGCCCGCAGGGTCTGGCGCAGGATGATGGCGGTGCTGACCCCGGGCACCATGGCCACCAGGACGCACGCGCCCGCGAAAGCGAGAAGATACATGCTGACGATCGTGGCAGAACGCCCCTGGAATCTCGCCCGGATTTCTCAGCCGTAGAGCTTGCTGAGCTCGGCGACCGCCTCGCGCATCATCGCCCGCAGCCCGGCCGGCTCCAGCACCTCGACGTCGGCCCCCATGCGCAGCAGCAGCCAGCGCGCGTGGGTGATCGACTCGACCGGCAGGGTGAGCGTGACCCAGCCCTCCGGGTCCGGCTCCCCGGCGGCGGCCAGCGCGGCGTCCACGACGTCGCGGCCCATCGTGTACGCCAGCAGCTCCCCCCTTCCCGGGGCGAGCTTGACGACGGCCTCGGCGGTGTACATCCGCTCGCGGAACTCCTTGGCGTACGCGTTCCAGAACGCCGACAGCTCGAACCCCTCAGGCCGCGGGAAGTGCCCCGGCAGCGTCTCCAGCGTCAGGATGCGCGCCACCCGGTACGTGCGCGGGGAGCTCCCCGGCGGAGTGGCCACCAGATACCAGGAGCCGCCCTTGAGCACCAGCCCGTACGGGTGGATCACCCGGTCGACCTCCTGCTGCCCCCAGCGCCGGTAGGTCATGTGCAGCGGCCGCTGCTCCCACACCGCCTCGGCCACCTCGCTCAGATGCGGCACGTCGTCGCCCGAGCGGTACCAGCTCGGCACGTCCAGTAGGAAACGCTCCCGGATGCGGGAGGCGTGGGAGCGCGGCTCGGGCGGCAGCGCGGCCAGCAGCTTCAGCTCCGCGGTCGCCGCCACCTCCGCCAGCCCCAGCTCGGCCGCCGGCCCCGGCAGCCCCGCCAGGAACAACGACGACGCCTCTTCGGCGGTCAGCCCGGTGAGCCTGGTGCGGTAGCCGTCCAGCAGCTGGTATCCGCCCGCGGGCCCGCGATCGGCGTAAACGGGCACGCCGGCCGCCGACAGCGCCTCCACGTCGCGGTACACGGTACGGACCGACACCTCCAGCTCGGCGGCCAGCTCGGGCGCGGTCATCCGGCCGCGCGTCTGGAGCAGCAGAAGGAGGGAGAGCAGGCGGCTGGCGCGCATACCCGCCATTGTATTGCGCACATAAGTCCTGTTTGTATGAACACATGGAGCGTTTGCAATCCATCATGAACGCGTTGCGTGTGCAGGACAGCGTCTCGGTCGCCGAGTTGGCCATCGAACACGGCGTGTCGGAGATGACCATCAGGCGTGACCTGGACGAGCTCGCCCAGCAGGGGGTGGTACGGCGGGTCAGGGGCGGCGCGCTGTCGCTGCTGCTGCGCGGTGAGGAGCCGCCGTTCGGCGTGCGCGAGCGCGAGGCGGTGGAGGCCAAGAGCCGCATCGGCGCCGAGGTGGCCGCCTTGCTCGCCGACGGCGAGGCGGTGGTGCTGGACGGCGGCACGACAGCGCTGGAAGTGGCCCGCGCGCTGGCCGATCGCCGGCTGACGGTGCTGCCGCTGGCCCTGCAGGCGGTGTCGCTGCTGGCCGCCGCGCCGCGGGTGCGGCTGGTGCTGCCCGGCGGCGAGGTACGCAAGGGCGAACTGAACGTCATGGGGCCGCTGACCGAGAGCTCCATCAAGGCGCTGCGGTTCGACACGGCAGTGATCGGCTGCTGCGGGCTGTCGGCCGAGCACGGCCTGACGGCGCACGACCTGCCCGAGGTCGCGGTCAAGCAGGCGGCCATCGCCGCGGCCAGACGGGTGATCGTGGTGTGCGACTCCGGCAAGTTCTCGCGTACGGCGTTCGGCGCGGTCTGCCCGATCTCGCGGCTGGACGTGGTGGTGACCGACTCCGGCATCCCGCGCGAGCAAAGGGACGCGCTGGTGGCGGCGGGCGTGACCGTCAGGGAAGTGGCCGTCGACGGGGAGGCCGGGTGAAACGCCTCGGGCAAGGCCCGATGGGGCGCGAGCGCACCGCGGCCTACCTGCTGTTCTTCCTGGCGGGCGCGGCGATCGGCACGTGGACCGCACGCATCCCCGCCATCAAGGAACGCCTCGGCCTCGGCGACGGGCAGTTCAGCCTCGCCCTGCTGGCCATCGCCGCCGGCGCGATGATCGGCATGACGGCGGTGGGCCGGCTGGTGGACCGGCACGGCAGCCACCGCGTCATGATCCCGGCGGCCCTGGTGCAGGGCCTGGCGCTGGTCCCGGCCGCGTACGCGCCCAACCTCGGCGTGCTGGCCGGGACGCTGCTGCTGTTCGGGGTCGCGCACGGGGTCCTGGACGTGGCCATGAACGCCAACGCCGTCGAGGTCGAGCGGGCCTGCGGGCGGCCGGTCATGTCCTCGTTCCACGCCGTCTTCAGCATCGGCGGGTTCGCCGGCGCCACCACCGGCGGCCTGTTCGCGCACCTGGCGCTGACGCCCGCGGCCACGTTCTGGACAATGGGGCTGGTCATCGCGGCGCTCGCGTGGTGGGCCGCGCGGTGGGCGCTGCGGCCGGTCCCCTCCGGTGCTTCGGCCTCGGCGGGCGGCAGCGGGCTACCCAAGGGGACCCTGTTCCTGGGCGTGCTGGCGTTCTGCTGCCTGGTGGGCGAGGGGGCGGCGGCCGACTGGAGCTCCGTCTACCTACGTGAGGACCTGGGCGCCGCACCGGGGTTCGCCGCGGCCGGGTACGCCGTGTTCTCCCTCATGATGACCGCGGGCCGGCTGGCGGGAGACCGGCTGGCGGCCAGGTTCGGGCAGGTGCCGCTGGTGCGCTGCTGCGGGCTGCTGGCCGCCGCCGGGCTGGGGCTGGCGCTGCTCGGCGGGCATCCGGTGGCAGGCGTGGCCGGGTTCGGCTGCTTCGGTGCGGGATTGTCGTGCATCGTGCCGCAGGTGTTCTCGGCCGCGGGGCACCGTGATCCGGCCTTCGCCGGGCGGGCGCTGGCGCGGGTGGCGTCCATCGGGTATCTCGGGTTCCTGTCGGGGCCCGTGCTCATCGGGGCGGCCGGCGAGGTGGCGGGGCTGCCGCGAGCGCTGGCCATCCCGGCGCTGCTGGCCGCCTTCGTGGCCTTGACCGCCACTGCTCTGCGGGCACGGGCGGCCGAGCCCGTGGGCTGACCTCGTCAACGGATCACCCTGAATCGCAGGTGGGTGGCGTTCGGGCTGTCGACCACCTCGGCGCGCTCGAGCAGGAATCGGCCGCCCAGATGCTCGAACAGCCGGGTGCCGCCGCCGAGCAGGACCGGGGCCAGATGGATCTGGATCTCGTCCAGCAGACCCGCGGCAAGGCACTGCTGAGCGGCGCTGGCGCCGTGCACGGCGACCGCCTTGCCCCCCGCCACCGCCTTCGCCCGCTCCACCGCGCTGTGGATGCCGTCGGTGACGAAGGTGAAGACCGACGGCGCCCGGACCGTCTCCGGGGCCGGCGGGTTGTGGGTGAGCACGAAGCACGGCGCCGGACCGGCCGGGCCGCCGTCACCCCACCCTCCGTCCCCCTCGGCCAGGTCGTAGGACCGCCGGCCCATCACGATCGAGCCCGCACCCCCGCGCATCCCAGTCAGCAGCTCGGTGTCACGCGGGTCCGGTTCGTGCAGCCACCGGTGCAGGACCTCGCCACCGTCGCCCAGTTGTCGCTCGCGGGTGACGTTCGGCCCGGTGACGAACCCGTCCAGTGACATCGAGATTCCCGTAATGACCTTGCTCATGACAGCTCCTTCGTTGGTGGATGATCGCCAGCCTGGCCGATGGCGGTGGCAGAGTTGTGACAGTCCGGTGAAACCCGCCACGGGCCCAGGGAAGAGGTGCGATCCGCGTGCTGACGGTCGAGCTGCTCGGGCCACTGCGCGTGTCGGTGGCCGGGCAGCCGGTGGAGCTGCCCGGCGGGCGGCTGCGCGTGGTACTGGCCGTGCTGGCGATGTCGGCGGGCCGTACCGTCCCGACGGACAGGCTGGCGACCGCCGTGTGGGGTACGGATCCGCGCGGCGACCCGCGGGCCAACGTCCGCACGAACGTCAAGCGCCTGCGCCGCGCCCTCGGCGTCGCCGAGCTGATCGTGGCCCGGCCGGGCGGCTACCTGCTGGCGGCCGAGCCGGGTCACGTGGACGCGCTCCTATTCGGCCGCCTACTCGACGAGGCCGCGGCGGCCCAGGACCTGGTGGCCGCGCGGTCCCGGCTGACCGCCGCGCTGGGGCTGTGGCGCGGCACGCCCTTCGACGGGATCCGGTCGGACTGGCTGGAGCAGTCCGTGGCCGCGGCGCTGCAGGAGCGGTACCTGACCGCGCTCGAGCGGCGGGCCGACCTGGACCTCGCCAGAGGAGAGCAACCCGACCCCGCTGAGCTGGCCGGGCCGGCCGAGCGGCATCCGCTGCGGGAATCGCTCTGGGCGCGGCTGCTGCGGGTCCTGGAGGCGGCCGGCCGGCCAGCCGAGGCGCTGGAGCGGTACGAGACGATCCGGCGCCGGCTCGCGGCGGAGCTTGGCGCCGATCCCAGCCCTGAACTGCGGCAGGTCCACGCCGACCTGCTTGCCGGCGGCGCTCCGCCCGGCGAGCGCACGATGCCCAGGCAGTTGCCCGCCGCCGTCGACGGATTCACCGGGCGAGAGGCCGAGCTGGCCGCGCTGGACGCGCTGTTCGGCCCGACGGGCGGGACGAGGCCCCGGTCGGCGCTGATCGCGGTGCTCGCCGGCACGGCGGGCGTCGGGAAGACCACGCTGGCCGTGCACTGGGCGCACCGGGTCGCCGGGTGCTTCCCGGATGGCCAGCTTTTCATCGATCTGCGCGGATACGACCCGTCACGGGAGCCCGTACGACCGGCGGCGGCCATCCGCGAGTTCCTCGACGCGCTGCGGGTGCCGCCGCAGCGCATCCCGGACGGACCGTCCGCGCAGGTCGGGCTGTTCCGCAGCTTGCTGGCCGGGCGGCGCATGCTGGTGCTGCTGGACAACGCCCGCGACGCCGAGCAGGTCGCCCCGCTACTGCCCGGGACGCCCGGGTGCCTGATCGTGGTCACCAGCCGGAATCACCTCGCCGGGCTGGTCATGACGTACGGCGCGCATCCCCTCACCCTCGACCTGCTGCCGCCGGACCAGGCCAAGCGGTTGCTGGCCCGCCGAGTCGGCCAGGAGCGGATCGCCGCCGAGCCCGCCGCCGCCGAAGAGATCGTCCGCCGCTGCGCCGGGCTGCCGCTGGCGCTGGCGATCGTCGCCGCCCGCGCCGCGATCCATCCCGCCCATCCGCTCGGCGCGCTCGCCCGCGAGCTCGCCGACACGCTCGGCGCGCTGGACCGTGCCGTCGACGTACGGGCGATCTTCTCGTGGTCGTACCAGACGCTCGGCGACGCGGCGGCGCGGTTGTTCCGGCTGGTCGCCGGGCTGCATCCCGGTCCCGGCAGCACGATCGACGCCGCCGCGAGCCTGGCGGGCGTCCCGGTCTCGTGGGTCCGGGCGCCGCTGGCCGAGCTGACCCGCGCCAACCTGCTCACCGAGCACGCCCCGGGCCGCTACTCGTGCCACGACCTGCTGCGCGCCTACGCCTCCGAACTCTGCCAGGCCGGCGACGCCGACCGGGACGCCGCGCGGCACCGCATCGTGGACCACTACGTCCACACCGCGCACGCCGCGGCGCAGTGCCTCCACGGACACCTCGAGACCATCGCCCCAGCCGCGCCGGGCCCGGGCGTCTCCGTCACCGGCTTCGACGGCGCCGACGCTGCGATGGACTGGTTCACGGCCGAGCGTCCCGCCCTGCTCGCCACCCTGAAGCTTGCCGCCGACCTGAGCCTCAACCGGCATGTCTGCCATCTGGCGCGGGCGTTGTTCGTCTTCCTGCACCGGCGGGGCCGCTGGCACGACCGCGCCGAGACCCAGCGGGCCGCCGTGGCCGCCGCCCGGCGGCTAGGCGACCCTATGGAGGAGACCCGCGCGCACCGCAACCTGGCCGCCGCGCTGGCCGATCTGGGCCGCTTCGACGAGGCCCACCGCAACCTCGACGCCGCCCTGGAACGCTCACAGGACGACCCCGCCGGTCAGGCATGGACGCACCACTTCCGGAACCTCGTCCACGGCATCCAGGGCCGGGAGGCCGACGCGCTCGACGCCGCCCGCCGCGCCCATGACCTCTTCGAGAAGCTGGGCGACCAGATCGGCCAGGCCATCGCGCTCACCGACCTCGGGTTTCACCACGGCCGGCTGGGAGACCACGGCCATGCCCTCGACCTGTGCGAGCAGGCCCTGGTCCTGCACCAGAAGCTCGGCAACCGCCCCCACGAGGCCCACACGTGGTCATGCCTGGCCGACACTCATCTCCAGCTGGGCGACCCTGCCGGGGCCGTCTCCTGCTACCGCCAGGCTCTCGACGCGTTCCGGGAGCTCGGCGACCCTTATGCCGAGGCCAGCACCCTCGCCCACCTCGGCGCCTGCCGCCACCTCGCCGGCGACCACGCGGCTGCCCACGAGCACTGGCGCCACGCTCACGACCTCCTCGGCGACCTGGACCCTTCCACCATCGACCAGATCCACACCCAGCTGACCACCATCGACACGTCCGCCGCCGAAGCCTTCCGCCGGCACCGCTGACCAGGCCGTCGCCTGCGCCTTCGAGCACGGCATCGTCGGGGGCGCAGGACACGCCTCTCCAGTCGGGAATCCCCGGCCACCGGATCCGCCCCCGTGTCCTATCTGGCGAACTCGCCGGCCGCCCGCTCGTGGGCCTCGGGCAAATTGCCCGCAGTCGAATTGCTGCTCAGGCGAATTGCTGCCAACCCAGCCTGACAACCAGCGCCGCCACGACGCACAGCAGCACGATCCGTACGAAGCCCCCACCCCGCTTGAGCGCCATGCGTGCGCCGACCTGGGCGCCGGCCACGTTGCACACCGCCATCCCGAGGCCCAGCGCCCACTGCACGTGCCCCTGGAGCCCGAACACCACGAGCGCGCCGACGTTCGTCCCAATATTGATGATCTTCGCAGAGGCCGACGCCGAGACGAAGTCCACCCCGAGGATGGTGGTGAAGGCGATGATCAGGAACGTTCCCGTGCCCGGCCCCATGATGCCGTCATAGAAGGCGATCCCCACCCCGGCCACCCCCACCGCGGCCACCACCCTGGTGTTGGTGCGCAGGTGCGGCTGCGGCACCGAACCGAAGGACGGGCGCAACGTCACGAACGCCGCCACCGCCAGCAGCACCACCATGACGGCAGGCCGCAGCACCTCGGCCGAGATCGCCGCCGCGGCCCACGCCCCCAGGCCCGCGCTCAGCACGGCTATTCCCGCGCCGGGGATCGCCACTTGGCGATCGACCTTGGTGGAGCGGGCGTAGGCGACGGCGGCCGACGTGGTGCCGAAGACGGACGACAGCTTGTTGGTGGCCATCGCCTCGACGGTGGGCATCCCCGTGATCAGGATGGCGGGCAGCTGCAACAGCCCGCCGCCGCCCACGACGGCATCGACCCACCCGGCGCCTGCCGCTGCGACCAGCAACACCAGGACCTGCTCCAGCGGCACGCCACTCCCCCGATTTCCCCCCAAGAAACCCCAAGAGTGTACAAGTGCCACATACGCCGCGATTCGCCGCCCCGGCACGAGATGTCGCATCGCGCCGAGGCCTGGCCGCACGTCGACCGGCCCGCGCCCGCGCCCATCGGCAGGCACGTCCCACCACGCCGCATACGACGGTAGAGCAGGCGGTGGCGATGGGCCGATCAGCCCACGAGGGCCAGGGCCCGGAGGATGCCAGCCGTCAAGGCGGCACGTTCGATCATGCCCTCCACGCTGATGTGCTCGTGCCGCGCATGCGCCCCGGCCCCGACGGCGCCCAGGCCGTCGAGGACGGGCAATCCCAGGGCGGCGGTGAAGTTGCCGTCGCTGGCCCCGCCGACCGAGCATTCCCGCAGGTCCAGGCCCATGTCGAGGGCAACCGTACGAGCCAGGGCGAACAGGCGTGCCGTACCCGCCCCGCGTTCCATGACAGGACGGTTCCATCCGCCACGCACCTCGATGGACGCCCGGGGATCATGGGGCGGCAGGGCCGCCAGTGCGGCGTCGACCCGCTCGGCTTCGGCCCGGCTGGCGACGCGCACATCGACCTCGGCCCGCGCCGCGCCGGCGACCACGTTGGAGCCGGTGCCGCCCGAGACGACGCCCACGTTGACGGTCGTGCCCGCGCCGGGGTCGGCGAGGTCGTGCAGCCAGCGCACGGCCCTGGCCAGCTCGTCGATCGCACTGGCACCTTTGGCGGGCTCGAGTCCGGCATGCGCCTCCACACCGGTGAAGGCCAGGTGAAAGATGCCCACCCCCTTGCGCGCGGTCTTCAACGCCCCGTCCGCGCTGGCCTCGAACACCAGCACGGCGGCGGCATCGCGCGCTGCCTCCTCGATCAGCGGCCGCGAGGCGGGGCTGCCGATCTCCTCGTCGCCGTTGAGCAGCAGCCGCAGCGGCGGGCGCGGCAACCCGGCGGCCTCCAGTGCCCGCAGCGCCCACACGAGCTGGACCAGGCCCGCCTTCATGTCGAAGACGCCGGGTCCGGTGGCCCGGTCTCCGTCCAGGGTGAACGGCCAGGAGCGCAGCGTCCCGGCCGGCCAGACCGTGTCGTAGTGGGCCAGGAGCAGGATCGGGGCGCCGCCGTGGCCCGGGTAATCATTGATGCGGACATCGCCGTACACGCCGCCGTCGCCGCGACCGCCGATGTCGCCGCGCGCGCCGCCGTCGATCCGCCGCGTGGCCGCGGGCGGGCCGAGCCGGGCCTCCAGGTAGCCGTCGAGCCAGTCCAGGCCGGCATCGAGCAGGGCTTTGTCGTGGCTGGGTGTTTCGAGCGAGACGTACGCGGCCAGATCGGCGAGCATGTCGGCGCGGTGCCCGCCGATCCAGGCGCGCAGTTCCCCGGCCTCTACCTCGTTCTCCACGGTCATCAGGCGACCTCCTGGTCGGCGAGGTGGCCCTCGCTCATCGCCCCGCGCCCAGCCTGGACGCCGGCCCGGCCGGGCGGCACGACGACAGCATGCCGGCCCCGGCGGTCTCGGCCTCGGTGAAGACGGTCGCGGTGGGGGTGGACTCGGACGGGACGCGGCGGCGGACGACGATGTCGCGCCAGATGCCGCCGGGATCCTCCGGCAGGGTACGCAGCCACGCCGCCGAACGATCCGTCGCCCCCTGTCATACCCGCTCCCGGCCCCCAAGAAGACCCGCGCAGACGAGAGTAGATCGGCGGTGGAATCGGACATGTCCCACGACTCCAGCCGCGCCGGCCCGCCCAGCGGGCACGCGGGTGCCGGGCAGCGTCAACCGGCGGACGGGAAAGCGGCACCTCGGCCGCACCTTCGCCCCCGGCGACGATCAACCTCAACCTCGCCGTGTCAGTACGTTCTACGACGATCACATCGGCCAGGGCACGGGGCCGGTGGTCAACCCGGTCCCTCCCCGAACCAGTGCCCGTGGTGATCGGGCGAACGCCCATCACAACCCACTCGAGCCGTTTCGGCCGGGCGGCCGCGGCGTCTACCGCCAGCGCGTTCCGCAGACCGACCCGCGGGCGATCTCGGACGGTATGTTCGATGAGCTGTTCGAGGCGATGGCCTCCAGCCGAGATCGCGCCCTGCTGGCGCTCTACGTTTCCTGCGGCGCGCGTCCGAGCGAGCTGCTCGGCATCACCGGCGCTCATCTCAACTACGGCGAGCACCTCGTCGGCGTTATCCGGAAGGGAACGCGGGCGTTGCAGTGGCTGCCCGCGTCGCCCGACGCCTTCGTCTGGCTGCTGCTCTACCAGAACGACTTGCCTGTCGAGTTGAGCCAGCTCCGATATGGGGGAAATGTAACGGAATGTTGCGTCTCAAGTCCGCCACGTCGCGATAGCGGCTCTGACATACCGATCGGTAGCCGAATGGTTACACCATGTTTCTCCTGACCTTCGTTGGAAGTCGTGGGAAAAGGGTGTCGGCATGCGCCGCGAGTGGGAGTTAGAGGACCTGATCGAGTGCTGGACCCTCGATCAGGAGGAGTTCGCCCTGCTGGCGAACAAGTCCGGGGCGACGCGGCCAGGCTTCGTTATCTTGAGCCCCCAAGGCTCCGTCTCCGACGTGTATGACCTGCGCGAACGCGGCCGCTGAGCAGACTGGCTTCGGTCTCGCAGAACTGATCATTTATGAGAATCGCGAGGCGCTATTTGGGTGACGCAGAGTCCTGCTCTGAGGTGGTCGGACCGGAAGCCGGAGGGAAGTTCGGTTGTGGCGGGTCGCCCGGCGATCCTTCAACGAACCCACACGGCGAGGCAGCATGCGGCGGCCGTAGGCTCCGTCAAGAGATCCAGGAGCGGTGCGGGGGCTCCTGGAGCCTCTCAGCGCTTCACAGGTCTTCCGACAATCGGCGGTACGCCCGTACGGCCTCCAACTCCTGAGGGGAGATGGTGTCGTGGTGCTCCAAGAACCAGTCGCGGATCAGCCGCATCGGCTGGGTGCAGTTGACGTAGCGACGGGCGCCGTTCACGGTGATCGGCACCGTCAGCGTATCGCCGTCATGGGAGGACATGACCGTCAGGCCGATGATGAACCGGCGGCGGGACTCGAGTACGGCGGCCGCAGAGGTGACGAGCATCAAGCGCTCGCGGTCGATGCCCTTCGGGCTGTAGAGGTAGACCCCGCCCGAGGTGAGTGGGATCACGCGGCGCCCCGCTCCCGGAACTCATCGTCAGCCGCGGCGGCTTCCTGCTCGTCGACGAGCGCTTCGGCGAACGCCTCGTCGGCGTCGGCGGTTGGCGCTCCGGTGGCGATGGCGTAGTAGATGACGGCCTGCTCGACGTAGGCCGACTTGCTGAGCCGGTCGCGTTCGGCGCCGGCCTCGATGAAGCCGTGCGCGATCTCGCTCAGGCTGTAGGAACCGTTCCTTGTCGTACCCATACTCGCAATGGTAGTCGGCATGGTGGTCACACTACTAGTGCTGCTATTAGTGGCGCTGGGAATCTCGCCGCTTGAGGGCTACAGCTTCGTCCAGGACAGTAGGCGGGTTAAGGGGATGACGGCGGCGGCAATGGTCGTCATCAGCAGGCATGCGCCGGTGATGGAGAGAGTCCAGGCGTTGAACCACTCGAAGGCGATCGCCAGAAGGGCGGATACCTCGCCGGCGAGGAAAGCGGCGACGAGAAGGTAGGTCGCACGTAGCCCGCGGCGCAAGGCTTTCTGGGCTGAGGTAAAGGGCACCGGGCCTGCCGACCTTCCCGATCGACGGAACCTTTGACGCTCTCGACAAGTTCATCGTCGACGTCACCGATGAGCAGCGCCGCTACGTCTTGCCCTTGTCGAAGTGCGCATAATCACGACGGGTCTGGAGCGGCAGGGGTAGCTGCTCCCATGAGCATGAGACGTTAGCCGGTTCGCTCGTCGTGGGTTTGGGGCGCGGACCTCGGCGGCCCGCTCGGCCGATCCGCGGCCCTCTGCTCATCAGACAGAAACTCCGCACGCATAACACCGTAAGCTACGACCAGCCATCACACACCAGCCGCGAAGTGATCAACACCTAACGAGAGACGTCCCCACGCTCCACAACGGGCCATGATCATTCTCGCGCCAACGGCTGCCCGCAGGTTTCTCAACCACGGTCCAGCGGGGTCTTTTCACGCGGCTCATGGACCTTTCGACGGCCCACTGACGCGACGGTCGCGGGCAGCCTACTTGCCTGGGCTCGCAGTCAGACGGTCTCACCCAACTGTTCGGCCAGCCGCTCCAGTCCACCCTTGATGAGCTGCCCATACTCGTCGTCGCCAAGTGCGCCGATCCCGGCCCGCGCCTGCTGGAGGTGCTCACGGGCGCGGCCGAGATCGCCCAGCTTGCGATAGCACTCACTCAAGTTCAGATGCAACGACGGATACAAGCCGGCCACCGAAAGCGGCACCCCGGCTTGGGCCACCCGCTCATCGGTGATCAGGCCGACGGCGGCAAGCGCTCGCAGATCCCACATCAGCTCCTGGTGCACGTCGTCTTGCACATCGGCCATCGAGTGGGCAAGGACACAAACATGCAGCGGGTCGCCTTGCTCGCCGCCGATGTCGTCCCAGATCTGTGCGAACAACTCGCGAGCGGCTTCACGCTGACCTTGGTGGTGATGCAACTCCACCCCCTGGCCGATCCGGGCCATCGTTGGGTCCGCGGTCATTAGCGCTCCTTCACCGTCGCAGGCGATCGCGGTCAGCCTACTTGCCTTACGTGGCTTAACGACCTTCAACCGGCTGACCAGCAGGTTCGCTTGACAACCTCAGATAACGATGGATCCGGCGGCTGTGCCGTACCCGCTCGCCGAGCAGCTGCGCGCCCTGGTCGACGGCGCGACGGGCCCGCTGGCGGAGGTGACGCAGGCGGTGGCTGCCTACGCGGCGGCCTGGCCGGCGCCCGAGCCCGACCTGGCGCGGGAGCGGCAGCGCGTGCTGATGCTGTACGGCCAGCTACTGGCCGCCGTCATCCGCCACGGCCCCCGCTACTGACCAGATTCCCGAGGGACGCCCTGGCCCCAGCGGCGCCGGCGGAGACGCGTTCCTGCACCGCTCTCACTCGCCTTCGAGCGACAAGCCCTCGAGGGACGGACGCAGCACAGCCCGACCAGCTATTGGGCGGGTGCCTCCGCGAGCGACAGACTGTTACCGTCCGGGTCGAGGACTTCCACGTGGCGCACGCCGTTGCCGTAGGTCTCCACAGGCTCGTGCTCGATGCCGTGCGCGGCCAGCCGGACCAAGATGTCGTCGAGGTCGGTCACGCCGAGCGTGATCATGGTGCCGCCCACTCGTGCGGCCCGCACGTGCCGGTCGTCGATGACGACCCACGCGTTCTCGCCGACCTGCCACAGGTACTCCTCGCCGATGATCTCGTCCGCCGGCCGCCCGAAGAACACCTCGAACCACTTCTGCGATGTCGCCCGGTCACGTACGCACACGACGCTGTACAAGTCCACTGGAGCCGCTCCATCATGTCGTTTCGAGAGTGAGACCACTCCCGCGGCCGGAAATCATCGGCGACCGGCTCGGCCATCCCGGGATGGCTACTGGCAGGGACCGAAAGCCACAATTGCGATACCTGGGACCTGCGCCAACGCTCCAGTTTGGGGCTCATAGCGGCTACCGGAGCGTCGCCACCACGGCGAAGGAGGCGTGCCCTGAAGTGAGGGCGCGCCCCCTTCGCCGGGCAAGGGGGTCAGCGGGCCGGGGCGAGCGTGCGCTTTCTCGAGGCGTAGATGTCATCCACCAGCCGGTACGACCGCGCCTGCTCGGCCGTGAAGATGCGATCCCGCTCGATGTCCTTCCTGATCTCCAACGGCGAGCGCCCCGTGTGCCGCGACAGGATCTCCTCCTGCTGATCACGCATCCGCAGGATCTCCCTGGCGTGGATCTCCAGGTCGCTGCCCTGCCCGCGCCCGCCCTCGGTGGCCGGCTCGTGCAGCAGCACGCGGGCGTGCGGGAGCGCGGCCCGCTTGCCCGGCGTGCCGGCCGCCAGCAGCACGGCCGCCGCCGAGGCCGCCTCGCCGATGCAGACGGTGTGGATCTCCGGCCGGATGTACTGCATCGTGTCGTAAACGGCGGTCATCGCGGTGAACGAGCCGCCCGGCGAGTTGATGTAGAGGTTGATGTCCTGGTCGGGATCCAGCGACTCCAGCGTCAGCAGCTGCGCCATCACGTCGTTGGCCACGGTGTCGTCGATCGGCGCACCCAGGAAGATCACCCGGTCCTCGAACAGCTTGTTGTACGGGTTCATCTCCTTGATGCCGTACGACGTGCGCTCGGTGAACGAGGGCAGCACGTAACGCCCGCTCATATCAGTTCATCCCTTCGGCTACGTGGTCGACGATTCCGTATTCCTTGGCCTCCTGGGCGGTGAACCAGCGGTCGCGGTCGGAGTCGGCCTGGATGCGCTCCAGCGGCTGGCCCGTGTGGTGAGCGATGATCTCGGCCATCCGGCGCTTGGTGTAGATCATGTTGTCGGCCTGGATCTGGATCTCGCTGGCCGAGCCGCCGATGCCGCCCAGCGGCTGGTGCATGACGACGCGGGAGTTGGGCAGGGCGTAGCGTTTGCCCTTTGCGCCGGCCGTCAGCAGCAGCTGCCCCATGGACGCGGCGAACCCCATTGCCACCGTCGCCACGTCACACGGAATGAACTGCATCATGTCGTAGAGCGCCATCCCGGCGGTCACCGACCCGCCTGGAGAATTGATGTAAAGGGTTATGTCGCGTTTGGGGTCCTCGGCCGCCAGCAATAGGAGCTCCCCGCAGAGCCGGTTGCAAATCTCGTCGTCGACTTCCTGGCCGAGTACGACGACGCGCTCCTTCAACAGGCGCTGGCTCAGCTGGTCAGGCCAGGCCGCGCGCTGGGTCTCCGTCATGACGGTCGCCTTTCTGTGCGGGTATTTCTGCGAAAAACGCTAGACCGTGCCGCCGGGAATTATGGAATCTTTTCGCTGGTGGCGCATTTCTCTAAGGGCGCATTCCACCCAGAGCGAATTTCTCTCGACATAGAATCGCCGATGTGAGAAAGACTCTGTTCCTGCGATGGGCGTGCCTCATTCTGGGCGGCGCGCTGCTGATGCCGTACATGATGGCCGGCGTCCTCGTCGCGGCCGCCTGGCAGGGTGAGCAGGCGAACCTGTTGCTGCCCGCCCAGGTCGGCGTGTTCGCGGCGGTGCTGCCCGTCGTGGCCGTGACCGGGTTGTTCCTGCCGGTGCGGGGACTGGAGGTGAACGCGGCGCAGGGGCTGCTGGGGGCGCATGTGGAGACGCCGCCGCGGCAGCAGCGGCGCTCCTGGCAGGAGCGGCGGCGCACGTCCGCCTGGTTCACCTCGCACCTGGCGGTCGGCGGCGTGGTCAGCGGTTTCACGCTGGCGATCGTGCCGTTCACGCTCTACACGCTGGTGCTGCCGTTCACGGGGCGGCCGGCGGTGGTGCTCGGGTTCACGATCGCGCCGGGGTGGGCGGCGGCGCTGTGGGCGCTGGGCGGGCTGGTGCTGCTGGCGGCGCTGGTCGCGATGGCGGCGGGGGCGGGCGCGCTCCTGGCGCGGCTGGCGCCCGTCCTACTCGGGCCGACCCCGTCCGAGCGGCTGGCCGCCGCCGAGGAACACGCCCGTACGCTCGCCGAACGCAATCGGCTGGCCCGCGAGCTGCACGACTCGGTCGGCCACGCGCTCAGCGTCGTCACGCTGCAGGCCGCGGCCGCCGGCCGGGTGCTGGACCGCGACCCCGCCACGGCCAGGACCGCCCTGGCCGCCATCGAACAGTCTGCCCGCGCCGCCCTCGACGACCTCGACCATGTCCTCGGCCTCCTGCGCCACGACGCCGAGGAAGGCACGACCGGCCAACGCACGACCGAGGAGGCCCGGCACCTGCCCGATCGGACGCCCAGGAATCACGCCGAGGACGAGCGGCAGACGGCCCGCGTGGCATCGGCGGATGATCGGGCCCTGGCCGGCGCATCGCGGGCAGGCGATCGAGCGGACGGCGGGTCCAGGCCGGCTGATCGGACGGGTGGCGGGCAGGGGCTCGATGACCCGGCGAGCGGCGGGCAGGGGCTCGATGATCCAGCGAGCGGCGGGTGGCGGTTCTCTGGTCCGGCGAGCGGGGATGGGGTCGATGGGCGTTCGCGGAGAAGGCCGCAGGGCACGCTGGCCGATCTCGGCGAGCTCGTCGCCGCCTCCGGCGTGCAGGTGCGGCAGGAGGTGGGCGATCTGTCCGGCGTGCCCGCCGTCGTCTCCCGCGAGGCCTACCGCATCCTGCAGGAGGCCCTCACCAACGCCATCAAGCATGGCCGCGGCCCCGTACGCCTGTCCGCCGCCGTCCACGGCGACGACCTGTGCCTCGAGGTCGCCAACCCGGGCGGCGGGAACGGCGCCCGCTCGGGCGGCAGAGGCGTGGCGGGCATGCGCGAGCGCGTCCGGCTGCTGCGCGGTGACCTGGAGGCCGGGCCCGCCGAAGCCGAGTGGAAGGTGACGGTACGCCTGCCGCTACGGTCGAGCCCATGACGCTCACTGTCGTGATCGCCGATGACGAGGACCTCGTCCGGGCCGGATTGCGGATCATCATCGACGCCGAGCCCGATCTCGCCGTGGTCGGCGAGGCGGCCGACGGCGCGGCGGTGCTGCCCGTGGTACGCCGCGAGCAGCCCGACGTCGTGCTCATGGACGTGCGCATGCCCGCGCTCGACGGCATCCAGGCCACGGCCCGGCTCATGGCCCTGGACGACCCGCCCAAGGTCCTCGTGGTGACCACGTTCGAGAACGACGACCACGTCTACGACGCGCTGCGGGCCGGAGCCAGCGGGTTCCTGCTCAAGCGCGCCAGGCCCGATGATCTGGTCAAGGCGATCAAGGTGGTGGCGGCGGGCGAGTCGCTGCTGTTCCCGGCCGCGATCCGGGCGCTGGCCGGCGGCCGTTCGGCAGGCCGCCCCGCCGTGCCCGGGATCGGCCGGCTCACCGCCCGCGAGGGGGACGTGCTGCGGCTGATGGCCAGGGGCCTGTCCAACACCGAGATCGCCGCCGAGCTCGTCGTCGGCGCCGAGACCGTCAAGACGCACGTCGGCAACGTGCTGGCCAAGCTGGGTGCGCGCGACCGCACCCAGGCCGTGATCGCGGCCTACGAGTCCGGCTTCGTCTCCCCCCGCTAGCCGCGCCTGCGCCCGTCACCACCACCGCCTTCGGCCGGCCGCCGCGCCACACTTCGCTGCAGGTCCTTTGGGGAGAAGGGGAAGTGCTGCAGGTTCCTTGGGAGAAGGGGAAGCGCGGAGGGGCGGCGCAGCGACGAAGGGTGCGGCCGCGGTCAGCGGATGCCGCCGCGGCGCATGAGCTCCGCCGCGGGCAGCAGGGTGGCCTCGGCGGCGGTCAGGCCCGTGGCGGCCAGCGCACGGTCGACGAGCCGCAACCCCACCGCGTACCCCGCCATGTCGGGGATGCCGCGCGGTTCCTGCCCGAAGCGGCGCACGGTGCTGTCCCCCAGCACGTACGCCGGTGTGTGCCGCATCCCCTCCAGGTCGAAGTCCGCCATGATCAGCTCGTACGCGCGGTCGAACTCCTCCCCCGTCACCATCCACGACCACGGCCCCATCGCCTGAGCCCCCGACAGCTCCCGGACGAACGCCTCGGCCAGCCCCTCGGCCACCACGTGCTCGCCCACGGTCACCGTGACCGGGTTCCACTCCACGTTGGTGAAGCGCACGTTGTGGTGGAACTCGTGCACGGCGCAGTGCGCGATCCTGCCGATCACTTCCTCCGACGGCCAGGCCAGCAGATACAGCCAGCCGGGCGAGCCGCCCATGCCGTAGTAGCCGCCGGTGATGTTCATCAGGTGCTCGTCGTCGGGATTGCCCAGCACGAACATGACCTGCAGCGAGTCGGCCTGCTTGGCCTCGCGCAGCGCCTCGGAGGCGCGTTCCAGCTCGCGCCGCACCTGCCCGAGCACGTCGGCCTCGATCATGCGCCGGACGGCGGCAAGGTAGTGCGGGTCGTCGGCGTCGACGCGGAAGCCGCCGCCTTGGTGGTGGATGTCGACGATGTCGCCGGGCAAGGGGATCGCCGCGCGCATGGGCGCCAGCATCTCCCGTAGCGCGCCGGGCCGGTCCTCGAGCGGCTTCTCGAGCAGGCCGACCATCGCCGTGAGCGTGTCGTGAACGGTAAATTCCATGCCGCGAACGCTAAAGCCTCACGTCACGTGAGGCTCAACGGCATTTACAACGGCGACTCCTCGCCGGGCTCGTCCCCGGGCGTGCGGCCCGGGGTGGCCTGCCCGCTCTCGGTCGGCGAGGGCGACGGCGACGGCGAGGGCCGCGGCTCCGGCGTCTCGGGCGTCGGCGGTGGCGTTGGCACGAACACCGTCGGCGGCAGCTGCCTAGGCTGCGGCTCGCTGTCGCGCCTGCCGAACAGCAGCAGCAACAAGATGGCCGTGACCAGCAGCAACAGCAGCGCCAGCGCCAGCGCGGCCATCAGCACGCGCCGGCGCGTCTCGGTCAGCGGCCGGCGCTGTCTGGTCGGCCCCGGCAGCGCCGGCGCGCGGTCGGTCAGCCAGTACGGGACGAAGTCCGGCCCGTGCGCCTGCCCGATCAGCGTGCCGCCCACCATGACCGGCTCCAGGAACCGCTCGGCCCCCGGCTGGCCGGGCGTGTACGGCACCGCCACCCACGGCGCGTGCCCAAGATCGCTGTCCAGCACCTGGGGCATGCCGTCCAGCACCGCGGCCCGCTGCCTGGAGTTGCGGCCCAGCCAGCTGCGCATCCCGGACCGCCCGCCGGCCGACTCCCTGATCGCGGTCACGAACCGCTCACGCGCCGCGGCGTCGAACGCGGCCCCCCGGGTCAGCACGGCCAGCGACACCGCGCGGCCGTCGGGCCCCTGGCCCAGGTACACGAAACCGGCGGGCGCCTGATGCAGGCGCGCCTGGACCACATACCGCCCCAACCGGGGCGGATCGCCGTACTGGAGCGGACTAGCCACGTTTGCCATGAAAGCACAGACGTGGCGTCGTGCACGTTTCCGGCATTGTTTGGTGGAATGGCGTCATGAGCGTCGCCGAAGAGTTGCCAGGCGGAAACGACGCGGCACTGCTGCGTCAAAGTCTCGACGAGGTCCGGCGAGTCATCGTCGGCCAGGACCACATGGTCGAAAGGCTGATCGTGGCCCTGCTGGCGCGCGGGCACTGCCTGCTCGAAGGAGTCCCCGGCGTCGCCAAGACCCTCGCCGCCTCCACCCTGGCCACCGTCGTGGGCGGCACGTTCGCCCGCATCCAGTTCACCCCCGACCTCGTGCCGAGCGACATCATCGGCACCCGCGTCTACCACCCCTCCAACGAGAAGTTCGACGTCGAGCTCGGCCCCGTGTTCGTCAACTTCCTGCTGGCCGACGAGATCAACCGCGCCCCCGCCAAGGTCCAGTCCGCGCTGCTGGAGGTCATGGCCGAGCGCCAGGTCACCTTGGCGGGCGTCACCCACCCGTTGCCCAAGCCGTTCATCGTGCTGGCCACCCAGAACCCCATCGAGTCCGAAGGCGTCTACCCGCTGCCGGAGGTGCAGCGCGACCGGTTCCTGTTCCGCGTCCGCGTCCCGCACCCCAGCGCCCACGAGGAGCTGGAGATCCTGCACCGCATGAGCGTCACCCCGCCCATGCCCGAGCGGGTCCTGGACCCCGACAAGCTGCTGGCCCTGCAGGAGGCGGCCGAGCAGATCTCGGTCCACCAGCTCGTCGCCGACTACGTCGTCCGGCTGGTGATGTCCACCCGCGCACCCGCCGAGTACGGCCTGGCCGATCTGGCGGAGACCATCGAGATCGGCGTCAGCCCGCGCGCCACACTGGGCCTAGTAGCCGCCGGGCGGGCGCTGGCGCTGCTGCGCGGCCGCGACTACCTGCTGCCCGACGACGTGCGCGACGTGGCCGTGGACGTCATGGGCCACCGGCTCATGCTCACCTTCGACGCCCTGGCCGACGGCGTCGACCCGGAGCAGGTGGTCAAGCAGATCCTGCACGCAGTACCCCCACCCCTCGTCGTCTGGAACCAGAACCGTTGAGCTGCCGATGAGCACAGCAGAGCAGGCACTCCGGCGGCTGGAGCTGACCGTCACCCGGCGGCTGGACGGGCTGTTGCACGGCGCGCACCAGGGGCTGCTGCCCGGCACCGGCAGCGAGGCCGGCGACAGCCGCGTGTACGTGCCCGGCGAGGACGACGTGCGCCGCATGGACTGGAACGTCACCGCCCGCACCAGCGTCCCCCACGTCCGCGACCTCATCGCCGACCGCGAGCTGGAGACCTGGGCGCTGGCCGACCTGTCGCCCAGCATGGACTTCGGCACCGCCGACACCGACAAGCGCGACCTGGTGATCGCCGCCGTCGGCGCCATCGGCTTCCTGTCCAGCCGGATGGGCGACCGGTTCGGCGCATTCGTCCTGCACGACGAGTACGTTCACCGTATGCCCGCCCGCACCGGCCGTCCCGCCCTGTACGGGCTGCTCCACTCCCTCATGGACGCCCCCCGCGGCCGCATCGTGGAGGACGCGCCCGACCTGGCCGAGGGCATCGAGGTGCTGTCGGCCAGCCGCCGGCGCCGCGGCATGCGCCTGATCGTGTCCGACTTCCTCGACGCCCACCCCGATCTCGACCCCGACGCCGAGCGCCCCTGGGAACGCCCCATCCGCCGCCTGGCCGCCCGCCATCAGGTCCTGGCCGTCGAGGTGATCGACCCGCGCGAGCTCGAACTGCCCGACGTGGGCCGGGTCGCGTTCACCGACCCCGAGACCGGGAAGGTACGCGAAGTGCACCTTTCGCCCAAAGTCCGGCAGGCGTATGCCGAAGCGGCCGCCCTGCAGCGCGAGGGCACCCGCCTGGCGCTGCGCCGCGCCGGAATCGCCCACCTGGTGCTGCGTACCGACCGGGACTGGGTGTTCGATGTGGCGCAGTTCGTGCTGCGGCAGCGCCGCACGAGCCACCTTGCCCACAGGAAGGTGACATGACGTTCCTCGCCCCCTCATGGCTGTGGCTGTTCCTCCTGGTCGCGCTGCTCGTAGCCGGATACGTCGCCGCGATGTTCGCCCGCCGCCGCTACACCGTGCGCTTCACCAACCTGGCCCTGCTCAACCTCGTCGCCCCCGCCGGGCCGGGCTGGCGCCGCCACGTCGCCCCCGCGTTGTTCCTCGTCATGATGTCGTTCCTGGTGATCGGCGCGGCCAAACCCGCCGACCAGGTACGTGTGCCGCGCGACCGCGCCACCATCATGATCGCCCTGGACGTGTCGCTGTCCATGGACGCCGACGACGTCCAGCCCAACAGGATCACCGCCGCCAAAGCCGCCGCCCAGGCCTTCGCCCGCGAGCTGCCCGACCGCTTCAACGTCGGCCTGGTGTCCTTCGCCCGCTCGGCCAACGTCGTCATCTCCCCCACCACCGACCACCAGGCCGTGGTCGCCGCGATCGGCAACCTCACCACCCGCCCGGGCACCGCGATCGGCGAGGCCGTCTTCAGCTCGCTCGACGCGCTGCGCTCGTTCGACCAGCAGGCCGCCACCGACCCGCCGCCCGCCGCGATCGTGCTGCTGTCCGACGGCGACAACACCTCCGGCAGGTCCGTCAACGAGGCCGTCGACGCGGCCCAGCAGGCTCGCGTCCCGGTCTCCACGATCGCGTACGGCACCCAGGAGGGCACCGTCAGCATCGACGGCCGCCCGGTGAACGTGCCGGTCAACAAGCAGACCCTGCAATCGTTGTCCGACGGCACCAGCGGCCGCGCCTACGCCGCCGAGTCCGGCAACGAGCTGCGCGAGGTCTACGAGCAGATCGGCACCTCGCTCGGCTACAAGCTCGTCAACCAGGAGATCACCCAGTGGTTCATCGTGGCCGCGATCCTGGCCGGGCTGCTGGTGTCCGGTGCGGCGGTCATGTTCGGTTCCCGCATCCCGTAACGTTTTGCCACGTGGCCCACTACTTCTCCGAGCGGCCGGACACCCGCTCCAGGCCGGGCTCGGTCGACCTGGTCCTCCCCGACCTGCACCTGCGGCTGGAGACCGACAGCGGCGTGTTCTCGCCGGAGCGGGTCGACGTCGGCACCCGCGTGCTGTTGGAGACCGTCCCGGCGCCGCCGCAGGAGGGCCACCTGCTCGACCTGGGCTGCGGCTACGGGCCGATCGCGCTGACCATGGCCTCCCGCGCGCCCGAGGCCACCGTGTGGGCCGTCGATGTGAACCGGCGCAGCCTGGAGCTCACCGAGCGGAACGCCCGAGCCGCCGGCCTTTACAAAGTAAGGTCAGTGCATGTCGATGAAATGCCAGAAGATGTGAAATTTCGGGCAATCTGGTCCAATCCTGCGATCCGCATTGGGAAGCAGGCCCTCCACGACATGCTCACCAGGTGGCTCACCCGGCTGACCCCCGACGGTGTCGCCTACCTGGTCGTCCAGAAACACCTCGGCTCGGACTCCCTGCAGCGCTGGCTCGGCGAGCAGGGCTGGCAGGCCTCCCGCGAGGCCAGCCGGGCCGCCTACCGCATATTGAAGGTGACCCGATGAGAAGGCAACTGCGCCCCACCGACGTCAAACGACTCAACCGCACCTGGCGCAGGAACACCGAAAACCGTCTCGGCCTGATCATCGAGTCGGTCACCGGCCCGTTCAACATCGGCTCGATCTTCCGCAGCGCCGCCGCGTTCGGCGTGGACGAGATCTGGCTCGCCGGCAACGCCACCCCGCCCACCAACCCCAAGGCCGGCAAGACCGCGCTCGGCACCGAACGGCTGGTCACCTGGCACGAGCCCGTCCCGGCCACCGAGGCGGTCAAGGCCGCCAGGGAGAGCGGCTACGCGGTGCTGGCCATCGAGCTGACCGCCGAGGCCGTCCCGCTGCACAAAGCCGATCTCGGCCGCGATGTGTGCCTGGTGGTCGGCAGCGAGGACCACGGCTGCTCCCCCGCCCTCCTCGACGCCGTGGACGGCGTCTGCTACATCCCGCAGGTGGGCCGGGTCGGCTCGTTCAACGTCGCGGTGGCCGCCGCCATCGCGCTGGCGGAGGCCCGCCGCCAGGAGTGGGAGAATCTTGCTGATTCGTAACTGCAGCGTTCATCCCGGAAGGGCATACTTCAGGACGTGCTCAGCCGCTTCGCCTTTCTCGACCACCCGGGCCCGCTGGCCTTCGCCCACCGCGGAGGCGCCGCGGAAGGCGCGGAAAACTCCGCCGCCGCCTTCGAGCGGGCGGTCGCACTCGGCTACACCTATCTGGAGACCGACGCGCACGCCACCGCCGACGGCGTGCTGGTCGCCTTCCACGACCACACGCTCGACCGCGTGACCGACCAGCGCGGCCGCATCTCCGAGCTGCCCTACCGGGCGGTCAGGCAGGCCCGCATCGGCGGCGTCCACGAGATCCCGCTGCTGGAGGACCTCCTGGGCACCTGGCCGGAGGTCCGCTTCAACCTCGACGTCAAGGAGGCGGCGGCCATCGCCCCGCTGGCCGAGGCGATCAGGCGCACCAACGCCTACGATCGCATCTGCCTGACCTCCTTCTCCGACGAGCGCCTGGCGCTGGCCAGGGCCGCGATCGGCAGGGAGGTGTGCTCGGCGCTCGGGCCGCGCGGCGTCGCCGCGCTGCGCGCCGCCGCCACCACCTCCGGCTACGGCCGGCTGCTCGCCCGCCTGTCCCTCGCCGGCATCCCCTGCGCCCAAGTGCCGGTGGGCTTCCGCGGCCTGCGCGTCACCACGCGACGCCTGGTCCGCACCGCACACGCCATCGGCATGCAGGTGCACGTGTGGACCATCAACGACCCCGCCCGCATGGAGCGCCTGCTCGACCTGGGCGTGGACGGCATCATGACCGACAACGTCACCGGCCTACGCGAAGTGCTCGAACGCCGCGGCCAGTGGCACCCCGGCAGCCTGGCCGCCTGACAGCCCGGGCCGGCCGCATCCGCGTCGACGCGACCGGCCAGCCGAATGGCCACCTAGGAGCGAGCGAACCATGCCCGTACCCGCACCGTCCCTGGACACTGAGCAAGAGTGAGTCCCGCACAGTGGCACGCCCCGAACGGTCTTGGGCGCGCTGGTCCCCCGCGTACACCCCTGGGCGGCGACGCACGTCCGGCGTGCGGTCCGATCCAGGGCGGCGAGTTCCGTCACGACGTGGCCATGCCAGTGCATCCAGAGGCAACCAGGCAGGCCCCGGACCATCGCTCCGGTGGAACGAGGGCCCCGAAAGCCGGCAGCGCGCCAGCAGATCCCAGATCGCATACGGAGCGTGTAGGCCTGGTATCAGATTGCCGACGTAAATATTTACTCAAGCGAGCTTCTACATAGGAATGCCTTCCTCAATGAACAGTTCCCACCCCCCCGCGGCCCTCGACGACTCACCCGCCGCACGCCGGCGCGAGCAGCGCGGCTGGTACGTCTACGACTGGGCCAACTCCGCCTTCTACACCACCGTCATCACGGTCTTCCTGGGCCCGTACCTGATCTCGGTGGCCACGACCGCGGCCTGCGCCAAGGACTTCCCCACCACGCCGGCCGACGTCTGCGCCCGCGACTTCGACAAGCTGGTCACTGCCGACCTGGGCTTCGTCAGCGTGCTCGGCGCCGACATCCGCCCGGCGGCCATCTGGGGGCTCGCGACGACGGTCGCGGTGCTCCTGCAGATCGTGTTCCTGCCCATCGCGGGCGCGCTGGCCGACCACACCGGCCGCAAGCGCGAGCTGCTGGGCGGCTTCGCCTTCGCCGGCTCCCTGGCCGTCATGGGCCTGTACTTCCTCGACGGCGACCGCTACATGCTGGGCCTGGTGCTGTTCGTCCTGGCCAACCTGGCCTACGGCTGCTCAGTGGTCGTCTACGACTCGTTCCTGCCGCAGATTTCCACCGCGCAGGAACGCGACCGCGTCTCCGCCCAGGGCTGGGCCATCGGCTACATCGGCGGCGGCGTGCTGCTCGCGCTCAACCTGGCCCTCTACCTCAACCACGAGGCCCTCGGCCTGAGCACCGGCGAGTCGGTGCGCATCAGCCTGATGTCGTCCGGGCTGTGGTGGGCCGCCTTCACCGTCATCCCGCTGCTGCGGCTGCGCAACCGGCCCGTGCCCGCGCACGAGACCACCGCGCTCGGCTCGGTGGGCGGCAGCTTCCGCCAGCTCGGCCGCACCCTGTCCGAGCTGCGTAGATACCCTCTGACGTTGCTGTTCCTGGTCGCCTACCTGATCTACAACGACGGCGTCCAGACCGTCATCGGGCACAGCGCGGCCTTCGCCTCCCAGGCGCTGAAGCTCGACACAACCATCCAGATCGTCACCATCTTGATGGTGCAGTTCGTGGCGTTCTTCGGCGCGCTGCTGCTGGGCCGGCTGGCCCGGGTGTTCGGCACCAAACGCACCGTGCTGGGCAGCCTGGTGGTGTGGACGGCGATCGTCATCGTGGCCCTGTTCGTACAGGAGCAGCAGGTGCTGCAGTTCATGCTCATGGCCCTGGTCATCGCCATCGTCCTGGGCGGCACGCAGGCGCTGTCGCGCTCCCTGTTCTCCCAGGTGATCCCGAAGGGCAGGGAGGCAGAATACTTCAGCCTGCTGCAGATCAGCGACAAGGGCTCGGCGTTCATCGGCAACCTGACGATCACCCTGGCCCTGACGCTCACCAACAGCTACCGCATCGCCATCGTGTCCCTGGTCGTCTTCTTCGTCATCGGGTTCGTCCTGCTGGCGCTGACGAACCTGCCCAAGGCCATCCGCGCGGCCGGCAACGAGGTGCCCGAGCGCATCTGACGTAGGTCAGCCGAGAGTCTCCTCCACGAGGTCGAGGTACGCGTGCCCGGCGGCGACGCTCCCGGGCAGCCGGAGCGCCGCGAATCCGCCGAGCAGCTGCCGCAGAGTGGCGAGGTGGTCCTTCCAGGGTGCGCCGGGCACGTAAGGGCCGCCGATGAACGCGATCATCGGAGCCGTTTCCGGTGATCGGCGGGCGATCCGCTTGCCCGCGATCGGGACGAGGGCGAGCTGCAATGCTCGATGATCGGCCGGGCCCTTGGCTGTCGCCTGTTCGTGCTCGCCGGCGTTGAGAAGCTCGGAGAAGGTGGCCGAGTCTCGGCCGAGACCTCGCCGGTCGAAGATGACGGTGCTGTCGGCCGGCCAGTTCGCCTGGGAGAGCCGGTGGATGTGCCAGTCGACCCAGAGCGGAAGCCCGTCAACGAGGTATTGCCCGCTGACCGCCCTGGTGCCGCGAGGGCCGTTGTGGCGGGCGTCGAAGGCCACCGCCGGCTTCCCGGTGCCGCAGGGAAGACGGCCGGGTGCCGCGTAGTCGTCGATGGATACGTCGTCGACCACGATGAGCAGGTCGATGTCGCTCCAGTCGTCGGCCTGCCCGGCTCCGAGCGAGCCGACCAGGGCAGCGCCGGCGACGACCGGGTCGCCGTGGAGGGCGGCGGTCGTGGCGCTGAGCCAGCGGGACCGGATGCCGGCGAGACGGGGAGCCGGCGGCCCATGGTTGTCGGCGCTCATCGGAACGGATCATAGCCGGGCGGATGCTGAAGCAGCCCCTTGTAGATCATGCCTGGCAGGCGGCCGGCCGCCGACGTTTTGTCATTCGCGGCTGCTAAACCATCGGCATGGACCTCTCCCCCCTCGCACAGCGCCTGTTCCATCTGCTCACCGGGACCGCGAAGGATCCCACGTACTGGCCCGACGCCGCCCAGCTGAGCGTCGGGCTGGGCACTCCGGCACGGGACGGCGACGGCAGCCGGACATCGGCGCGGCGGTACGCGATCGACGAGCAGACCAGGCAGCGGCTGGCCGCGCCGGCCCGCGAACTGGTCGGCTTCCTGCTGCGGGACGAGAGACGACCGTACGAACCCTTCTGCGCGCTGGTGGCGGCAGGCCTGGCGGGCATGGACGCCGACGTGAGCGCCCGGCTCGCCGAGGACTGGGGGCCGATCGCGGTCGCCGAGATGGAGCTGCTGCTCGGGTGGGACGTCGAGCGGCGGGCGCTGTTCGCCGAGGCGGAGCGGGCGCGGCCGCACTTTGACTCCCCGCCGCTGCCCGGCGCGGTCGAATGGCTCGGCGGCGAGCCCGGCTATCTGGACTTCGCCCGGACGGCTCTGGAGGCGGCCGAGGTCCGCGTCGCGGCGATCCACGCCGGCGAGATCCCCTACCAGGCGGACAAGGCGTTCGAGCGCGCGGAGACGGCGACCATCGGCCGGGCCGCACGGCTGGCGCTCTTCCGCGACGAGCCCTGGCTGCCCGAGCTGCTGCACAGGCTGCTGCGCGGGGTCGCGGTGGCACCCACCCAGGCCAAGACCCTGCCCTCCCAAGGACTGCTGTTCGAGATCGCCCGCGCGGTGGAGGAGCACCCGACTCCCGAGGCGGTCTCCGCGCTGCGCACCGCCCGCCAGGCCACCCGGCACGCCGGGGTGCCCAAGCAACTGGACCGGATGTTCAAACGCATCGAGCCCGCCCTGGCCGACCGGCTGGAGGTGGCGTTCCGGCTGCCCGACGGGCGGGTGCGTCAGGCCGTCGGCGAGCACACGGCGATGATCTCGACCGACGGCGCGGTCGAGCTGTCGTGGTGGCACGGGGACAAGAAGCTGAAGGGCGTCCCGGCGGCGGTCAAGAGGGAGCACCCCGACGAGGTCAAGCGGCTGCGCGAGCTGGTCAAGCGGACCCAGCAGCAGCAGGCCACGCTGATCAGGGCATTGGAAGCCGGATACACCAGCGAGACGGCTCCGCCGTACCGGCAGCTAGAGGGCCATGCGGTCACCGATCGGCTGATCTGGGAGTTCGAGGTCGCGCCCGGCGTCTGGCGCAGCGAGCTGGGGTTGACCGTGCCCGACGTGCCGGTGCGGCTGTGGCATCCGGCCCGCGCGTCGGCGGAGGAGGTGCGCACCTGGCGGGAGGTGGTGCAGGGCAAGGAGCTGCGCCAGCCGTACAAGCAGGCCTTCCGCGAGGTCTACCTGCTCACCCCCGCCGAGGAGGCGACCCGGACCTACTCCAACCGCTTCGCCGGGCACGTGGTGGACTACCGCAGGCTCCGTGCGCTGTTCAAACAGCGAGGCTGGCAATCCCATTTCCTGGGGGCATGGGACGGCGGCGGCGACGGTGACGCCCACCGGACGCTGGCGGGCGGACGGTGGCGGGTGACCCTGGACCACGGTCTTTACGACGAGGGCTACGCGGGCACCGGCCAGGTCCGCTTCCACCTGCTGACCGGGGGCAGGTGGCACGAGGCGCCGTTGGCGGAGGTCCCGGCGCTGGTGTTCAGCGAGGCCATGCGGGACGTCGACCTGTTCGTGGCCGTCGCCTCGATCACGGCCGATCCCCAGTGGGCCGGCCAGGGGCCGGACCGGCTGCAGGACTACTGGCGGACCGGCTCGTTCGCAGCGCTGCCGCCCTCCGCCGAGGTGCGCCGCGACGCGCTGTCTCGATTGATCGGGCGCACCGCCATCGCCGACCGGTGCACCCTGACCGACCGCTTCCTGGTGGTCCGGGGCGACCTGCGCACCTACAAGATCCACTTAGGGTCGGCGAACATCCTGATGGAACCCAACGACGCCTACCTGTGCATCGTCTCCGCAGGCGACCCGCACGCCGGACTGTTCCTTCCCTTCGAGGAGGACGGCCGGTTGGCGCTCATCCTCAGCAAGGCTTTCCTACTAGCGAACGACACCGCCATCACCGACCCCTCCATCACCCGCCAGCTCCGGGCCTGATCCACGCGAGAAAGGAACCTCCACAGGGAGCGCTGCCACTCCGGCCCCGACATCCGCGGCCGTCGCTCCAAAGCGAGAGCACTGCTCTTGACTTTGGCGCGCCCACAAGAGAGCATTGCTCTCGCCACAGAGCGATGCCCTCTTCAAGGAGCACTCATGTCGACCCGGCTCACCGCCGCCGCCTTCGCGACCGGCGGCATCCAGTTCCTCATCTACCCGGCGATCCGCCCCTCCGGCGACGACGCGGCCGCGATGGCCTCCACGGAATGGGTCATCGGGCACGCCGCCGCGATGTTCGGCTTCATCCTCATCGGGCTGGCCGTGCTCGGCCTGCACCAGGTGCTCGGTGACCGTCTGTCGCTGCGGGCGGCGGTGGTGACGTGGATCGGCGCCGGCCTGACGCTGCCGTACTACGGTGCCGAGGACTTCGGGCTGAACGTGATCGCCCGGCGCTCGCTGCGCGACCAGGCGCCCGCGCTCATGGAGCTGGCGCAGGAGTTCAGGCATGGGCCCGTCGCGCTCACCATGTTCGCCGCCGGATTGTTGTTGCTGGGCGCCGGCGTGGTCATGGCGGCGATCTCGGTGTGGCGCTCGGGCACGCTGCCCCGGTGGAGCGGGACGGCACTGGCGTTGGGATTCGTGCTGTTCATCCCACAATTCTTCGGCCCGTACCCGCTGCGAATCGCGCACGGCGCGCTCATCATGATCGGCGGCCTCTGGCTGGCCACAGCCCTGCAGACGGCGCGGCCACGGGTGAAATCGGCAATCGTCTGAATAACCGAAGCCCCATCCGCGATTGGATCACCCCGCAGGTGGGAATCCCATCACGGTACCAAGCGTTAGACACCGTGGGAGACAGACCCCCCACTTCAAGGGGGCCCTGTAGGAGGCATTGAGACATGGGCGAGCGCGCGCTTCGTGGCACCCGGCTCGGGGCAACCAGCTACGAGAACGACCGTAACACGGATCTGGCTCCGCGCCAGGACGTGTCCTACACCTGCCCTAAGGGCCATCGCTTCGAGGTTCCGCTTGCCGCCGAGGCCGAAATCCCCGCGACTTGGGAGTGCCGCATGTGCGGCGTGACCGCGGTACGCGTGGACGGCGAGCAGCCGGAATCCAAGAAGACGAAGCCCCCACGGACGCACTGGGACATGCTCCTGGAGCGGCGCTCTATCGAAGACCTTGAGGAGGTGCTCAACGAGCGGCTCGCGGTTCTGCGGGCCCAGCGTCGTAAGAGCGCCTGACCTTTCTCACGGTGACACCCCCGGGCCCGGCGGCCCGGGGGTTCTTCATGCCCGAGCTTCGCCGAGCGTCAGCTGACCAGCGCCCGAGTGGCCGAGTCCTTCAGTCGGGTGTTCGCCCAGCGCACCTGGCGCAGCGTCTGCGAGTGACAGCGCAAGGCGAGCAGGTCCGCGCGTTGGCGCCCTGCGCGGCCTGGAGCCGCCTACCGGGAGTGCCGCGGGTGGCGGAGGGCCGCAGGCAGTCGTGGTGACGTGCGGAAACGACGAGGGACCACGGTTTCCCGCGGGCAGGAGGCTAGTCGCGCTCCTCCCGGATGACCTCGCCGTGCACCACCCGGCCGCCGTTCGGAGCCTCGCCGTGCGGAGCGCCGGCGTCGGGGCGCGGCGGGAAGAGATTCGCGTACGGCGACGCGGCCGCCATCCTCTTGACCCGGCGCTCGAAGAACCACGCCCCCAGGCGGCGCATCATCGGTCGGGTGAACGGCAGCACGCACAAGAACCCGAACACGTCGGTGAAGAACCCCGGCGTCAGCAGCAGCGCGCCGCCCACCAGCACCAGGCCGCCGTCGGCCAGCTCGCGGTTGGGCATCCGGCCTGACTGCAAGGCCTCCTGCAGCGCCCGCCAGGCCCGGCGCCCCTCGCGGCGCACGATCCACGCGCCCAGCAGGCTGTCGGCGATCAGCAGGGCCACGGTCGCGGGCCCGCCGATCACGGATCCGACCTGGATCAGCAGCCAGATCTCCAGGACGGGGACGACCAGGAAGGCCAGGAAGAGCAGAAGCCGCATCGTTTCCTCGATTCCGCATACGCGTACGCCAGGAACAACGCCCGGCGCACCGGAAGCGTTCCTAACCTGGCTCGCCTTTGCGGCGCAACCGCCTGGGCAGGCCGGTGACGCCCCACATGCCGATCCGCCACAGCGCCTCAGACATGACCTTGCCGCTCATCTTGCTCTTGCCCACCGTACGCTCCACGAACGTGATGGGCACCTCCACCACCCGCAGCCCGTGCCGGGACGTGCGCAGCGTCAGGTCGACCTGGAAGCAGTAACCCTGCGACTCCACGCCCGACAGGCCCACCTTCTCCAGGGTGGCGGCGCGGTAGGCGCGGAAGCCGGCGGTCGCGTCGCGCACCGGCAGGCCCAGCATGACGCGGGTGTAGACGTTGGCGCCCTTGGACAGCAGCTCGCGCCGGTGCGGCCAGTTGACCACCTTGCCGCCGGGCACGTAGCGGGACCCGATCGCCAGGTCGGCGCCGTCGGCCAGCGCATGGAGCAGCTTCGGCAGCTCCTCCGGCTGGTGCGAGCCGTCGGCGTCCATCTCCACCAGCACGTCGTAGCCCTGCTCCAGCCCCCAGCGGAAGCCGGCGATGTAGGCCGCGCCCAGGCCCTGCTTGCCCGGCCGGTGCAGGACGTGCACGTGCTCGTCGGCGGCGGCCAGCTCGTCGGCGACCTCGCCGGTGCCGTCGGGGCTGTTGTCGTCGGCCACGAGCACGTGGGCCTCCGGCACGGCCGCGCGCACCCGCCCGACGATCATGGGCAGGTTGTCACGCTCGTTGTAGGTCGGCACGACGACCAGCACCCGGCCGAGAGTCTCCATCGTTCAGTCGTTCCTCACCTGGTCGCCTCGCCGCCTGCCACGCCACGCGGCGACCGCGGCGGCCGCCGCTCCCATCACCATCAATGCCCACTCAGGAAACGCACCCACCTTGGTGGCGAGCGTCTCCTGGGTGCGTACGGGCACCTTGACCACGTTCATGTCCGCGACCAGCTCGCGGGTCTGCCATGCGACCTTACCGTCAGGCGTGACGAAAGCCGAGATTCCCGTGGTCGCAGCGGTCACCACGGCCCTGTTGTGCTCGACCGCGCGCAGCTGCGACATCGCCAGCTGCTGCGGCGGCAGGTTGGACAAAGCGTAGGAGGCGTTGTTGGTCTGCACCACGAGCGGGGTGCCGCCGGCACGCACGGTGCCGCGCACGGTGCCGTCGTAGGCCACCTCGTAGCAGTTGACCGCGCCGACCGTGACCGGGCCCATCTTCAGATCGCCCGGTTTGTCGCCAGGAACGGACTGCCTGCCGACCAGGCCGGCCCGCTCCCACAGCGCCAGCACGATGTCCTTGAACGGCGTGTACTCGCCGAACGGCACCAGGTTCTGCTTGTCATAGTAGGCGCCGGCCCCGGTCACCGGGTCCCACACCAGGCTGCGGGTGGCACGGTGCTCGTCGCCGATCGCGACGACAGCGCCGACGAGCGTCGGCACGCCGACGTCACGTACGGAGTCCTGAATGATCTGGCGGGCGATCTCGTCCTGGTAGGGGTCGATGTCGGTGGAGTTCTCCGGCAGGACGACGATGTCGGGCTTGGGGAGTTTCCCGGCGCGTACGGCCTCGGCGAGGCGTTTCGTCTCGTTGGCGTGATTTTTCAGGACAACGGCGGGCTCGTCGCCAAGGGCGTACATGCCGCGGCCCGGAACATTGCCCTGCACGATGCCGACGTTGATGTTGCGGCCCTCGTCGCCCGGCCGCGGTATCGCCAGGGTGAGCACCGGCACCGCCAGTGCCACCGCAACCGGGATCGCCCTGCGCCACGCCCGGCTTCGTACCAGGACGGCGTGGGCCAGGAGCGCGCCGCACAGGGTCGCGGCGAACGACACCAGCGGCGCCCCACCCAGCGCGGCGTAGGGCGTGAACAACGACTCGCCCTGGCTGAAGGCCACCCGCGCCCAGGGGAACCCGCCGATGGGCACCAGCCCGCGGGCCCACTCCATGCCCACCCACAGTCCGCCGAACCACACCGGCCACCCGGGCAGCCTGAACACCAGCGCGGCCAGAGCGGCCATGGCGGCGTAGAACAGGCTCTCGGTGCCGACCAGCATCAGCCAGACATCGTCGCCGATGGTGCGCACCCATGCGAGGGCGGGGAACAGGAACACCGCCGCGCTCAGATAGCCCAGCCAGGCGGCCCGCCTGGGCCGGGTGCCGTAGAGCGACCCGATGATCAGCGCGATGCCGAGGGGCGCGCACCACCACCAGCCGAGCGGCGGGAAAGCGGCGAACAGCGTGATCCCACCGACCACGGCCGCCACGACCCGGGCCGCCAGCACTTTGCGCGACTCGCGCCCGGCCTCCCCGGCCGCGGTCGCCGCCGCAGGCGGGGCCTCTCCCCCGCCGGCCAGTGTCCCGGGCACCGCGTCCGGCCTTGTCGCAGGGGCCACGTCCCTTGTCGCAGGGGCCACACCGCCGCCGTCGGGCGGCACGTCATCTCCGCCGGACGGCACTACGGGCGTCGCGTCCGGGGCCTCACCTCCGACTCCCTCCGCCTCCCGCGGCCCATCGGCCACCGTTGAGGTGTCGGTGTCGGTGTCGGTGTCGGTGTCGGTGTCGGTGTCGGTGTCGGTGTCGGTGTCGGTGTCGGTGTCGGTGTCGGTGTCGGTGTCGGTGTCTGGGTCGCTCATCGCTCCGCCGTCTGCCGATGTCTCACGCGCCGGGGCGGTCACAGGCGCATCCGCGCGCTCAGCGCCGGCCGCCTGCTCGGCCGCCGGCGCCATCTGGGAGCCGCGCTCCGCTCCGCTGTCGTCCGACGTCTCGCCGGTTCGACCGGCCTCGGACGGCGCGGCGTCGGCGGGGGGTGCCGCCGTCGCACCCAGCGTGCGGTCGCGCTCCCGGCTCGTCTCGGGAGGGCTGATCAAGTCGAGGGAGGACAGGCCGGGGGCGGACACGTCGGCGGCGGACGGCGGTGCTGCCGGAGTGGTGTCCCCGGTGGGCCGGCTCGGCGGTGCGTCCAGCGAGTCCCGCACGTCCGCGGAGCCGAGAGCGTCCGCGGAGCCAAGAGCGTCCGCGGAGCCCGAGGAGTCCAGCGCGTCCAGGGAGCCCGGGTCGGCCTCGACGGCAGGAGTTGAGCCGTGCCCGGTCGCGGGCGGTAGGCTCGCTCTGTCCTGAACCACTCCGGCATCTCCTCGCCACCGTCGAACGCCTGCTTGCGAAAACGCTACCGCCCCACGGCCGCGCTCGAGCCAGCGCAGGCACAAGAAAGATCGAAGAAACGACGTGGCGGCGGGGTGATCCCGCGACCCACGGGACCACCCGGCGCACTCGGCGGTCCTGCGCACGAGAGCGGAAGAGGGCCCGGAAACCCTTCGGACCGGACCCGTCTCGTCGGCGGCGAGCTCGGAATTCCGTTGTCTACTGGGCTCCCGGACCCGTCCCGGGTCCAACCCCCCGCCCGGTTGGGGTGCCCCGACTCGACGGACCGACGGCCCTGCACCTGGCTGTGTGGACGAAGCCACGCTCCGTCACGGACGCAGGATCCGGCGATGTCAGAGACGGCCAACCGGCCAAGTCCCGTGCTGGACTGCGCAGCAAACTACCGACTCCACCTCAGATGTCAACCGTGTCCCGATCAGCAGAAACATCAAGTTTCCGCAGCTAGGACATGTATGACCTGGCCACCGCAATGCAGATCAAAGCCCATTTCCCGGTGCGGGCGACCGGCTCGGCAAGCCCTGCAGGGCCGGCGAAAGCGGCCGCGCATGAACGACGCCGAGCCGCTGCGTGGCACGGGTGAGAGCAACATACAGGTCGCTGGGCCCCCGTGGCGACTGAGCGGCGATGAGGTCGGGTTCGGCCACGATCACCGAGTCGAACTCCAGCCCCTTGGCGTCGCTCACCCCCATGACGGCCACCGGCGCGTCGAGGGCTTCGGCTCCCCTGGCCCGCCCGGCCCCGGGCGTGATCACCACGGTGCCCGCGACGGTCGCGGTGACCTCGGCGCCCAGCGACTCGAGCAGCGCGTCCGGCACCACCACGGCGACCTTCCCGCCCTCGCCAACCTCGGCCTTGGCCAGCTCGGGCAGCGCCGACAGCGGCGCCGACCAGGGCTCGACGCCAAGCTCGCGTACCGAGGTGGGCGCCTCGAGAGCGGGGTCGATGGTGGTCAGGACACGGGCGGCCACGGCCATCAGCTCGACCGGCGTGCGGTAGTTGACGGTGAGCCGCTCCTGGCGCCAGCGCCCGGCCACGTACGGGTCCAGCGCCGACGACCACGACCGGGCCCCGGCGGCCGAGCCGGTCTGGGCGATGTCGCCCACGATCGTCATCGACCGTGTCGGGCAGCGCCGCATGACCGCCCGCCAGGCCATCGGCGACAGCTCCTGCGCCTCGTCCACGATCACGTGCCCGTAGGCCCAGGTGCGGTCGGCCGCGGCGCGTTCGGCGGTGGTGAGGTAGGGGCCCTCGCCGCGCTGGCGTTCGGCCAGCCGCTCGGCCTCCATCACGTCGGACAGGCCCGTCAGCTCCAGGACCTCGCGAGCGTAGGCGAGCTCGGCCTCGCGCTGGTGCTCCTCGGCCTGCCGGGCGGCGGCCAGTTCCTCTTCCGCCTGCAGGGCGGTGGCGCGCAGCACCTGCTCGTCGATCTCGCCGAGCAGCTCGGCGGCCTCGTCCAGCAGCGGCACGTCCGACTCGGTCCACTCCCCGCCGTCACGGCGCAGCAGCGCCTGTTCCTCCGGCGTCAGCTGCGAGGCCGCGTAGCCGAGCCGCTCCGGCGAGCCGTACAGGCCGAGCAGCAGCCGCTGCGGCGTCAGGTACGGCCACAGCCGGTTGAGCGCCGACTTGACCACCGGCTCGGTCCGCAGCTCCTCGCGCAGGTCGGCCAGCTCCTCCTCGTCGATCAGCCCCTTGCCGATCTTGCGGGCCTGCTGCCTGGCCAGCGCGTTGAGCAGCGACCTGACGAACACGGAGCGGGCCTGGTTGTGCGGGCGGCGCGAACGAGTTGCCTTGTTCTTCGCCGCCTCCAGCATGGAACGGTCGATGCTGAGCGTGATCCGGCCGACGGCGAGCTCGATGGGCTTGCGCGGCACCTTCTGCCGGTCCCGCACCGCCTTGGCGATGACCTCGGCCATGCGCAGGTCGCCCTTGAGCGCGGCCACCTCGGGGCGCTCCCTGGCGGTGGCGGTCACCCCCGGGTACAGCTCGCCGACCGTCGACAGCAGCACGTCGGTCTCGCCGAGCGAGGGCAGCACCTGCTCGATGTAACGCAGGAACGTGAGGTTCGGGCCGAGGATGAGGACGCCGCGGCGCTCCAGACGTTGCCTGTGCGTGTAGAGGAGGTACGCGGCGCGGTGCAGCGCCACCACGGTCTTGCCGGTGCCCGGGCCGCCCTGCACGACCAGCACGCCGCCCAGGTCGCTGCGGATGACGCGGTCCTGCTCGGCCTGGATGGTGGCGACGATGTCGCGCATGCGGCCGGTGCGCCGCTCGTCGAGCGCGGCCAGCAGCGCGGCCTCGCCGTTGAGCGTCGCGCGGTCGGCGTCGCTGAGCGAGTCGAGGTCGAGCAGGTCGTCGTCGACGCCGACGACCGTGCGGCCCTTGGTCTGCAGGTGGCGGCGCCTGGTCACGCCCATCGGGGCGGCCGGGGTTGCGCGGTAGAACGGCTGCGCAACCGGGGCCCGCCAGTCGATGAGCAACCTCCGCTGGTCGTCGTCGGTGAGGCCGAGCTTGCCGATGTAGAGCCGGCCTTCCTCGAGGTGATCCAGCCGTCCGAAAACCAGGCCGCGCTCGACCGCCCACAGCCGCGCGAGCCTGGAGGCGTACATGTCGGCGAACGAGTCGCGCTCCGACCGGTTCTGCATCGTGCCGACGGCACCCGCGGCCAGCACCTCCTTCAGCTGGTGCTGGGTGCGCTCGCGCAGCGTGTCGAGCCGACCGTAGAGGCGCGTGACGTATGCTTGCTCATTGGCGAGCTCCGTTTGACGAGTTGCCGCCTGACCATTAATGTGGTTAATGGGACACTCCGGGCCATTCTGCTTGTTGTTACGACAAACGACGACATTAGCATGCCTGTCGAGGTACTCCGCCCTCCTTTTCTTCCTTCCCAGACGTTCGGTTACGTCTTCGTTTCGGCTCTTGACCATTCTGGCAGGTCCGCCTTACGTTCTTCGCAAGTTAGGAAAGTTTCCTAACTTGCGAGCGAAGGAGTCGCCGTGAGCGGTCCCGTGCCGGGGACACCCAGTCTGCTACGCGCCATCAACGATCGCGCGGCTCTGCTGGCGCTCCTCGAACGCGGCCCGCTGACCCGCCCCGAGATCGGCGCGCTCACCGGGCTGTCCAAGCCCACGGCATCCCAGCTTCTCTCCCGCCTGCAGGAGGCGGGGCTGGTGGTGCTGGACGGCATCAGGGAGGGCCTGCCGGGCCGTACGGCGGAGGTCTACCGGATCAACCCGGCCGCGGCGTACGTGGGCGCGCTCGATGTCACCCCGGACCGGATCGAGGTCAAGGTGGCCGACATCACCGGCGCGATCGTGGGCGAGCACACGCTGCCGACGCCGCGCCGGCCCCACGGCGAGCTGGTCGACCGGCTCAACGCGGCGCTGCTCGGCGCGGACCCGCCGGACAAACTGCGCCGGGTCGTCATCGGCGTACAGGCGGCGATCGACCCGACCACCGGCAGACTCGGGTACGCCGCCACCAAGGACGTGCCCGGCTGGCAGATCCCGGACCTGGTGCCTACGCTCAGTGCCGGGCTGGGCGTGCCGGTGAACGTCGAGAACAACGTCAACCTCGTCGCGCTCGCCGAACAGGCGCACGGCGCCGCCCAGGACAGCCAGAACTTCGTGCTGCTGTGGGCGGACTCGGGCATCGGCTCGGCCATCGTCATGGGCGGGCGCATGCACAGGGGCGCGACCGGCGGCGCGGGCGAGGTGGGCTACATGCCGACCCCGGGCGCGCCGACGGCCCGCGAGGCCGGCCGCCTCGCCGACCACGGCTACCAGGCGCTCACCGGTGGCCCGGCCGTGCTGAAGCTGCTGCGCTCGTACGGCGTGCGCGGCGCCGACTTCCGCCAGGCCGTCGCGAACGCCGTGCGCGCGGCCGAAGGCACCGGGCAGAAAGCCGACGACGCCAGGGCCGGGCTGCGTGACATCGCCGCCCGTCTGGCCGTGGGCCTGGCCGCGATCACCTCCGTCGTCGACCCCGGCCTGATCGTGCTGACCGGCGGCGTGGTGCTGTCCGGCGGCGAAACCCTGCGTGAGCTCGTCGAGCATGAGCTGCACGCGCTCACCATCCCCCAGCCTCGTGTGCGGTTGTCGAGCGTGGAGGGCAACCCGGTCCTGGCCGGCGCCCTCGACCTGGCCCTCGACACCGTGCGCGAGGAGGTCTTCAGCTCCACTGTTCCCTCGTAAACCTGTCCCTCGTAAACCGGTCCCTCGCAAACCTGGCAGGAGGCACCCCCCGTGCGCTTCGTCCCCCTCGCGGTCGTCGCAGCCCTCGCGCTGACCGCCTGCACCGCCGGCAAGGAGGCCGGGCCCTCGCTCGGCGCCCAGCCCAAACCCTCAGGATCCGCTTCGCAGGCCCTTCCCGCCGCCACGATCGAGTTGTGGCACGGCTTCTCCACCGACGCCGAGGTCAAGGCGTTCGAGGACGCCATAGCCGGGTTCAACAAGAAGTTCCCGCAGATCACCGTCAAGGCCACCAAGGGTGTCCAGGACGACCAGATCACCCAGGCCATCCGCGGTGGCCAGGCGCCCGACGTGGCGGCCTCGTTCACCACCGACAACGTCGCCCAATGGTGCAAGTCGGGAGCGTTCCAAGATCTGACTCCGGTGATCCAGCAGGACGGCATCGATCTGACCGTGCTGCCGGCGGTGGCACGTTCCTATACGGCCTTCGACGGCAAGCAGTGCACGCTGCCGCTGCTGGCCGACGCCTACGGCCTCTACTACAACAAGGCCCTGATGAAGGGCAGCGAGCCGCCCAAGACGCTGAGCGAGCTGACCGAGCTGACCAAGAAGCTCACCGTCCGCGACGCGAACGGCAACATCAAGGTGGCCGGTTTCATCCCGAGCGTCCAGTACTACGAGAACAGCCCCAGCCACATCGGCCCCATGGTCGGCGCGAAGTGGTACAACGACGACGGCACCTCGGCCATCGGCTCCGACCCGGCCTGGAAGCAGCTCCTGACCTGGCAGAAGGAGCTGGTCGACTGGTACGGCCACGACAAGCTGGAGAAGTTCCGCAAGAGCCTGGGCGACGAGTGGAGCGCCGAGCACCCCTTCTACAAGGGCAAGGTCGCCATGATCCTGGACGGCGAGTGGCGCAACGCCATGCTCGCCAATGACGCCAAGGACCTGGACTACGGCACCGCTCCCCTGCCCGTCGCCGACGACAAGCCCGACCTGTACGGCAGTGGGTTCACCGCCGGCACCGTCATCGGGGTGCCGAAGGGCGCCAAGAACCCGCAGCACGCCTGGGAGCTGATCAAGTACCTGACGACCGACACGAGCTCGCTGGTGACGCTGTCGAACGCGCTGCGCAACGTTCCCACGACGAAGGCGTCGATGGAGTCTCCCGACCTGGCCAAGGACGCCAATTTCAAGACGTTCCTCGACGTCTTCGCCCACCCGAAGACCTCGACGCTGCCCGCCACCGTGAACAGCGTCTTCAACCAGGAGGTCTTCGCCTCGTTCGTCGCCAAGTGGGAGAAGGGCTCCGTACCGGATCTGGACGCCGGTCTGAAGGACGTGGACAAGCAGATCAACGACAAGCTGAAGCTGTCCGGAGGCTGATGTGAGCGCCGTCCACGCCGCGCCGCCGCGATGGCGGCGCGGCGAGGGCCTGCGTGCCCTCGCCTGGCTGTCGCCGTGGATCGCCGGAGTGTCGATCTTCTTCGTCTACCCGCTGCTGTCCACGGTGTACTTCTCCTTCCACCGCTACGACATGTACACCCTCGAGTTCATCGGCCTGGACAACTACCGCTACCTGCTGCAGGACGCCCGGGTGGCGACCTCGGCGCGCAACACGCTCTGGCTGGTGATCATCATGGTCCCGGCGACCGTGCTGTTCTCGCTGGCGCTCGCCCAGCTGGTGATCAGGCTCAAGGCGGGCGTCGGCCTGCTGCGGACGATCTTCTACTTGCCGTCGCTGGTGCCGATGACGGCGGGCACGATCACGTTCGTGTTCCTGCTGAACCCGGGCACCGGCCCGGTCAACCAGGTTCTCTCCTGGTTCGGCGTCGAGGGGCCCGACTGGTTCGGCGACCCGGCCTGGTCCAAGCCCAGCCTGACGATGTTGTCGCTGTGGGGCTGCGGCCAGCTCACGGTGATCTTCATGGCGGCCCTGCTGGACGTGCCCAGGCATCTGTACGAGGCCGCCGCGATCGACGGCGCGGGCCCGTGGCGGCAGTTCCGCAGTGTGACCCTGCCGATGATCGCGCCGGTGCTGATGTTCGCCCTGGTCACGAACGTCATCTACGCCCTGCAGTACTTCTCGCAGGCGATGATCGCCTCCCGGGTGGCCTCGGGCGTGACCGACTCGGCCGGCAGCTCGTTCTCTCCGGGCTACCCGGAAGAGTCGCTGCTCACGCTGCCGCAGTGGCTGTTCCACGTCGGCTTCCGCGACTACACCATGGGGTACGCGTGCGTGCTGGCGCTGCTGCTGTTCGGCACCTCCATGATCTTCACGTTGATCCTGCTGCGGCAGTTCCGCCGGGCCGAGGAGGTCTCATGAGCGCCACCATCACCTCGCCGCCCCGCACGGCGCTCGCCCGGGGCGCGCGGCACGACGGGGCCAGGGCGCGCCGGCGTCGCATGCTGGTCTGGATCGCCACCCACTCCCTGGCCATCGCGTTGGCGCTGATGTTCCTGGCGCCCGTGGTGTTCATCGGGCTGACCGCGCTGATGACCGACGAGCAGGCGCTGACCAGCGAGTTGTGGCCGCAGAGCTGGAACTGGGACAACTTCGCGGTGGTGTTCGAGAAGTCGCTGCTGTTGCGGTGGGCGGGCAACACGCTGATGTACGCGGCGCTCGGCACGGTCTTCACCGTGGTGTCGTCGCTGCCGGTGGCGTACGCGCTGGCCAGGTTCCGCTTCCGGGGGCGGCGGCTGGCGTTCCTCGTGGTCATCACCACGATGATGTTGCCGCCGCAGGTCGTGGCGGTGCCGATCTATCTGGTGTGGGCGCGGCTGGGGCTGACCGACAGCCTGTGGCCGCTGATCCTGCCCATGCTGCTCGGCGACGCGTTCTCCATCTTCCTGCTGCGCCAGTTCCTGGTCACGATCCCGCGCGACTACACCGACGCGGCCAAGGTGGACGGCTGCTCGGACATCAAGACCCTGCTGCGGGTGATTCTCCCGATGGCGCGTCCGGCGATCGCGGCGGTGGCCCTGTTCCAGTTCTTCTACTGCTGGAACGACTATTACGGGCCGCTGCTGTACGCCGGCGTCGAGCAGGAGAAGCTGACGTTGTCGCTGGGTCTGGCGACGTTCAAGGCGTTCCACAGCGTGCAGTGGAATCTCACCATGGCCGCCACGTTGCTGGTGACGGCGCCGGTGATCATCGTGTTCTTCCTCGCCCAGAGAGTGTTCATCGAGGGCGTCACCTTGACGGGAGTGAAGGGTTGAAACTGGCCGTGGTCGGGGGCGGGTCGACGTACACGCCGGAGCTGGTCGACGGGTTCGCGCGGCTGCGCGACGAGCTGCCGGTGTCGGAGATCGCCCTCATCGACCCTGACCCCGCGCGGCTGGACCTGGTCGCTGGGGTGTCGCGGCGGATGCTGGCGCACGCCGGGCACCCGGCGCGGGTGCTGGCGACCTCCTCGGTCGCGGAGGGCGTGGCGGGGGCGCAGGTGGTGCTGTTCCAGCTGAGGGTGGGCGGGCAGGCCGCCCGCGACCTGGACGAGACTGTGCCGCTGCGCTGCGGCTGCGTGGGGCAGGAGACGACGGGCGCGGGCGGCCTGGCCAAGGCGCTGCGCACGGTCCCGGTCGTGCTGGGCATCGCCGAGACGGTACGCGAGCACGCCCCGGACGCCTGGATCGTGGACTTCACCAACCCGGTCGGGATCGTCACCCGGGCGCTGCTGGACGCCGGGCACCGGGCGATCGGGCTGTGCAACGTGGCGATCGGGTTCCAGCGGCGGTTCGCCGGCTGGCTCGGCGCCGACCCGGCCCGGGTCTCGCTCGGCCATGTCGGGCTCAACCATCTGAGCTGGGAGCGGGCCGTCTACCTCGACGGCCGGGACGTGCTGCCCGCGCTGCTGGCCGAGCACGGCCAGGAGATCGCCGACAGCCTCGGACTGCGGCCGGGCCTGCTGCGCCGGCTCGGCGTCGTTCCGTCCTACTATTTGCGGTATTTCTATGCTCATGACGCGGTCGTGCGCGAGCAGCGCTCGAAGCCGACGCGGGCCGCGGAGGTGGCGCAGATGGAGACACGGCTGCTGGAGCTGTACGCCGACCCGTCCGTGGTGGAGAAACCGGAGCTGCTGTCCCAGCGGGGCGGGGCGTTCTATTCGGAGGCGGCGGTGGCGCTGATCGCGTCGTTGCTCGGCGATCGGGGCGACACGCAGGTGGTGAACGTGCGCAACGCGGGCATGCTGCCGTTCCTCGGCGACGAGGCGGTGATCGAGGTGCCGGCGACCGTCGGCGCAGGCGGGGCCGTACCGTTGCCGGTCGTGCCCGTCGAGCCGCTGTTCGCCGGGTTGATCGCGAACGTGTCCGCGTACGAGACGCTCGCCCTGGACGCGGCCCGGCACGGCGGCGCGGACCGGGTGCGTGACGCGCTGCTCGCCCATCCGCTGATCGGGCAGGACGAGCTCGCCGAGGAGCTGACCGGCCTGCTGCTCCGGGCGGGGCGCGAGCACCTGCCCTGGACGGTGGGCTAGTGGCGCCTCACAGGCTCGTTCTGGCCGTGGACGGCGGCAACAGCAAGACGGACGTGGCGTTGCTGTCGGAGGACGGCGAGGTGCTCGGGAGGGGCCGCTCGGGACCTTTCGTGCCGCAGCAGGACGGCGTCGCCGCGGCCGTGAGCGTCGTCGAGGAGGCGGTCGCGGCGCTGGCGCCCGCGTACGGTTTCGACCACGTGTCGGCCTGCCTGGCCGGGGCGGACCTACCGGTGGAAGAGGAGGCGCTCGCCCGGGAGTTCACCGCCCGGGGGTTCGGGACGGACGTGGTGGTGCGTAACGACACGTTCGCGCTGCTTCGGGCCGGCGCGTCGGACTCGTGGGGGGTGGCGGTCGTGTGCGGGGCGGGCATCAACGCGGTCGGCGTCGCGCCTGACGGCGCGGTCACCCGCTTCCCCGCGCTCGGGCCGATCAGCGGGGACTGGGGCGGCGGCCATGGCCTGGGCGAGCAGGCCCTGTGGCATGCCGCCAGGGCCGAGGACGGCCGAGGTGTGCCGAGCGCTCTGGCCGGGCTGATCACGTCCCACTTCGGGACGCGGACCGTCGAGGAGCTGGTGCTGGAGATCCACTTCGGCCGCGTGGACGGGGCCCGGCTGCACGAGCTGGCGCCCGGCGTGTTCGCGGTGGCGGCGGCCGGGGACGCGGTGGCCAGGTCGCTGGTGGAGCGGCAGGCCGAGGAGGTGGCGGTCATGGCCGAGGTCTGCCTGCGCCGGCTCGGCCTGCTGGGGACGCCGGCGGAGGTGGTGCTGGGCGGCGGCCTGCTGACCGCCAGGGACCCGCTGATGACGTCGCTGCTGGACACCGAGTTCGCGGTGCGGGCGCCGCGGGCCGAGCTGGTGGTGGCCGACGTCGCGCCGGTCATGGGCGCGGCCCTGCTCGGCCTGGACCACCTCGGCGCCTCCGATGCGGCCAGGACCCGCCTGCGCGCCCACTTCGAGCCGTCCCGCACGCCCTGAGGCCGCGCAGGGCGGTCTGCGCGGGCGCTTGGTACCGTCGGGATGCCCGGGGCAAGACCGTCAGGCTCAGGGGTCCTCGTCCTGCAGGAGGCGGGCGCGGCTGTTGGCCAGATGCACGCGGACGGCGGCGCGGGCGGCCTCGGCGTCCTGCCGCCGGATCGCGGCGTAGATGTGGTCGTGCTCGGCGACGATCCTGGCGAAGTCCGGCCGATCGGGACGCAGACGTTCGCGCGGCATGATGATCATCGACGGGCCCAGCGAGGCGAGCAGGTCGGCGAAATACCGGTTGCCGGTGACCAGCGCGACCCGCAGGTGAAACAGGTAGTCGGCGTTGACCGCCGCGCTCGGGTGGCCGGCCGCCGACTCGAAGCTCTCCAGCGCCTCCCGCAGCCCCGCCAGCCCGGCCTCAGTGCGGCGGGCCGCGGCCAGCCCGGCCGCCTCGACCTCGACCCCCATGCGGAAGTCGAGCAGGTCGACCACCTCCTGGCGGGTCTTGGCGGGCGCCGGGTCGAAGCCGGTCGTGCTGGGCCGGGCCAGCACGAAGCTGCCCCGCCCGTGCTGCGTCTCGATCAGCCCTGCCGCCTTCAGCCGCGCGATGGCCTCGCGCACGACGGTCCTGCTCACGCCGTACGTCTCCACCAGGTCGCTCTCGGTCGGCAGCCGCTCGCCGGGCCTGATCACGCCTTCCTGGATGCGCGCGGTCAGGGTGTCGACGAGCTGCTGCGTGCGGCTGGTCACGTCGTCTCGTACCGCTCGGCGGTCCACTTGGCCGCCTGCTCGCTCAGCGTGACGCCGATGCCCGGCCGGTCCGGCACCAGCATGCGGCCGTCGCGGATCTCCAGGCGCTCGTTGAACAGCGGCTCCAGCCACTCGAAGTGCTCCACCCACGGCTCCATCGCGTACGCGGCGGCCAGGTGGAGGTGGATCTCCATGGCGAAGTGCGGAGCGAGTTGGAGCCGCTCGTGCTCGGCCAGCGCCGCCAGCCGCAGGAACGGGGTGACGCCGCCGATACGCGGCGCGTCCGGCTGGATGACGTCCGCACTGCGGGCCCTGATCAGCTCGGCGTGCTCGCCCACACTGGTCAGCATCTCGCCGGTGGCGATCGGGGTGTCCAGCGCGGCGGCCAGGGCCGCGTGCCCGGCGTGGTCGTAGGCGTCCAGCGGCTCCTCGATCCAGACCAGGCCGTACTCCTCCATCGCCCGGCCCATCCGCGCGGCCGTCGGCCGGTCCCACTGCTGGTTGGCGTCCACCATCAGCGGCACCTGGTCGCCGAGGTGCTCGCGCACGGCTTTGAGCCTGGCCAGGTCCGTCCGGGTGTCCGGCTGGCCAACCTTGATCTTGATGCCGCCGATGCCGCGCTCCAGCGCCGCCGTGGCGTTGTGCAGCACCTGCTCGATCGGCGCGTGCAGGAACCCGCCCGAAGTGTTGTAGCAGCGTACGGAGTCGCGGTGGGCGCCGAGCAGCTTGGCCAGCGGCAGGCCCGCGCGCTTGGCCTTCATGTCCCACAGCGCCACGTCGAGTGCGGCGATGGCCTGAACCGCCAACCCGCTGCGGCCCACCGACGCGCCCGCCCAGCACAGCTTGTCCCACAGCCGGGCGATGTCGTTGGGGTCCTCTCCGACCAGGTCGTTGGCGATCTCCTTGGCGTGCGCGTACTGGCCGGGGCCGCCGGCGCGCTTGGAGTAGCCGAACCCGATGCCCTCGTGCCCCTGCTCGGTGCCGATCTCGGCGAACAGGAACGCGATCTCGGTCATCGGTCGCTGCCTGCCGGTCAGCACCTTGGCGTCGCTGACCGGTGTGTCGAGGGGGAGGTAAACGGAGGAAAGGCGCACCCAGGCAATACGATCCGCAGAAGTCATCATGACAACATCCTATGTCGTCGTACAACCCAGACGCCAGCCGCGAGGGCGGCGGCCGCGGCATAGGCCGGGGTACCGGCGGAGGTCAGGTACGCGACCGCGCCCGCCACGGGCACGCCGAGCCATTCCCAGCGGCCGTCGAGAGCCACCAGGCCGACGATCAGCAGGGCGTACCAGGGATAGCCGGGGGTGAGGACGAGGAGGGCCGTGCCGGTCAGCACGAGCGCGCCGCGCCATGGGCGGTCGGGGTCGCCGCGCCTGAGGACGTGGAGCAGGACGGCGGCGAGGATCGCCAGGGCGGCGGGCAACGCCCAGGAGTCCGGCAGCGCCCAGCGCAGGAGCGCGTACCTGTCGCGGGCACCGGCCTCGTCGTAGCCTTCCTCGGCCAGGTAGCCCGACAGATAGCCGAGCACCGACGCCTGCGAGGCGAGCACGTACGGCACGTAGGCGAGGACCACGACCAGCACGGCAGGGATGAGGGTCCGGAGCGCGCACCGGGCCGCCCGCGGGCTCGACAGCGCCCCAGAGAGCGCGCCCGGAACCACCACGGCCGGCACCAGCTTCACCGCGACCGCCGCGCCGAGCAGCGCGCCGCGCCCGAGCGGCCCGGCGCGGGCGGCACCGAGGGCGAGCACGACGGCGGCCACGGCGAGCATGTCGACGTGGGCGTTGTTCACCGCCTCCATGGGCACGGCGGGGCACCATGCCCAGTACGCGGTCTGCCGCACGTTCCGCCTGCGCAGCAGGATCAGCAGGGCGGCCAGGGTGCCCGCCGCCAGCAGCCCGCCGGAGACCTGCAGCGGCTTGTGCCGGGCGCCCTCCGGGCTCAGGCGGTCCACCAGCAGGAAGTACGCCTCCGCCAGCGGCGGGTAGATCGTGTGCACGGTGGGCCGGTTGATCCTCGTGCAGGCTCCGTCGATCGGGTAGAAGCGCCCCAGCGCGCAATCGGGGAACAGCCAGGGGTCGCGGAGGTGGGCGAGGGCGGGGTCGGCCGGTGTGCGGTCGTACGGGGACAGGCCGGCCGACTGGACGCGGCCGTCCCAGGCGTAACGGAAGGAGTCCGTGCTGGTGGCCGGCGGACCCAGCAGGCCCGTGGCGATCATCGCCAGTCCCCCGGCCAGCACCAGCCGCCCCGCCGGGCGGTCCGGCACGCCACGCAGCGCCCACACCGCCGCGCCGAACAGCGCCCAGGCGGCGGCGTACCACCAGAAGATCCCGTCAGGGGCGGTGTGGAAGAGGACGGCGAGGACGGTCACCTGCGCGGCGACCAGCGCCGCCGCCACACCCGCCCACCGCCGCCCACGACGGGCCGCAGGGCGGGGTGCGCTCTGGGCCGGTGCCTGCGCTGTCGCGCCGTCCCGCGAAGCGGCCGTCAGGTGCGGCTGTCGTGCCCTCATGGTGCGCAGCGTCTTCGGCTCTCTGTGTTACATGAGTAAAACGGACATCAGCGTGGCCTCGTCGCATGCCGGCCTAGGCCGGGAAGCGAGCCGGCAACAGCTCATAACCTGGCACCACCTCCTGCCCGTGAGGAGGTGGCGGCGCGATCCGTCCGCACTTCGTAAGAGATGTGCCGCAGGCCGCCGCACGCTACGAGCCCGCAGGCGCGCCTCGGACGGGGTTCCTTGGGGGGACGGCAGACGTGCGCTGGGCGGTCAGGCGGAGTTGTTCTGGGCGGGGGCAGGTTCGGCGGTCATGTCCGGGGCCCGGTGCTCGTACGGGGTGCTCAGCACCACCGTGGTGCGAGTGGAGACGTTCGCGGCGGCGCGGATCTGCTGCAGGAGGTCCTCCAGCGCCACCGGCGAGGCGACGCGCACCTTGAGGATGTAGCTCTCGTCGCCCGCCACGCTGTGGCATGCCTCGATGGCCGCCAGGTGGGCCAGTCGCTCAGGGGCGTCGTCGGGCGCGGCGGGATCGATCGGCTTGATCGACACGAAGGCGGTCAGCGGCAGCCCGATCGCGTCGTGGTCGACGATCGCGGCGTATCCGCGCAGGACGCCGCGCTTCTCCAGACGGCGTACGCGCTGGTGCACCGCTGAGACCGACAGCCCGGTCTCCCTGGCCAGGTCGGTGAAGCTCATGCGGCCGTCGCGGGCCAGCAGCGCGACGATCCGGCGGTCGATCTCCTCCATCGGTCAAAGGTAGCCGGTCGTGGTCACGACATGGTCCCGACCGGAGTGACGCCCCGGCGCATCGCGTGCTCCACGAGCGTGACGAGGACCTCCCTGCCTGAGTCGCGCCTGCGGGCGTCGCAGCGCACGATGGGGATGTCCGGCTCCAGGCCGAGCGCGTCACGTACCTCGCCGACGGTGAAGGGCTGCGTGCCCTCGAAACAGTTGAGCGCCACGATGAACGGCTGCTCGCGCTTTTCGAAGTAGTCGACGGACGGGAAGCAGTCGTCCAGGCGGCGGGTGTCGGCCAGCACCACGGCGCCCAGCGCGCCCATGGCGAGTTCGTCCCACACGAACCAGAACCGCTCCTGGCCCGGGGTGCCGAATAAGTAGAGCATGTAGTCGTTGCGGATCGTGATGCGGCCGAAGTCCATGGCCACGGTGGTGGTGAGCTTCCGCTCGACGCCGGACAGGTCGTCGATGTGCGTGCCGACCTGGGTGAGCGCCTCCTCCGTGCGCAGGGGCCGGGTCTCGGAGACGGCGCCCACCATGGTGGTCTTGCCCGCGCCGAATCCCCCGGCGATCAAGATTTTGATCGCCGTCGGTAGTCGCCAATGGTCAGAGCGACCGAATTCCATCCAGCACCGCCCGTACATCTCCCGCGCATGCGTGGCCCCTCCCCTGAGGTGCCGTGGTCAGTGGTACCTGTCAAGGTGTGTTGAGAAGGCCGATCCACATGCCTGGCATCGAGACACCCTAGCAACGCCACATTTTCCACTCAAGCCGCAATTTGTTGCAAGAATCAAAATGTCACGGTTTGCCGCACAGAGCCCTGTTATTCGCCGGTCTCCCTCCCCCAGAGTCAAGCCCGATGTCATGTCCCTCGGACACGACCTTTACGCTGTGTGACCTGGATCGGGAATCCCGTTGAACCCGGCGTGGAAGCCGAGCTGTCTGCGCAGGTAGGCGGCAGCGCGAGGGCTGCGCTCGCGAACCGGCTCGATCAGCTGCGCCGCCTCGCGCGCGAGCCCGGCCATCGCGTCGCTCACTTCGGCGCGGCTGACGCCGAGTCCCAGAATGTTCAGATCGCCCCAGCTCATGTCTCTCCGGTACGACGCCATGTCGCCGAGCAGATGCAGGTAACGCTGCACATGCCGGCTGACGGCGCGTAATTGCTCCAGGTGGGCCTTCACCCAGTCGTCGCCCGTGTAGATCCAGTGGGACAGGTCCACGAAGCACGAGCCGCGACTGTCGGCGTTGTCGAGGTATCCGGCCAGCGTGGGCGCGGCCTGCGCGTTGCGCCACACCCACGCCCTGGCCATGCCCGCCAGCATCCTGGCGAGCTGGTCGCGCCAGAGCCACTGCAGGCCGTCGAACTCCTTGACGGTGCCCAGCTCGTCGCGCAGATCGGCCAGGAACCGGGTGACCGCCGAACGGGGGACGGCGCCGTCGGCGACGGACAGGCATTCGCGGGTCAGGCGGTTCACCTGCTCGCGGGTGGTCGCGGTGTGGTCCACGAGCCGGTCGACGGCCAGGACCCACAGGGTGGCCCGATTGACGCCCTTGAGACGGTCTGCGGCGGCCCAGGGGGCGCTGAAGGCGGTGGTGAGAGTGAGGGTGTTGTACAGCTCGGCGTCGAAGGCCGCAGGAGGGAACAGCACGCCGTACATCTGGGCGCAGCGTCGTAGGTCCCGGCCGCACTCGGCGGCCAGCGCGCACGTCCTGCCGAGCTCGTACGCCTCGCCCGGCTCGCCGTCCGACATCCTAGGGCCGCTCGATCGGCTCGCGGATCATGGGCGACGACCCCCAATACCCGGATATATACATCTATTGGAGAATAGTTTCATGATCGCGCACTATCGATCAAGGTATCAACACCGTGGCTGATCAGCTCGCTCCGCCGGCTGTCACCTGCCGCCGGTCGACGCCGGCGACTTGCCCGCACTGTCCCGCCAGGCCGTCCGCCCGGCCCGGCGGTGCGCACTGATGGCGCGGCGGCACCGCTGCCGGGAGGGCGTCGGCCTGGGCCCGGCGGAGTGATACGGATCCGGGATGGGCGGGTTTCATGCCGATCGGGCGTCGGTCGCGACCTTGGCGGCGAGCGCGACGCGGGAGCTGATGCCGAGCTTGGTGTAGATCTTGCCGATGTGGTATTCGACCGTCTTGACGCTGATCAGCAGCTCTGTGGCGATCTGGCGGTTGGTCATGCCGTGGGCCACGAGCGTGGCGGTGCTGAGCTCCTGGGGCGTCAGCCCGAGCCGTACCGTGGCCTGCGGTTCGAGTCCGCACGCCTCCAGCTCCTGCGCGCAGCGGTCCACGAGCGGGCACGCGCCCAGGCGTTCGAAGATCCTGCGGGCGGCGGCGAGCCGCTCCGCGGCCGCCCTGCGCCTGCCGGTGCGGCGCAGCAGCCGTCCGAGGTCCAGCAGCACCCGCGCCTCCTCAAGCGGCCAGACCCCGCGCTCGACGAGCGCCAGGGCACGGGCGAAGTTCTCCTCGGCCTGCGCTGGAACGTTCCTGGCGGCCAGCAGCAGCGCCCCAAGCCGGATCCGTTCCACCCGCCCGCGCGGCCCGCCGGTCTCGTCCGCCCTACCTGACCGGTGCGCCCGCGACCCCGCCTCTAGCCGCGGGCTGGGGTCGTGCGCCCCATCGGGCTTGCGCGCCGAGCCGAGCTTGCCGAAGGCGGCGAGCGCGCGCTCGGCCTCGGTCAGCCGGCCCTCGGCGATCAGCGCCTCGATCCGGCGCGGCCGCGGGTCGGGCACGAACGGGTCGGGGACGAACGGGCCCCCCGGCGGCACGGCCCCGGTGCCCACCGCCGGAGACGTGTCCTCGATGCCGAGCAGCGCCAGCGCCAGGCCGGCCTGGGTCTCCCCCTGGGCGTGGCGCATGCGGCGGGCGGCGGTCATGGCGGCGGTGGCGTGGGCGAGGGCCCGCTCGTGCTCGCCCAGAGCCACGAGCGGCGCTACGCACACCGCCTCCAGGCAGGGCAGAAGCCATCGCTGGCCGAGCGCCGCCGCCTCGGCCAGCGCGTGCTCGGCGCGGGCGGCGGCGTCGTCCCATCGGGCGCACGCATGCTCGGCGGCGGCCAGCAGCGCGGTCGCCGGCAGCCGGTGGTGGGGCAGCCGCGCCGTCTCGGCCTCGGCCACGACCTGCTTGAGCACGGCGCACGCCTGCTCCGGCGCGTCCCGCCCGAGGTGGTCGACGGCCGCCGCGAGGCTGCCGGGCGGCGCGCCGGCGCTGGGTGCCCCTGCCAGCGCCAGCACGTCGTACGGCCTCGCGATCGTGCCCTGGATGGGCTGCTCGATCGCCAGTCGGGCCCAGCGCACAGCCCCCGCGCGATCCTCCAAGGTCAGGTGCAGCCAGGCCAGCTGTTCCGCCACGTCGGCGGCCAGGCTGGGCTCCCGCTGCCGCCATGCCTCGGCCAGCAACGCCGACGCCTCGTCGAAGTGCCCGGAGACGAGCGCGAGCCGGCCCAGCACGTACCAGCGCACCGGCGCGGCGTCCCCGGCGTCGTGATCGGCACCGCGCAAGGAACACGCGCCTGCGTCGTGCGAAGAACGCTGGCCTGCGTCGTGCGAAGAGTGCGATTCGGTGGCGCCGCGTATCCCCAAGGCGCTGGCGAGCCGTGCCGCGTGGAGCACGTCGCCCCCGATGAGGACGTGCTCCAGCGCGGCCGTACGCAGTTCGTCGCGGCGGGCCGGGGCGTGCGCGGCGTCGAAGAGCCCGGCGGCCAGCTCCAGATGGGCGGCGGCTTCCCGCCATTGCCCGTGTTGCGCGGCCTTGGCCGCGTACCCGGCCAGTTCCTCGGCCAGCACGTCGTCCGGTCCGCTCGCCGCGGCGGCCCGGTGCCGCAGCGCCGTGCCGGTGTCGCCGGCGAGCGCGGCCGCCGCCAGATGCACGCAAGCCCTGGTGCCCGCGCCCAGCCCGTCGTAGGCGGCGGCCTGGGCGAGTGGTTCGGGAAAGCCGATCAGACGGCCGGGCAGCTCCCGGAGCAGCCCGGCGGCGACGGCCTCCTCCACGGCGTTCAGCGGGTCGCCGAGCCCGCCGGCGACGGCCGCGGCCACGTGCAGCGGGCACCCCGCCCCGAGCACGGCGCAGGCGGCGACGAGCTGCCTGGCGGCCGGGGTGCAGCCCTTCAAGCGGCGGGTAAAGGGCCCCAAATAGGTGCCGGGGACCGGCAGCGGCGCGGAGGCGTCCTCCAGAACGGCGCGGGGCACGGTCGCCAGCAGCGCACGGGCGTGCAGTGGGCTGCCGAGTACGTGCACGCGCAGCCGCTCGGCCGCCCCCAGGCTGAGCCCCGGCAGCGGCCGGTACGCGGCGTTCCCCGGCACGCGGCGGAGACCTGGAACCGGCCCCGCGGTGCCGAGGCCCGCGAGCGGTCCCGTACCGCCCAGACCGGGAATCGGGCCCGATGGCGGCGGCAGGGCGGTGGACAGCTCGGTCAGGTCGGCGGCGCTCAGGCCGTCGAGCGTGAGGTGAAGCGCCTCGTCGCGGCTCAGGAGGCGCCGGAGCCCGTCGGGCAGCCACGGGTCGGCGAGGTCGCGGACGACGACCAGCACGAGCACGCGCCCCGCCCGCAGGCGCCGCAGCACATACCCCAGGGCGTGCAGCGACGGCCGGTCCGCCCACTGGGCGTCGTCGATCAGCACTACCACCGGCCCATGCGCCTGCAACGCCCCGATGACATCGCAGATCACCTGTCCCGCCGCCCACGGATCCCACCCCATCGCCTTGAGCCCCGCCCCCGCGAAGCCCTCCAGATCTGCGGCAATACCGTCCAGACCGGCCGCCCCCAGCCCTTCGAGCCGCCCAGGACCGAGGCCGGCATCCCCCCGCACGAGCTCGTCCGCGAGCTGCCGGATCACGCCGAGGGCGAGCCGCCGCTCGCCCTCCTCCCCGCTGGCGGCCAGCACCCGCACGCCCGCCTCCCCGCCGAGCGTGTGGTGGACGAGGGCGGACTTGCCGATCCCCTCCGCACCCTCGATCAGCACCCTCCTGGCCCGGCCCCCGCCCGCCGCGCGCAGCTCGGCGCGCAGCAGGGCGAGCTCCGCCGTCCTGCCGACGAACATGCCGCACTCCCCTCCGCCGCCTCCCCCCATGGCAGAGCGACACGGGCAACACCAGATACGCGCCGGTCTGTCCCGATACGGTCAGCCCGGAGCGACCCCCAGCCGCGCCCAGGCCGCGGAGGCGTCGTCGTGCCGTTTCCCCTGGACCGGCCCACGCGCGACCTCCAGCCCGCGCACGGCCCCGATCACCGCACCCGGCCCCTCCCCGTCCAGCGCGGCCACCACGTCGTCCCAGCTCCACCCGTACCAGTCAACGAGCCGCGCGACCCCGTCAGTGCACACCCCGACTCCCTGCAGCTTCCGCACGTCCACCGCTCCGCCCAGCGCTTGGGCGGCCGCCTCGGGGCGGGCCGCGGCCACCCAGAACCCTCCCGGCACGTTCCGCATCCGCCGTACCAGCTCCACCGAGTACGGCCGCCCGCCCGGCAACCGTTCCAGCCGATCATCGGCCACCACCTCGGTCCCGCCGCCCGCCGGCGCGAGCACGACCGGTGAATCCCCCAGCACGAGATATTCCACCCGTCCGCCCGCGATCCGCACCACGGCCACCGTCGCCGACGGCGAATCCGGATTGCCCAGATCGCACCCGCCCCCATGCGCCGCCGCCGTTTCCTCGATGGCATCCTCCAGCACCCCGGCCAGCGGCGTGTCGCCGTCCACGGCCAGCCGCGCCGCCAGCGCCCCGCCGAGCCGCGCCACCAGCCACGGCACGTCGTGCACGCAGCCGCTGTCCACCCCGGCCGCCGCCGTGGCCCCGTCGAGGACGATGATCCAGGACGGCCCGGCGATCACCAGGTCCTCGTTGGGCCGCCTGGAGCCGGGACTGGTGGCGTACGTGACCTCCGCGAACATGACAGCGACTGTGCCACAGTGGCCCCCGTGACCTCGAACGCCCTCCACCGCGCGCTCACCGACCCACCACCCCGCCCGCTACCCCCCGAGGCGGAAGCCCTGTTACGCGACCTGGACGCCCCGCCCCGCCTGGCCGCTCACCTCAGAGCCGTGCACGACGTGGCGGCCGAGCTCCTGGACTGGCTGGCCGGCCACCATCCGGGCACGCCGGTCGACCGGGAGGCGGTGCTGTACGGCGCCGCCACCCACGACATCGGCAAGTGCCTCCACCCGGCCGAGCTGTCAGGCCCGGGCTCGGCTCACGAGCCCGCCGGCCACCGCCTCCTGCGCGAGCGCGGGGTGCCGGAACGGCTGGCCCGCTTCACCCGCACCCATGCCGCATGGACCAACGAGGTCACCACGCTGGAAGACCACCTGGTCAGCCTGGCCGACAAGATCTGGAAGGCCAAACGGGAGCCGGACCTGGAGCGACTCGTCCTGGACCGGCTCGCGGGTGAGGCGCCGGGCTGGCAGGTCTTCATGGACCTGGACGACCTGCTCACCACGATCGCGAACGGCGCCGACGCCCGACTCGCCTTCCAGAACGCCTATCCGACCGTCTGACCGGCGACGGCCGCCTACACGATCACCAAGTCCCGGGGCGTGTTGTTGAGCCGCTCCCCGCCGTTGTCCGTGCACACCACGATGTCCTCGATCCTGGCGCCGTGCCGGCCCGGCAGGTAGATGCCCGGCTCCACGGAGAAGGCGAAGCCGGGCTCCAGCGGCTCCCCGTTGCCGGCCACGATGTACGGCTCCTCGTGCGTCTCGATCCCGATCCCGTGCCCGGTCCGGTGGATGAAGTAGTCGCCGTAGCCGGCCTCGGCGATCACCTCGCGGGCGGCCGCGTCGACCGACTCGCAGGAGACGCCTGGCCGCACCGCCGCGCACGCCGCCTCCTGGGCGCGGCGCAGCACCTCGTAGTAGGCGCTGAACTCGGCGGGCGGCTCGCCCACGCTATAGGTGCGCGTGGAGTCGGAGCAGTAGCCGCTGTGCAACTGGCCGCCGATGTCGACCACCACCGGCTCGCCCTCCTGGATCACCCGGTCGGACACGTCGTGGTGCGGGCTGGCCCCATTGGGGCCGGAGGCAACGATCACGAAGTCGACCGTCGCGTGCCCGGACGCCAGGATCGCCTCGGTGATGTCCCTGGCCACGTCGCGCTCGCTCCGCCCGGCGCGCAGGAACTCGGGCACCTGCCGGTGGACGGCGTCGATCGCCTCCCCCGCCTCGCACAGCGCCGCAACCTCGGCCGGCGACTTGCGCATCCGTAGATCCCGCAGCACGCTGCCGGCCAGCACCTGCTCGGCGCCCGGCAGCGCGTCGCGGAAGCGCAGCGACGACATGGCCCACATCCGGTCGGCCAGTCCCACCTTGGCGGCCTGCCCCAGCCGGGCCGCCGCGATCGCGTAGGGGTCGTCGGTCTCGTCCCAGGCCACGAACTCCAGCCCGAGCCGCGAGGCCGGCGAGGCCTCGGCGGCAGGCAGCTCCAGGCGGGGCACCATCATGAACGGCTCCCCCGCCGCAGGCACCACCAGGCACGTCAGCCGTTCCAGAGGCTTGGCGTCATAGCCGCTCACATAGCGCAGATCGGGCCCTGGCGTGAGCAGCAGGGCGTCGAGGCCGCTCTTGGCGGTGGCCTCCTGCACGGCGGCCAGACGGGACACGGGATATAGGTCTGAGGACGTCACAGCCCCAAATCTACTCCGCCCCCGGCCTCCCACTATCCGCGAAAAGCTCTCACAACACGGGAAGCACTCGCTACACTCCGTTCAACAACGATCACGTAGTGTGGGGACAATTGTTCAGATCCACTGCACTTTGAGAGTGAGACTATGGTCGACGTCATAGGCGCGGCCGGGCTGCTCGGGCACAAATCCGACGCGGAGATGCTGGCCGCACGGCTGGCGCACGCGCAGCGGCTCGGCAACATGGGCTGGGCGGAATGGCACCTTCACACCGGCGACACGATCTGGTCCGACCAGGTGTACACGATCTTCGGCCGCGACCCGGCCCAAGGCCCCATCGCCCTGCCTCAGCTCGCCAAGCACGTCGAGCCCGCCGACGTGGCCGCGCTCGACCGGCTCCTGTGGTCCGCTGTGCAGGGCGTCGAGCCGGTCCAGGCCGAGTTCCGCATCCGCCGCAGTGGGGAGCTGCGTGACCTGCGCGTGGTGCTCGAGCCGCTGATGGCCCCCGGCGGCCCCATCGGCCTGCACGGTGTCATCCAGGACATCACCGGCCGCCGTCGCGCCGAGCGCCTGATGTCGGAGTCGCGCCGCCAGCTCCTGGAGGCCCGAGAGCAGGCCGCCGAGGAGCGCCACGTGATGCTGGCCCTGCGCGACGCGATCCTCCCCGACCCCGCCTGCTACCCCGGCCTGCCGGACACCAGCATCGCGGTGCGGTACGTGCCCGCGGAGAAGACCGCGAACCTGGGCGGCGACTGGTTCGAGGCGGCCCCCTCCCCCGACGGCCGCCTGCTGCTGGCCATCGGCGACGTCTCCGGCCACGGCCTGCCCGCGATCGCGCACATGGCCCAGCTCCGCCACGCCCTGGTCGGCCTCGCCATGACGGGGCGGCCCGCCAACCGGCTGCTGGACTGGCTGAACGAGCTGGTCCTGCACCAGCTCAACGACACCACCGCCACGGCGATCATCGGGCACCTGGACCCGCAGACCCGGGTGTTCGCCTGGAGCCAGGCCGGCCACCTGGCGCCCATCCTGGTGCGCGACGGGGTGGCCAGCCGGCTCGGCCAGCCCAGGGGCGTGCTGCTCGGTGCCGCGTGCGGGCGCCCGTACGAGCTGGCCACGACCCGGCTGCGGCCCGGCGACGTGCTGCTGCTGTTCACCGACGGCCTGGTCGAGCGGCGCACCCGCGACATCGACGTCGGCCTCGACCTGGCTCTGGCCGCCGCCGCGGACGTGCAGGGGGGCGATCTGGAGGCCGGGCTCGACCGTCTGCTGTCCGACATCGGCGGTCCCAACCCGGAAGACGACGCCTGTCTGCTCGGGGTGGGCATACTGGGGGAGCCTCGCGCGGCCAGCGAGGACCCGGCGGGAGTGCGACCATAGACGCGTGCTGATGGTTCTGGACACTCCGTCCCTCTACTTCCGCGCCTTCTACGGCATCCCGGAGTCGATCACGGCCCCCGACGGCTCGCCCGTCAACGCGGTACGCGGCCTCATCGACATGATCGCCACTCTCGTGCGCCAGCACTCCCCTGCGGAGCTCGCGGCCACCATGGACGCCGACTGGCGCCCGGCCTTCCGCGTGGCGGCGATCCCGACGTACAAGGCGCACCGCGTCGCCCACGGCAACACCGAGGTGGTGCCCGACGCGCTCGTGCCGCAGATCGCCGTCATCGAGGAGGTGCTCGACGCCGTCGGCATCGCCCGCCCGGAGTCCCCCGGGTACGAGGCCGACGACGTCATCGGCACGCTCACCCACCAGGCGAGCGGCGCGGTCGACATCGTCACCGGCGACCGCGACCTGTTCCAGCTGGTCGACGACGCCCGTCCGGTGCGCGTGCTCTACACCGCCCGCGGCATCCGCAACCTGCAGATCGTGGACGAGGCGTTCGTCACCGCCAAATACGGCGTCCCCGGCCGCGCCTACGCCGACTTCGCCACCCTGCGCGGCGACCCCAGCGACGGCCTGCCCGGCGTGGCCGGCGTCGGCGAGAAGACCGCGGCCGCGCTCATCACCCGCTTCGGCTCCCTCGAGGCCCTGCTCGAGGCCCTGGACGGGGGCGTGACCGACGGCTTCCCCGCCGGCAGCCGCACCAGGCTGGCCGCCGCCCGCGACTACCTGAGCGCCGCTCCCGCCGTCGTCAAGGTGGCCCACGACGCCCCGCTCCCGGCCGCGGACCTGACGCTGCCGGCCAAGCCGCGCGACCCCGAGGCGCTGGTGCGCCTAGCCGACCGTTACGGCCTGGACGGCCCGCTCAACCGCCTGCTCGACGTGCTGGGCGGCTAGCCGCGCGGCGTGCTAGGCGCGTCGAGGAGGGCGCGGACGGCCGCCTGCGCGGCCTCGCGCAGGCGGCCGTGCACGAGCACGTTCTCCTCGCGGTCGGTACGCACCTCGACCACGCGCGGCCCCTCGCCGCGCAGCGCCTTCGGCAGCTCCGTGATCTCCGATACCAGCGTGTACGGTGTCCCGGTCGCGGCCGCCACGTACCCGAGATCGACACCGTGCGGCGTTCCGAAGACCCGCTCGAACGGATCGCGCACCGCCGCCTGCGGCAGCAGTGAGAAGATCCCGCCCCCGTCGTTGTTGACCACCACGAAGCACAGATCGGGCCGGGGCTCGCGGGGCCCGAGGATCAGCCCGTTCTGGTCGTGCAGGAACGACAGGTCGCCGAGCAGCGCGAAGGCGGGCCCGTTGTGCGCCAGCGCCGCCCCCATCGCGGTCGAGACCAGGCCGTCGATCCCGGATGCGCCCCGGTTGGCCATCACCCTGATACCGCGCCGCGGCCGCATCGCCTGCTCCAGGTCCCTGATCGGCATCGACGACCCGGAGAACAACAACGCCCCGTTCGGCAGCGCGTCCACCAGGTCCCTGGCCAGGCGCGGCTCGCTGACGCCCGAGGCGTCGAGCAGCTCGTCCACGGCCGACCTGGCCGCGCGGTCCGCCTGCCGCCACGCGTGCAGCCAGCTGTCGTCGCCCGCGGCCACCGGAATCTCCACCGCCTGCGCCACCTGGGTGGCCGACCTGGTCGGGTCGGGCCATCGGTCCAGATCGGGCGCCACCACGATGTGCTCCGCGGTCCGCCGCAGCCACGACAGCAGCGGCCGCGACAGCCCTGGCCGCCCCAGTGTGACCACCACGTCAGGCCGGTGCGCGTCGGCGAACTCGGGCGTCCCCAGCAGGTAGTGATAGGTCGAGATGGCATGGTCACCGTAGCGGGCGCCGCCGTTCGGCTCCGACAGGACCGGCCAGCCCGCCATGCCTGCGGCGGCCACGTAGCGGCGCACGTTCGCGGCGCCGTCGCCCACGACGAGCACGCCGCGCCGGGTCGGCGGGATGTGCAGGGCGATCGGCGGGGGCGCGACCCTGGCCCGCACCCAGGGGCCGTTCGCGCCGCCGTCGAGCGGCTCGCACCAGGTGGTGTCGCCGTCGGGGATGAGCGGCTCCCTGAAGGCCAGGTTGAGGTGGACCGGACCGGGGGTCGCCGGGCCTGCGGCCCGCTGGTAGGCGCGACAGGCCAGCGACCTCCAGTACGCCACCTGCCCGGGGCGGTCCTCCGGCACGCCGACCTCGGCGAACCAGCGCGTGGCCGCCCCGTACAGCTTGATCTGGTCGATGGTCTGGTTGGCGCCGGTGCCGCGCAGCTCGGGCGGGCGGTCGGCGGTGAGCACCAGCAGCGGCACGCCCGACTCGCTCGCCTCGATCACGGCCGGGTGGAAGTTCGCCGTGGCCGTGCCGGACGAGCAGATCAGCGCGACCGGCCGCTCGGCCCGCTTGGCCAGCCCGAGCGCCAGGTACGACGCCGAGCGCTCGTCGATGCGCACGTGCAGGCGCACCCGCGACTCGGCGTGCAGCGCCAGCGCCAGCGGGGCGGAGCGCGAGCCGGGCGCCAGCACCACGTCGGTCAGGCCGCAGCGCACCAGCTCGTCGACCAGCACGGTGGCCAGCGCGGTCGCGGGGTTCAACGTGACGCCTCCTGCATCCGGCGAAGCCACTGGGGAGATTCAATCTCAAAAGCTGACAAATGCTGATAATTCACGGCCGGACGGCGTACCGCCAGCCGGCCGTCCACGGGCGTCAGCGGGTCGTCCACGACGTCACCCGCCAGCAGCGGCAGCGTGCCGAGCCCGCACGCGTACGGCAACGACGGCAACGCCGCCGCCAGCGCCAGCCCCGCCGCAAGACCCACAGAAGTCTCGACAGCGCTGGAGACCACGGCAGGCAATCCGCACGCCTCCACCACCCGCAACGCGTTGCGCACCCCGCCCAGCGGCTGCACCTTGACCACCGCGACGTCGGCCGCCTCGGCCGCCCTGACGCGCAAGGGGTCCTCGGCCCGCCGGATCGACTCGTCGGCGGCGATCGGCACGTCGCAGGCCCGCCGCACCGCCGCCAGCTCCTCCAGCGTGGCGCACGGCTGCTCGGCGTACTCCAGGTCGTACTTGTCCAGGCGCTTCAGCCGCCGCACGGCCTCATCGACGCTCCACGCGCCGTTGACGTCGACCCGGAGCCTGCCCGCGGGGCCGAGCGCGTCGCGCACGGCCTCCACCCTGGCCACGTCGTCGTCGAACGTCTGCCCCCGTTCGCCCACTTTGACCTTCGCCGTGCCGCAGCCGGAGCGCCGCACCAGCTCGTGTGCCTGCTCGGCGTCCACGGCGGGCACCGTCGCGTTGACGGGGACGCTGTCGCGCACCGGCTCCGGCCAGCCCTCGAAGGCCGCCTCGCGGGCGCACGCCAGCCACCGCGCGCACTCGCGCGGGCCGTACTCAGGAAACGGCGAGAACTCCCCCCACCCCGCCGGGCCGTGCAGCAGCACCCCTTCCCTGACGGTCTGCCCCCGGAACCGCAGGCGCATCGGGATTCTGAAGACCACGGGAGCCACGGGAGAACCTGTCACGACCCTCCCCGCTTTCCCTGCGCCGCTGTCCGACGTGTCGCCATTAACCTTACGAGCATGTGGAGGAACCCGTCGCATCCGGACCGTCCGCTGCATGCCATTGTGCAGCCTCCGGGACCCGCGCTGTTCACGGCCATACGCGACGCGCTCTGCGGCCAAGGTGCCGCCGTCCTGCCCCTTCCTCCCGGCCAGGCCGGCGCCGCCCTGGCCGGGCTGCGCCCCACCCACGTCGACGGAACGCCCCAGGACGACGGCGCCGGCGTGCCCGCCGACGTGGCGGTCGTGATCGCCACCAGCGGCAGCACCGGCGCGCCCAAGGGCGTGATGTTGTCGGCCACCGCGCTGCGGGCCTCCGCGGCGGCCTCCCTGCGGCGCGTGGAGGCCTCCAAGGGCGAGCGCTGGCTGTGCTGCCTGCCCGTCTCCCACGTCTCCGGCCTGCAGGTCCTGGTCCGCGCCCTGCTGTCGGACAGCGAGCCGATCATCCACCCGCGCTTCGACCCGCGCGCCGTCCTGGACTCCGGCGCCGACCACGTCTCGCTCGTGCCGACCCAGCTGCACCGGCTCGTGGAGCTGGGGGCCGACCTGTCCGGGTTCCGCACGATCCTGCTCGGCGGCGCCGCGTCCCGTCCCGGCCTGCTGGAGCGGGCCAGGGACCTCGGTGCCCGGATCGTGACGACGTACGGGATGAGCGAGACGTGCGGCGGCTGCGTGTACGACGGCCAGCCCCTTTACAATGTAGATCTCAAGATTGGCGAGGACGGCCTGATCAGGATCGCCGGCCCCGTACTCTTCTCCGGCTACCGGTCGGGCGAGCCCGCCCCGTTGGACGGCGGCTGGTTCGTCACCTCCGACCTCGGCGAACTGGCCGGCGGGCGGCTGCGGGTGCTGGGCCGGGCCGACGACGTCATCAACACCGGCGGCGAGAAGGTCATGGCCGCCGCCGTGGCCGCCGTGCTCGGCACCCACCCCGAGGTCGCCGACGTGGCCGTGATCGGCGTGCCCGATCCCGAATGGGGAGAGCTCGTCACCGCGATCGTGGTCCCCGCTAACCCCGACACGCCGCTTACGCTTACCCAATTGCGGGCATACTGCCGCGATAGGCTTCCCCCTCACGCCGCCCCGCGCGAGCTGCGCCTGGTCTCCGGACTGCCGCTGCTGCCGAACGGCAAGACCGATCTGGTACGGCTGAAAGCAGGAACCTGACGAGGTGCCGCTGCGTCAGAGTGGGGAGAAGGAGGGAGCCTTCATGGACCAGACCCGCAAGATGTGGGCATCCGCGGCCATCGTCGGCGTCATCGTCGTCGCCGGCATCTCGGTCGCCGCCGCCGCCTCCGCGGGCAAGCTCGACCAGGTCGGCGAGGAGACCAGAGCTGTGGTGGAGAAGGCGTCACCGTCCGGCCGGCCGACGCCGCCGGCCTCGTCTCCCGAGCCCACCGATGACGACCTCGTGGTCTCACGGGAGGTCAACCCCGACCCAAGCAAGGTGCTCGAATACTGGACGGACGAGCGCATGGAGGACGCCGAGCCCATGCCCATGCCGGAGGTCACGACCGGAGGGGCCGACGTGACCGAGTAAGACCCGCACGAGGGGCGGCTCGCCATCTGGGCGATCCGTCCCTTTTTGGCATTTCGTCCGCGCGGGAACAAATGGCGGAGAATGGCGTTATTGATACTGGTGCGCCGTGCGGACAGCGAAACCGCCCGCCACAATCTGCCTGATCGCTTCTAACTCCGTACGGAGGAGGTGTCCTCATGCCCACAACCGCCGTGGCGACCCCACCCGCGACTCTCGACCAGCTGCTTGAACGAGGGCGTAACCGGGGTCACCTTTCTCTGGCGGAATTGCGTGACGCGTTCGCCGAAGCCGGGATCAGCCCCTCTGAGGGCCGTACGATACTGCGCGAGCTGTCGGAGGCCGGCGTGAGCCTGGCCGCCGAGAACGAGCCGTCTCTCAGCAAGACCGCCCCCAAGAAGACCACCACCAGGAAGCCCGCACAGTCGAAGGCCGCCGAGGAGCAGGACGAAGCCGCTCCGACGAAGTCCTCGACCTCGCGAGCAAAGGCTACCGGCCGCAAGGCGGCCAAGGCAAAAACCGACACACCGGCCGCGGCGAAGGGCGTCGTTCCGCCCGACCCCAAGCCGGAACACGAGGAGGACGTGCCCGAGGACCTGGTGATGAGCGCCGAGGACGACGACAACGAGCAGTTCGACCTGGACGACACACAGTCGGTCATGGGCGACTCGGTGCACACCTATCTCAAGTCCATCGGCCGCCGCACGCTGCTGACCGCGGCGCAGGAGGTCGAGCTGGCCCGGCGGATCGAGGCGGGACTGTACGCCGAGTACAAGCTGGAGAGCCACCCCGAGCTCCCGCTGGACGTCCGCGAGGACCTGCGCATGGTCGTCCAGGACGGCCGGCGGGCCAAGGACCACATGCTGGAGGCCAACCTGCGGCTGGTCGTCTCGGTGGCCAAGAAGTACACCGACCGCGGCATGTCGCTGCTGGACGTGGTCCAGGAGGGCAACCTGGGGCTGATCCGGGCCGTGGAGAAGTTCGACTACACCAAGGGCTTCAAGTTCTCCACATACGCCATGTGGTGGATCAGGCAGGCCATCCAGCGCGGCTTCGCCGACTCGGCGCGGACCATCCGGCTGCCTGTCCACGTGCTGGAGATGCTCTCCAAGCTGTCGCGCATCGAACGTGACATGCACCAGCGCCTGGGACGCGAGCCCACGCCCGAGGAGCTGGCGGTCGAGCTGGACAAGACGCCGGACCAGATCGAGGAGCTGCTGCGCACCAGCCGCCAGCCGATCTCGCTGAACGCGACGATCGGTGAGGACGGGGAGACCACGATCGGCGACCTCATCGAGGACGTCGACTCGCCGGAGGCGTCGGAGATCGTCGACCGCCAGCTGCTGGGCGACCAGCTGCGCGGCGTGCTCGACAACCTCTCGCCCCGGGAGTCGAAGATCATGGCTCTGCGGTTCGGCCTGGTGGACGGCAAGCCGCACACGCTCGACGAGATCGGCAAGCACCTGGGGCTGACCCGGGAGCGGATCCGTCAGCTGGAGAAGGAGTCGCTGTCCAAGCTGCGCCACCCGAGCAACACCCGCCCGCTGCTCGACTGGGCCAGCTGATCGCCCGAAGCCCCGGCCACACGAGGGAGGCGTGACCGGGGCTTCTCGCATGTCCCGGCACGCACCGGACATCCCGGGCGCCCACTATCAGCGCAACCACCGGCCGGTTGTCACCCGGCGACGGCGGCGATCTGGTCAGAGCGTGGCGGGCACCGGACGGGGCACGCTCGGGATCCCCCAAAGCCGGTTCTCCTCGCGCAGCGTCCGCAGCCGTTCGACCTCGTCCGTCCACATCCGGCCGTTCGGCGTGGCCCGGGCCTTGCGGCGCGCGATCCGATCGTCGTAGGCCTTCACCCCGAACGTGGCCCGCTGTCCCGCCTCGGCGGCCCGCAGCGCGTCGGTCAGCGCCCGGTCGAACGCCCGGCCCGCGGCCAGCAGCTCGATGTCATCGGCCGCAGCGGCCCGCAGCTCCCGCAGCGTCTGCTCGGCCTGCCGCGCCTTCTCGAGCAGCTCGGGGAAGCTCTTGGAGATCTCCTGGTCCGCGTGGTAGCGAACCTCGGCCTCCCGGCTCACCCGCGGACGGAAAAACGCCATCGACCCTGCCCTTTCACCAGCCGGCACCTCGTACAACGGCCAAGAGTACGCCGTCTCGCGACACGAACTGAAATCACCCCGGCGCGGCGCCCTTTACATTGTAAGATGATCACCATGCCCGCCAAGCGACCACCCGTTCCCCTCTCCCGCGAGCGCATCCTCGAGGCCGCACTCCACATCGCCGACAGCCAGGGCCTGCGCCGCCTGACCATGCGGCGACTGGGCGACGCGCTGCAGGTGGAGGCCATGGCCATCTACCACCACCTACCCCGGGGCAAGGAGGCGCTGATGGACGCCCTGGCCGAACACGTCACCACCGTACGCGTGGAGCAGGGCCCGACCTGGCAGGAGACGGCCAAGGCCTGGTGCAGGGCCGAGCGCGAGCTGCTGCGCGAGCACCCGGGCGTCCTCGCCCTGGCCCTGACGAAACCCCCCAAAGGGGCCACCGCCCTCGCCATCAGGGAGCAGGTCGAACAACTCGCCGACAGCGGCCTGGACAACGCGGCGGAGGCCGTACGCTCACTGCGGGCCTTCGTGTTCGGCAGCGTCGCCGTCGAGGTCCAGCAGTCGGGCTGGGCCGATCCCGAAGTCGACGAGTGGGTAAGACGCGATGAAAGAGCCGATATCGACTTCGAGCGCGGACTCGACGCTCTCCTCAAGGGTTTGCAAACGTGATGCGCGTGTCACGCTTGGCCCGTTATCCTGCATAAGGCACGCTGTGTCGAAGGTCACACGTTCCGGGGACCCCCCTGTAACAGTCCGAAGGGACTATGTCGGAATGTGTGACGGACATCGCACACTTGCCAGAACGACAACCCGAGCCGCTCCCGTCCCTCAGCGGGGGCATCCCACGAGATATCGGAGGCACGCCGATGTGCCCGCACGACCCGGCCTGTCCGGATGCACAGGCGCCAGACCGAGAGAAGGCACGCACTCTCGCCTGCCATCCCGAGCAGGGATGGAGCCTGCTCTGCAACGGCGTCGTCCTGTTCGAGGACACCGGGGAGCTTCTGCCCAGCGGCGCCACGATCGAACCGCACCGGCCCGTGGTCGGCGCGGCCTGAGCTATGGACCTACGCGTAGTGGATGATCCACTCCGCCACCACCTCGCCCACCCGGATGGGCTCCTTTTTCAGGTCGTGACCCTCACCGGGCAGCACCACCAGGCGCGCCGCGTCCGCGGCGTCGGGGACGCCGAACGGATCACGATCTCCGCTCACGCACAGGACATCCACCCCAGCGCCGCGTAGCTCCTCGGCTCTGGAACGCTCTGGCCTGCCGGGCGGATGCAGCGGGAAGGCCAGCGCCACGACCGCCGCCGCGCCGACCGCCTTGGCCGTACGGCAGGCGACCCGAGCCCCGTTGCTCCGCCCGCCCTGCACCAGCGGCAGCCCCGGCCACCGCGCACGCAGCTCATTCAGGACGACCTCCCACGCCTCGTCCTGCCTGGCCGGCGAGCCGGGCGCCCGCGCCCCCGCCGCTCTGAACGCCTGGGTCACCCTCGCCACGCTGACCCCGGCGCCGAGCGCGGCGTCGCGCACGGCCATCAGGTCGGGGGCGTCCACTCCCCCGGCGGACCCGTGGGTCAGCACCAGCAGCAGCCGCGGCTCGGCCGCCTCGTCGACCTCGACCATCGCGGGTCCTCGCGGGGTCATGACCTCCATGGGAGAACCGTACCTTCGGACGATTCCGGCCTACCCCTCAGGGCTGATGACGGCGTGCCGCGTACCGGGCATGATTTTCCTATGCCAGACAAGCGTCCCCTCCGGGATGATCTGCAGGCCACGCTCGACGCGCGCCGCGATCTCGGCCCGGACTACGAAGCCGCGTTGGTCGAGTCGTTCGTGGAACGTCTCGACGAGACGATCGCCGCCCGCGTGCAGGCCGAGCTGGCCGTACGCGGCGCCGCCCCACACCGGCACCAGGGCAAGAACCCCGGCGCTGCGATGATCCCGATCGCGCTGGGCTCGATGGGCATCGGCATCCCGCTGACGGCGATCGCGGCGGGCAACGCCGGCCTGGTGGGGCTGACGATCACCTGGCTGGCGATCGTCATCATCAACGTGGCCGCCGCCGCGGCCATCATGCGCCGCGGCTGAGCCGGGCCAGGCGATTCAGGCGGCCGCCCGGTCGGACGCCACGGGCAGGGGCGGGGCTCCGGTGCGCCAGGGGACGCGTGTCAGGCAGGACATCCTCCGCGCCAGCTCCCGCGGCAGCCCCGGCAGGCGGGTGGCCAAGCCGAGCGCCAGGGCGGCCGGGCCGGTCCTGAACCCCTCCATCGCCTCGACCCGCAACAGCCGGTCGGTGAAGCGCAGCACCTCGCGCGCCGCGGCGGCCCGCCGCGTCCGGTAGCCATCCAGGACCTGCGACCCCGCGCACCTCGGCGATGCTGGCGGCGTTCATCACGGAGGCGGTCATGCTGCCGCTGGCCGAGCGCGTCGGCACGGAAGGGGCGGAGATCCGGGCGAATCTGGCGGGCGCGCAGTTGCTGGGGTCGCCACGGCCCGTTATGTGCTGGGCACGAAGCCGCCGGCCGACCTGGACCGTGAAACAAGCGGAGACGGCCGTGGGATCTCAGGCGTCGCGGTCGTAGCGGAGGCGGACCTCGGCTGCCAAGGTCTCGTCCTCGTGCTCCAGCCCGTACGACCACACCCGCTCGGCGTCCTCCTCCCGCCCGCGCAGCGGCAGGGTACGGGCCAGCAGCTCGATGGCCAGCGCGCTGGTCTGGGGGTCGGCGCCGCCCTCCACGGTCTCGGCGAACTCGGCGCAGGCCAGCTCCAGATGCGCGATCCCGAGCTGCACCCGCAGCCCCGGCACGTCCTCTTCGAGAGCCGACTCCAGCGCCTCCATGAGCACGTCGGCCGCCATTCCCGGCTCACCGTGCTCCATCAGCAGATCGGCCAGCTGCCGCGCCGCGTGCGCCCCGATCTGGCCGTCGCCTGCCGCCATGGCGGCCCGCAGCTCACTCTCCGCCTCGTCGAGGTCGGCGGCCAGCCGGGCCAGCGCGAGATGGGCCAGCGGCACGTACGCGGCGGTGCCGACGCCCAGCACGGCCTGCCAGGCGGCCCTGGCCTGCTCGGCCCTGCCCTCCCGCTCGAAGCCCTGCGCGAGATGGCAGGCGGCCTGTGCGGCGTATTCGGGATGGCCGGTGGCCAGCGCGGTCCTGGCCGCGGCCCGGGCGGCCTCGACGTCGCCGCGCTCCTCCAGCACCACGGCCAGCCCCACGGCGGCCTGGGCCCGATCGGGCCCCTCGGGGTCGGCGGCCAGCCGGCTCAGGATGGCGGCGGCGCCGTCGAGATCGCCGTCCTCGGCAAGGCGGCGGGCGGTGTCGAGAGGCGGTGTCTCCAGCTCTGAGGACGTCAAGAGAGCTCCTTCTGGCGACGGTCGCACCGAGCCTAACGACTTCTGGCGATCATGTCTGCTCAGTTGACGGCGAAGGATTGGCCGGCCCTCGATTCAGGGCCGGCCGGCCGTACGGCTCAGTCCTCGTAGGCCTCCAGCGGCGGGCACGAGCACACCAGGTTGCGGTCACCGTACGCCTGGTCGATGCGCCGCACCGGCACCCAGTACTTGCCGTCCCGCAGCGACGGCACCGGGTAGGCGGCCTCGGACCGCGAGTAAGGGTGCGCCCACTCGTCGGCGACGACGGACTCGGCCGTGTGCGGCGCGTTGCGCAGCGGGTTGTCGGTCTTGTCGTAGTCTCCGGACGCCACCTTGGAGATCTCCCCCCGGATGGCGATCATCGCGTCCGCGAACCGGTCGAGCTCGCCGAGGTCCTCGCTCTCGGTCGGCTCGATCATCAGCGTCCCGGCCACCGGGAACGACATGGTGGGCGCGTGGAAGCCGTAGTCGATGAGCCTCTTGGCCACGTCGTCCACGGTGACGCCGGTCTCCTTGGTGATCTGCCGCAGGTCGACGATGCACTCGTGGGCCACCAGCCCGCCCCGCCCGGTGTACAGCACCGGGTAGTGGGGGGCCAGGCGCCGGGCGAGGTAGTTCGCCGACAGGATGGCCTGCTCGGTCGCAGCGGTGAGGCCGTCCGAGCCCATCATCCTGATGTACGCCCACGAGATCGGCAGGATCCCCGCCGACCCGTACGGGGCCGCAGAGACGGGCCCGACGGGCGTGTCGTTGTGCAGCGGGTGGCCGGGCAGGTAGGACGCCAGGTGGCCGCGCACCGCCACCGGGCCGACGCCGGGGCCGCCGCCGCCGTGCGGGATGCAGAACGTCTTGTGCAGGTTGAGATGGGACACGTCGGCCCCGAACTCGCCCGGCTTGGCCAGCCCGACCAGCGCGTTGAGGTTGGCGCCGTCGACGTAGACCTGCCCGCCGGCCTCGTGCATCTTGGCGCACACCTCGGTGATGCTCTCCTCGTACACGCCGTGCGTCGACGGGTACGTCACCATGATCGCGGCCAGCGTGTCACGATGCTTGGCGATCTTGGTGTCGAGGTCGGCCAGGTCCACGTTGCCGTCGGTGTCGCAGGCCACCACCACCACCCGCATGCCGGCCATGACGGCGCTGGCCGCGTTGGTGCCGTGCGCGGAGGACGGGATGAGGCACACGTCGCGCCCGGTCTCGCCGTTCGCGTGGTGATAGGCGCGGATGGCCAGCAGCCCGGCGAACTCGCCCTGCGAGCCGGCGTTCGGCTGGATCGACACCGCGTCGTAGCCGGTGATCTCGGCCAGCCAGCGCTCCAGCGTGCCGATCAGCTCCACGTAACCCTCGGCCTGGGCCGGCGGCGCGTACGGGTGCATCGCGGCGAACTCGGGCCAGGTGATCGGCTCCATCTCGGTGCTGGCGTTCAGCTTCATCGTGCAGGAGCCGAGCGGGATCATCGAGCGGTCCAGCGCGATGTCCTTGTCCTGCAGCTTGCGCAGGTAACGCAGCATCGCCGTCTCGGAGTGGTGACTGTGGAAGACCGGGTGGGTCAGGTACGCCGACTCGCGCAGCAGTGCGGCGGGCAGCGCGTCGCCGTCCAGCGCCACGTCGGAGCCGTCCACGCCGAACGCCGCCCACACCGTGGCCACCTCGGCGGCGCCGGTCTTCTCGTCGCAGGCGACCGAGACGTGGTCGGCGTCGGCCTGCCAGAGGTTGACGCCCCGCTCGGCGGCCGCGGCGACGACCTCGGCGGCCCGGCCGGGCACGCGGACCAGGACGGTGTCGAAGAACTCGCGGTGCACGACCTCCAGGCCCGCCCCCCGCAGCCCGTCGGCGAGGGCGACGGCGTGCCGGTGCACCCGGTGCGCGATGCGGCGCAGGCCGTCGGGGCCGTGGTAGACGGCGTACATGCCGGCGATGACGGCGAGCAGCACCTGCGCGGTGCAGATGTTGCTGGTGGCCTTCTCGCGGCGGATGTGCTGCTCACGGGTCTGCAAGGCCAGCCGGTAGGCGGGGTCGCCGTCGGCGTCCACGGACACGCCGACCAGGCGGCCGGGCATCTGCCGCTGCAGCCCCTCGCGTACCGACATGTAGGCGGCGTGCGGCCCGCCGAACCCGAACGGCACCCCGAAGCGCTGCGAGGAGCCGACCGCGATGTCCGCGCCCAGCTCGCCCGGCGCGGCCACGAGCGTGAGGGCCAGCAGGTCGGCGGCGGCCACGACGAGCGCGCCCGCCTCGTGCGCGCCCGCGGCCACGGCGCGGAAGTCACGCAGCCGTCCAGAGGCCCCGGGGTACTGGACGAGCACGCCGAAGCACTCGGGCAGCTCGCCGTCGAGCGCGTGCTCCACGAGCGTGATGCCGAGCGGCTCGGCGCGAGTGGCCAGCACCCGCTTGGTCTGCGGCAGCGCGTCGGCGTCGACCAAGAACACGCTGCTCTTGGACTTGCCGGCACGCCGGGCCAGCGTCATGGCCTCGGCCGCGGCCGTGGCCTCGTCGAGGAGGGAGGCGCCGGCCACCGGCAGGCCGGTGAGGTCGGAGACGACCGTCTGGAAGTTCAGCAGCGCCTCGAGGCGGCCCTGCGAGATCTCCGGCTGGTACGGCGTGTACGCGGTGTACCAGCCCGGGTTCTCCAGCAGGTTGCGGCGGATGACGGCGGGCGTGATCGTGTCGTGGTAGCCCAGGCCGATCATCGAGGTCAGCACCCGGTTGCGGCCGGCGAGGACACGCAGCTCGGCGATCGCCTCGGTCTCGCTCGCGGCGGCGGGCAGCTTGAGCCGGTCCTTGGCCCTGATGGCCTCGGGGACGGCCACGGCCACCAGGTCGGACACGGACTCGAAGCCGACGGCCTCGAGCATCCGCTGCTGCTCGGCCTCCGACGGGCCGATGTGCCTGGACGAGAACGGCGGAGCTGACAGGTCGGTCATGGACAGTGCCTCCTGAGGCTATGGAGACCGGCGCCAGGGCGCGGGCGAGTGCCGGATCTCCCCACTCTGTCAGCGCGACGTCGCCGCGACCTGAGAGCTTCACCCCCGCGAAAGGGGCTTGCACCGTCGGTGAGGCACGCCTGGCGGGCGCGCCTGCTTTCCAGAGTTGCCTCGCCCGAGCGGTACGGGGTGCCTGAGAGATTCCGGGGAGGGTTGCTCCTTCGGCGCCCAGGGACCCAGGGTCCCAGGGACTCTCCCGCACGGGGTCGTCAGCCTTGCTGTCCTAGATTACAACCCCTGTGTGTTACAAGGGCATTTCACCCTATCCGTCGGGCGCGGCGGCGCCGGGCGAGCTCGTCAGCGGGGTGGTCGGCCGGGACGGTGTCCTCGACCGCCGCTCTTTCCCCCGGCAGCTCCGCGAGGGATCCCTCGACCTCGCGCCACACCCGGCCGAGAGCGATGCCGAACACGCCCTGGCCGCCCTGGAGCAGATCGATCACCTCATCGGCCGAGGTGCACTCGTAGACGCTGACGCCGTCGCTCATGAGCGTGATCTGGGCGAGGTCGGCGACCCCGCGATCGCGCAGATGCTGCACCGCCGTACGGATCTGCTGCAGCGACACCCCGGTGTCGAGGAGCCGCTTGACGACTTTGAGCACCAGGATGTCGCGGAAGCTATAGAGGCGCTGGGAGCCCGAGCCTTGCGCGGCCCTGATCGTGGGCTCTACCAGGCCCGTGCGCGCCCAGTAGTCGAGCTGCCTGTAGGTGATGCCGGCCGCCGCGCAGGCCGTGGGCCCGCGGTATCCGATGTCGCCCGGCAACGCCGACGGCTGCTCGTCGAAGAGCAGACCCTGCTCCCCGGCACGCTGCCGCGCGTTCTCACGCCGCACCGGATCTTCCTGGCCGGCCGTCTTTCCCTCGCCGCTGCTGACCGCCACGCGGACCTCCGGCTTTCTCTCATCCCGTGGCCTGATCTGGGGGTTCATGAAGGGCGGCCACGGGTTTCACTTGCACCGTAGGACCGTGACCATGCTCAGTCAACGATCCGGCTCGGCGCGTCGTGAAGCGTAAATGCACCGAAATACCTACCCCGCTCTGCCGAAGTCTTCGGGAGTGATCGTGTCAAGGAACTCCCTGAACTTCTCCACCTCGTCCTCTTGGTCGTCAGGGATGACCACGCCGGCCTCCTGGACCACCTCCTCGCTGGCGAAGATGCGTGCTCCGGTGCGCAACGCGAGCGCGATCGAGTCCGACGGCCGCGCGCTCACCTCCACGCCATTGGAGAACACCAGGTCGGCGAAGAAGATGCCGTCACGCAGGGCGACGATGTTGACCGCCCGCAAGCCGACGCCCAGGGCGCTCAGCACATCGCGAAAGAGGTCGTGGGTGAGCGGCCGCGGCGGGGGCTCCTCTGCCTGGGCCAGGGCGATGGCGGTCGCCTCGGTCATGCCAATCCATATAGGAAGGAACCGCTCCCCGTGTGCCTCCTTGAGCAAGACGATCGGCTGATTTGTGGGCATTTCAACTCTTACGCCCACGACCTCCATCTGCAACACGGGCTGCTCCGTATTCCTGACCGGTCACCCGGCACAGCTCTTCGCTCGACTGGGTACTTCAATTCAACGTAACACCCGGCGAGCCTGGAATGTGCCGTCGGCTCCCTGCTCGCCTAGCTCTCAACGCCCCAGGACCGACCGTACGCCCGTGCGCACCAGTGATGCGTGCAAATCGAGCAGGAGGGACGACAGCTCCCTGGCGGTCTCCTCAGCCTCGCCGATGGCCCCGGGGGCGCGCCGTTTCAGCACCGGCGCCACGGCCTGCTCGACCAGGCCGCACTCGCGCTCGGCCGCCGCCTTGACCGCGCGCAGGTGCCGGGCGTGCAGGCCGAAGCGGGCCAGGGCGCCGACGGTGCGCGCCACCTTCAGCGCCTCCTCGTCGTAGCGCCTGGCCACGGGGGCGAGCAGGCCGTAGTCCTCCAGCTCGGTGAGCGTCTCCTCGTCGATCCCCGCGGACTCGAGCAGCTCGGCACGGCTGAGCTTGATCTCCTGCGTCTGCTGCACCGCGCGGGGACGGCCGAAGCTCTCGGCCATCCTGTCCTTGATCACCCGCAGCGGCAGGTAGTGGTCGCGCTGCTCGGTGAGGATGAAACGCAGCTGCTCGACGTGCAGGTGCGTGAACTTGCGGTAGCCGGAGGGGCTGCGCTCGGGCTCGATCAGCCCTTCGCCCTCCAAGAACCTGATCTTGGAGATCGTGACATCGGGGAACTCGCCCTGCAGGAGCGCGAGCACCTCCCCGATGCTCATATGCGAGCGTGCCGCCTGCGGACTCATGAGGCCTCCGGCCTCATGAGTCCGGACGGAGCTGTGTCCATTGGTCGCTCGCTACGCTCGCTCATGAGTCCTCCGGCCTCATGAGTCCGGACGGAGCTGTGTCCATTGGTCGCTCGCTACGCTCGCTCATGAGTCCTCCGGCCTCATGAGTCCGCAGGGAGCTGTGTCCATTGGTCGCTCGCTACGCTCGCTCATGCCCCCGCGTTGCCCCGCATGAGGAAGACCAGGCGGAACTTGCCGATCTGCACCTCGTCGCCGGAATGCAGCGGCACCTCCTCGATCCGCTCCCTGTTGACGTAGGTGCCGTTGAGGCTGCCGACGTCGCGGACGGAGAACTGGCCGCCGCGATGCCGGTAGAACTCGACGTGGCGGCGGGAGACCGTGATGTCGTCGAGGAAGATGTCGCTCTCCGGATGGCGCCCGGTCGTGGTGAGGTCCTTGTCGAGCCGGAAACGACTGCCCTGGTTGGGGCCCCTGGTCACCGTGAGCAACGCCGCGCCTGGTGGCAGCTGCTCGACGAGCGCCCTCTCGGCCAGGAGCATGTCGCCTGTCTCAGCCTCGTATGCCTCGATTCCCGCGACAGAGATCGTCGACGTGGTGTCCCCGGAGACCTCGGGTCTGGTCAGCGGTGACCCACAACGGGAACAGAAACGGGCATCCTCGGGGTTGGCGTGCCCGCACTGCGTGCAGTAGACGCTCGGCATCGATCGGCTCGGCCTCCTACCGCGAAGACGCGGCGACGGTGCTCGGGGCGCGCCTCGCTTCGCTTTTTCAAGTTTGCGAATGCCGCAACATACGCTGATCAGCGGCAAAGGTCAACTCGGGGCGCTGGACGGTGGTTTGGACGCAGACAAAGTTACCGCCGCTTCCGCCCCGTGGTCCATGCCGCCGCGCGTTTCAACATTACGATCTTGCGGCGCCGTCCGCGCGCATCGGCGGTGAACTCTTTCACATCACGCTCGGTGACCGGCCCTAGATGACGGGCGGCGCTCAGGTGGAGGCCTGCTCCACGATGCGCGCCCAGCGTTCGAGCAGGGTCTGGGCGCCGTCCATGTCGGAGGCCTCGGCCCACAGGTCGGTGAGGGGCTCGGTGGCGGCGGGCAGGATCAGCACCCACCTCCCGTCGTCGTGGGTCACGCGCACCCCGTCGGTGGTGTCGATGACGTGGCCTTCGGCCTCGGCCTCGGCCGCCTCGATCACCGAGCGCATGACGGCGCCCTTGGCCGCCCAGGGCGTCGGCACGGCCCGCTTGAGCAGCTTGATCTCGGGGATCCTGGCGTCGATCTGGCTGAGCGACAGGCGGGTGCGGGCCACCAGCCCCAGCAGGCGCATGAACGCGGCCAGCCCGTCGATGGCCGGGCTGAACTCGGGCACGACGAACCCGCCACGCCCGTCCGCCGCGAAGATCATGTCGGGTCCTGCGGCGGCCGAGGTGAGGGCGTCCAGCGCGGTGGAGGTCCACTGCACCTCCACGCCGTGGAAGCGGCAGACCTGCTCGGCGACCCTGGTCGTGGTGACCGGCAGCGCCACCTGGCCGCCCCGGCGCTCGGCGGCGACGAGGTCGAGCACGACGAGCAGCGCGCGTTCGTCGTTGATGAGCTGGCCCATCTCGTCCACCAGGGCGATGCGCTCGCCGACGGGGTCGAACCGCACGCCGAACGCCGCACGGGAGGAGCTGACCAGCTCCGACAGGCGCTGTAGGTCGCGGCGGCGCTCGGCGAGCGTCTCGGTGGGCGAGACGTCGTCGAGGCGGGCGTTGACGGTCAGCACCTCCACCCCGAGCCGGCCGAGCAGCGAGGGCAGCACTAGCGACGAGGTGCCGCCGGCGCAGTCGACGACGACCTTCATGTCCCTGACGCCGTCCATGCCGACGTGGCGCAGCAGCTCGCGGGTGTAGTCCTCGACCGCCCTGGCCGGGTAGGTGAGCTCGGCGATCTCGCCGGGGAAGGCGCGGCGGAACTCCTGACGGGAGAAGACCCGCTCCAGCTTGCGCTGCGCGGCCGGGGGCAGGTCGGCGCCGCGGCCGTCCATGATGACGATGTCGACGCTCTGCGGGTCGCCGGGCGTGGTACGCAGCGAGATGCCGCCGGCGGCCGACTCGCGCCCGGTGTGGAAGCGCGCCACCGGCAGCGGGGCCGCCTCCAGGTCCAGCACGTTGATGGCGCTGGCGGTGAGCGCGGCGTTGACGGCCCGCTTGAGCGCCCTGGCGGCCAGCGAGCAGTCGCGGGAGGTGACGACATGCTCGCCCTTGTTCAGGGTGGTGGCGTACGCGCTGGCCAGGCGCACGCACAGCTCGGCGGTGATCTCGACGTTGACCAGGCCGCTGACGCCCCTGGGGCCGAACAGGTTGCGCTGGCCGCGTGACTCCCAGATGACGCTGGTGTTGACGACCGCGCCCGCCTCGATGGTCTTGAACGGGTAGACCTTGACGCCGCTGGAGACGTACGCCTCGGCCTCGATGACGCATTCGTCACCGACGACGGCGTTCTCCTCGATGCGGGCGCCGGCCATCACGTCGGTGCTCTTGCCGATCACGCAGCCGCGCAGGTGCGCGCCGGGGCCGAGGTAGACGTTGTCATGGACGATCGCGCGGTGCAGGAACGCGCCCTCGCGGACGACCACGTTGTTGCCGAGCACGGTGTACTCGCGTAGTTCGGCGCCCGCCTCGACCTTGGCGTAGTCGCCGATGAGCAGCGGGCCCTTGAGCACGGCGTCGGGGTCGACCGCGGCCGACTCGGCGACCCAGACGCCGGGTGAGAGCTCGAAGCCGCCGATGTCCAGGGCGACCTTGCCGGACAGGGCGTCGGCCTGGGCCTTGAGATAGCTCTCGTGGGTGCCGACGTCCTCCCAGTAGCCGTCGGCCACGTACCCGTAGATGGCGGCGCCGCGCTCGAGCAGGGCGGGGAAGACGTCGGATGACCAGTCGACGGGTTCGCCGGCCGCCACAGCGTCGAGGATCTCCGGCTCCATGACGTAGACGCCGGTGTTGACGGTGTCGGAGAAGACCTGCCCCCAGGTGGGTTTCTCGAGGAAGCGCTGCACGCGGCCTTGCTCGTCGACGATGATGATGCCGAACTCGAGCGGGTTCGGCACGCGTTTTAGACCGATTGTCACTAACGCCGAATTTTCCCGGTGAAATCGGACCATTTCCGTTAAATCGATATCCGTCAGGGCGTCGCCGGAGATCACTAGGAAACGATCGTCACGCAGGCGGTCGGCGGCGTTCTTGACGCTGCCCGCGGTGCCGAGGGGCAGGTCCTCGGTGGCGTACTGGAGGCTCATGCCGAGCTCGTCGCCGTCGCCGAAATAGTTGCGCACCAGCGCCGCCAGGAAATGGAGCGTGACCACCGTCTCGGTGACGCCGTGCCGCTTGAGCAGGCGCAGCACGTGTTCCATGATCGGGCGGTTGACCACGGGCAGCAAGGGCTTGGGCTGGTTGGCGGTCATGGGACGCAGCCGAGTGCCCTCCCCGCCTGCCATGACGACCGCCTTCACCCGATCACTCCTTTTTGGCCGAGGTTACGAGCTGGCGCACCTGTACCACATACAGCACTCCTGCCCACCAGTAGAGGCCTGTTCCCCAGAGCGCGAACGCCCACCCGGCAATTCGGGCTATATCGGCATACCACCCAGTGTGGGATGCAAGGAAGAGGAGAGGGAAGGCATACATGAGGTTGAACATGGCGGCCTTGCCCAGGAAATGCACCTGAAGTGCCCTGTAGCCGTATTTGCGGAGTACGGGGAAGCAACTCGCGACGAAGAGTTCCCGCGCCAGGATCACCGCGACCAGCCACCACGGGATGACGTCGCGCAGGAGCAGCGCCAAGATCGTGGCGAACACGTAGAGCTTATCAGCGGCCGGGTCGATGATCCGGCCGAGCTTGCTGGTCTGGTTGAACGCGCGAGCGATCTTTCCGTCGAGCCAGTCGGTGAACCCGGCAACCGCGAGGACCCCGATGGCCCACCCGTCCGCCTTGGGCCCGAGAACCAGCCAGAGGAACACGGGCACGCCAAGGAGGCGCAGAAAGCTCAGCAGGTTGGGAACCGTCCAGATCCGGTCCTCGGCGGAAGTTTCGCTCACGAGGCAGACCCTACTGCGTGGAACTCCACCGCAGCGGCCCCGCCTGCGGTGGACTGCCAGGGGACCGGTCAGGCGCGCCGGAACACGTGGACGCGGCCCAGCTCCTCGAAGCCGAGCCGGGCGTAGAACTCCTTCGGCCAGTCGGACCCGTCGGCCACCAGGAAGATCAGCTCGCCCTGGCGGCGATCTGGCCGTCCGGGGCGCGTACGCCGCGGAAGGCCACCACGTCGGCGCCGCGCAGGCGGGTCTCCGCCAGCGCCGTGCCCAGACGGTCGTCGTCGACCGACACGTCGAGCACCGCGAAGCCGTCGAGCACCGGGACCTCCCGCGGCGCCTTGCGGCGGGCGAAGGCGCGCATGAAGCCGACAGCGCGGGCCAAGTCGGCCGCCGCGCCCTGTCGCTCCAGCGCGGCGGCCTGAGCGAGCTCGTCCATCACGCCGATCGGCTTCCTGCGCCGGCGCCACGCACCGTCTGCAGGAACGCCTTGATGAGGGCCGGGTCCTTCACGCCGGGCGAGGACTCCACGCCGCTGGACACGTCGACCCCCCACGGGTCGGCGGCGGCGATCGCCTCCGTCACGTTCGCCGGGGTGAGGCCGCCGGCCAGCAGCCACTTGCCCGACGGGCGGCCGCGGATCGCGGCCCAGTCCCACGGCAGGCCGGAGCCCGCGTGCGGGGCGTCGACGAGGAGCAGGTCCTCGTCGTAGGCGCCGCACCGCAGGTCGGCCTCGGCGTCGACGGCCCTGAGCAGAACGGCTCCGAGGTCCTTGAGCGCGGTGAAGTCGCCGTGCGGATGCCTGCCGTGGAGCTGGACGGCCCGCACGCCCGAGGTCAGCGCCGCCGCCCGGACCGTGCCGGGGTCCTCGCCGCGGAACACGCCGACGGTCAGGACATGGCCGGGGACCAGCGCGGCCAGCTCGGCCGCCCGCTCGGGCGCGATCTGCCGGGGACTGCGGGTCATGAGGAACCCGACGGCGTCGGCGCCTGCCTCGACGGCGGCGGCCACGTGCTCGGGCTCGGTCAACCCGCAGATCTTGACGTACACATTTCGCGGCGCATCTTGGGGCACACCTGAAACCTTAGCGGGGACGCGTGGCTGCCGGTGACCATGCCCAGATCAGCACCGCGGCGGTCAGGCCGAGGCAGGTGACCTGCAGCGTGCGACGCCGGCGAGGCGTCAGCCGGGGCCGCGGCGTACCGGGCGGAAGGACGCGTCCACGAGGCCGGTGCGGTGGGCCACGACCGCGGCCTGGATGCGGTTGCGCAGTCCCAGCTTCTCCATCGCGGCGGCGATGTGGGTCTTGACCGTGGTGACGCCGACGTGCAACTCCTCGGCGATCTCCGCGTTGGACAGTCCGGTGCCGACCAGAGCCAGCACCTCCACCTCGCGTTCGGTCAGCCCGGGGGGCGGCGGCGGGGCGGCCTGCTCCTCGGCCGCCAGGAAACGTTCGACGACCCTGCTCAGCACCGACGGCGCGAGCAGCTGCTCGCCGGCCGCCGCCCGGCGCACGGCCTCCACCATGCGCTCCGGCTCGTCGTCCTTGACCAGGAAGCCGACCGCCCCGGCTCGCAAGGCGGCGTAGACGTTGCCGTCCTCGGCGAACGTGGTCAGCACCACGATCCTGGTCGCCGGGCGGGCGGCCAGGACCCGCTTGATCGCCTTCAGGCCGTCGACCCTGGGCATGCGCAGGTCCATGAGGATCACGTCGGGCAGGTGGCGTTCGGCCAGGCGGACCGCCTCTGCGCCGTCCTCGGCCTCGCCCACGACCTCCATGTCGCCCGCGGCCTGCAGCAGCATGCGCACGCCCGCGCGGACGAGCGCCTGGTCGTCGGCCACCAGCACGCGGATCATGCGGCGCTCCTCGCGGGCAGGCTGGCGGCCAGCAGCCAGCCGCCCTCGCCGTCGGGGCCGGCGGTGAGGGTGCCGCCGAGAGCACGAACGCGCTCGCGCATGCCGGCCAGCCCGCGGCCGGAGGAGGGCAGGCGTTCGATGCTAGTGGGCGGCCGGCCGTTGCGGATCTCCACCGACAGCCCCTCCCCGGCGGGGACCACGGTGACGCGGACCTGAGTGCCGGGGCCGGCGTGTTTGAGCACGTTGGTGAGTCCTTCCTGGACGATGCGGGCCGCGGAGGTGCGGGCGATGAGCGGCGCCTGATCGGTGGCCGGGTCGAGATCCAGGTCTACCACGAGCCCGGCGGCGGCCATGCGCTCGGCAGACTCGCGCACCACGTCGGCGGGGTTGGCCAGCAGGTGGGGCTCGTTTTCCGGCCGGGCTCCCGCGCGCAGCAGGTCGAGCAGGTCCCGCAGGTCTTGCAGCACTTGATGGCCGGTCTCGCGGATGTCGTTGAGCGCGTCGGCGACGGGGCCGTCGGGGGCGGTGTAGCGGGCGGCGCTGGCCCGCAGCACCATGGCGCCGACGTGGTGGGCGACGATGTCGTGCACGTCGCGGGCGATGCGCTCGCGTTCGGCCAGCTGGTCGGCCCGCACCTGCGCGACCGCCGCCCGGGCGGCCTCCTCGGCGCGCAGCCGCTCGGCGGCCGCGGCGGACTGCCGCACGCCGAGGTAGCGGCCGATCGCGATGGGCGTGGCGACCAGCGTCATGAGCACGCCGACGCGGAACGGGGTGACGTCGGTGTCGTCCGCGACGACGGCGATCGCGGTCAGCAGGCAGCCGGCGAAGTACGCGGCCACCGTCCACGGCCAGGAGGCCACGCGCATGGCGAACACGCCGATCGCGATGAGGGTGAGGATCACGCAGGTGTTGACGGCGTCGTTCAGGTAGGTGTCGGCGGACAGCAACAGCACGCCCTGCAACAGGAAGACCAGCCCGGGAAAGCGCCTGGCGATGCCCAGCGACAGTCCGCCCACCACGGCCAGCAGCCCGACGACCCAGACGGGCTGCGTGCCCGAATGCCAGGAGGTCCAGGTGCTGAGCACTGTGATCGCCACCCCGCCGGCCGCCAGGAGCGCGTCCGGGGTGACGTCGCGCTCCTCCAGCCGCCCGGCCGAGCTGCGCAGGTACGCGCCGAGCACGGCGGGGAAGACCGGCAGTAGGACCGAGTACATCCACGCGTTGGCCGTGAGCGCGATGCCGGGGTCGGCGATGTTGACCGCGGTCGCGCCGATCGTGGCGGCCACGGCCACGGCGGTGGCCCGCCAGCCGGACTGGAACCCGGCCACGCCGAGCGCGACGCAGACGAGGATCTGCGCCGTGTTCGAGGTGAACGATTCCAGCTGGTCGGTGACGACGAGCAGGACGGCCAGGTAGAGGGTGACCGGTACCGGCCAGCGCCGGACCAGCCCCATGGGCAGGCCCGCCAGGAGCGCCATCGGGATGTTCATCTCGGCGGGCAGATATTTCGTGTCGCCCGCATGGGCCGTGGTCAACAGGTCCAGAGCCACACCCGAAACGGCCAGCAGGACATCCAGCGGCACACCGCGCCAACGCATGCGCTCACGGTATCCGGCCGCGACGAACGGCCAATCCCCCCGGCGGAGGATCCCGCCTCCTCCTTCTGGCCGCATGGACCGTCCTCAAGGGGGAGCACTTAGTCAGATCTTGGCCCTAGTTTTGTCCTATGTCTAACGGCACTGCTCTCTTTCTCGGTCAGTTCCTCCGCTCTCCTGCCATGATCGGCGCGCTGGCGCCGAGTTCCCGGCGGCTGGCCGCCGCGGTGTGCACGCCGATCCCCGAGCGTGGCGAGCCGACCGTGGTGGAGCTGGGCCCGGGCACGGGGTCATTCACCACGGAGATCCAGCAGCGGCTCGCCGGGCGGGGCCACCACCTGGCCGTGGAGGTCAACGGGCCGTTGGCGCGGCTCCTCGCGGAGCGTTTCCCCACCGTGGACGTGGCGCACGCGGACGCGGCGCACCTGGGCGAGCTCCTGCGGCAACGGGGGTTGCGGCAGGCGGACGTGGTGGTGAGCGGCCTGCCGTGGGCGGCCTTCCCTGAAGGAGTGCAGCGCGAACTGCTGGGCGCGGTGACGAGCGCGATGTGCCAGGGAGCGGCGTTCACAACGTTCTCCTACATTCACGCCATCCCGCTGAATTCAGCGCGCCGATTCCGCGATCTGCTGGCCGAGCGTTTCGAGGAGGTCGTGCGGAGCAGCACGGTGTGGCGCAACACTCCCCCGGCGTTCGTGTTCCACGCGCGCCGGCCCAGAATCTGACTAGGACCTGACGGGACGTGAGGGGAAAAGGTGGCACCCGTGGCGGAGGAGCTCCTGCTCAACTACCTCACAGCCCCGGGTGCTCGGCCCTGCTCGCGGTTCAGCCTTTCTTGCCCATCGCCTTGCGGATCACGTCCCGGGCCCGATCCATGATCGCGACGGGCGGGCCGACGAGCAGGTTCTTGGTCGCCGTCTCGACCCCGGGATGCGGGTGCGTGGGCGCCATGGCCTCCGCTGCCTTCACCCCGACGGCCATCGCCTGACGCTCCTTGTCGCCGGTAGCCTGCCTGAACCTGGGGAACTCCTCGCGTTCCTCGTGTTCGGCGTGCTCGACGACGGCCTTGCGCAACGTGGCGAGGTTGGTGGCGAACTTAGGATGGTCGACGCCGTCCTTCTCCATCTGCGTGAGCATGTCCTTGGCGGCGTTCTCTTCGGCCAGCCGTTCATCCACCACCTCGCCGCCGTGGTCGATCTTGCGGCGCGCGTATGGGTGGACGATCTCCTCCTCCGCTGTCTCATGGACGGCCAGCAGCCGCACCAGACTCTGGAAGGCCTCGGCTTTGTCCTGCGGGGCGGCGTTCTCGACCTCGTCGAACAGGCCCTTGATCTCCTCGTGCTGGCGTAGCAGCAGGTCGACCACATCGTTGTCCTTCATAAGCCTGCGCCTACCCGAGGCCGGGGGAAGCACACGCCCGCGCTCAGCCGCACAGCGGGGGCCCCTTCTCCCGCAGCACACGCCCGCCTCAGCCGAACGACGGGGGCCGCTTCTCCCGCAGCGCGCGCACGCCCTCGGCCACGTCCGGGCCGCTGAAGCCGAGGAACTCCATGGCCAGCGAGGCGTCGAACGTGGGCCCGGCCAGCCGGAGCCAGTTGTTGAGCGAGTATTTGGTCAGCCTGATCGCCTCCTGGGCGCCGGCGGCGAGCCGGACGGCGATCTCCATGGCCTTGTCGTGCACCTGGTCGTCGTCCACGCACAGGCTCACCAGGCCCATCCGCTCGGCTTCCTCCCCCGTGACCGGCTCGCACAGCAGCAGGTGATATTTGGCCTTGGCCAGGCCGCACAGCAGCGGCCAGACGATCGCGGCGTGGTCGCCGGCCGCGACGCCGAGCCTGGTGTGCCCGTCGATGATGCGCGCGGTGCGGCCGGCGACCGAGATGTCGGCCAGCAGCGCAACCGCGAGCCCGGCGCCCACGGCGGGACCCTGGATGGCGGAGACGACCGGCTTGGCGCAGTTGAGCACGTTGTAGACGATGTCGCGGGCCTCGGCGAACACGCGCAGTTTGGTGGCGTGGTCGCGGGTCATCTCCTCGATCATGGACAGGTCGCCGCCGGCGGAGAACGCCTGGCCCTCTCCCCTGACCACGATCGCCCGCACGCTCTCGTCGCGGCCGGCATCGCGCCAGATCTCGGCCAGCTCGCGGTGCGCGGTCATGTCGACGGCGTTGAGCCTGCCCGGCTCGCTGATCGTGATCCGCAGCACGCCGCCGGCCGGGATGTCGATCTTGAGCTTGGTGTACGCCTCGTAGGTCACCACGATTCCCTGAGCCGTCGCGCCACGTAGTCACGGGCCTCGGCCGCCTGGTCGAACAGGCCGGGCAGGCCGAAGAAACCGTGCAGCGCACCGTCGTATCTGCGGCTCTCGGCCGGCACGCCGGCCTGGGCCAGCCGCTGGGCGTAGGCCTCGCCCTCGTCGCGCAGCACGTCGTATTCGGCCGTCACCACGGTCGCGGGCGGCAAGCCCGAGAGGTCGGGCAGCCGCAGCGGGGACAGCCGCGGGTCGGCGGAATCCACCCCGTCCGCGTATTGCCGCGCGAACCACGCCATTTCTGCGGCCGGCAGGACGTATCCCTTCGCGTATTCGGCGTAGCTGGGCGTGTCCATGGCGGCGTCCAGCACCGGGCAGACGAGGGCTTGGTGCGCCAGCCGCAGCCCGGCGTCACGGGCCTGCCAGGCCGCGACGGCCGCCAGGTTGCCACCCGAGCTCTCGCCGACGACCGCCACGCTGCCATTGCTCTGGTAGAAGGCGGGGCGGGCGAAGATATCGCGCACCACAGTGAACGCGTCGTCGGCGGCGGCGGGGAACGGATGCTCCGGCGCGAGCCGGTAGTCGGCCGACACCACCACCGCCCCGCTGTGGACGGCCAGGTAGCGCCCGAACGCGTCGGACCGCTTGACGCTGCCGAAGACCCAGCCTCCGCCGTGGAAGTAGACCACCACCGGCAGCGGCCCGTCGCCCGGGTCGGCGCGGTAGATCCGGATGGGCACGCCTTCGGCCACCTCGTCGCGGACGAAGGGCAGCTTGGTGAGCGGGCCGCGGTGGAGCGCGACGCTGTCGGGCTGCGCACGCGTCTGTTGGATCTCGGCCGGCGTGATCGAGTCGAAGTCGGTGTCCTCGTCCGGCCCGATGGAGGCGAGGTAGTCCCGCGCCTGGGGGTGCAGCGGCATGATCGCAGCCTAGCGGGCCGCCTCGATGAACGCATCGAAGAGCCGGTTGTCCGCGCCCCGCTCCGGGTGCCACTGCACGCCCACGCCGAACCGGTGGCCCTGCAGCTCGATGCCCTCGACGATCTGGTCCTCCGCCCAGGCCACGGCCAGCAGGCCGCTGCCGAGCCGCCGAACGGACTGGTGGTGCGGCGCGACGACCTCGACGTGGTCGCCGACGGCCTTGCCGAGCTTGCTGGAGACGCTGACCTGGATCGTGTGCGTGGCGCCCTGCTCGCCGTGCCGGTCGTGGTCGAGCATCTCGGGCAGCCACGGAATCAGCGTGCCACCCTGCGCGACGTTGAGCACGTGCATGCCCCTGGCGATGGCCAGGATCGGGACGTCGGCGCGCACGGCCGCCCTGGCCAGGGCCAGCTCGAAGCGGTCGCGGTGCACCTGCGGCTCCGGGACGCGCTCGTCCTGCTCGTCGTTGTAGGCGGCGGCCGCCACCTCGACACCGCCGGCCAGCACCACCCCGTTGAGCCCGCGTACGTAGTCCTCGATGGCGTGCGGGCCGAGCGGCGGCAGCACCACGGGCGCGCCCCCTGCCCGCACGACCGCCTTGGCGTAGGAGGGCGGGGCCAGTACGGCCTCCCGCACCCAGTCGCCCCAGCGGGCGGCTTCGAAGTAGGCGGTGATTCCGATCAGCGGTCGGGCCATGCGATCTCCCGGAGCAGGGTGGAGTTCGTGCCGCCAGCCCGTCTGCGGTGACGGCCACTTGTCCCAATCATGGCGCACAGCCTTTCCGATATGTCACCTCTCCCAAAGATCCCCTCCTACCACTTGCCTCCCCCGCCACCGGACTCGTGCCTTTTCATCCCGAGACGGGAGGACGTCTCGGCGGTCAGCTGGGTGAGGATCGAGGCGGTGTCCGGGTGGGTGTCGAGCAGCTCGTCCAAGCGGGCCCGCCACGCCCCGGCCTCGGCGTAGAGCACGTCGTCCGCCGCCTGCAGGCGCAGCCGCGTCTCGCACAGCTGCAGCTGGTACATGAGCCCGAGGTAGTGCCCGACCGTGTCGCTGAGCCACCAGTAGGCGTCCGTGTTGGCGGCTAAGACGAAGATCCGAGCGCCTTCCCAGGCCACCCGCCTGGGGTGGAGGACTGCCATGGCCGGATCGTACGCCCGCCAGGAGGTTTCCGGAATGTTTCGGGATCCTGTCCGCCGCAGGTGACATACTCCGGCGGCATGATCGATCCAGAGACCATCGCCGCGGCACGCGACGGCGATGCCGAGGCGTTCGAGCGGCTGGCCGGGGCCTACCGGCGCGAACTGTACGCCCACTGCTACCGGATGCTCGGCTCGGTTCAGGACGCCGAGGACGCGCTGCAGGACCGCTGGACGATCCGGAGCACCTGGGCGAGTTCGTGCCGGGCCAGGTGTGGCTGGAGCCGTGGCCCGACGACCCGGCCGACCACTACACCCGGCGCGAGAGCGTGGAGCTGGCGTTCGTGGCGGCGCTGCAGCACCTGCCCGCCACGCAGCGGGCGGTGCTGATCCTGCGCGAGGTGCTGGAGTTCTCCGCCGCCGAGACGGCCCGCATCCTGGACACCACGCCCGCCTCGGTCCACAGCGCGCTGCAGCGCGCCAGGAAGGCGATCGAGGAACGAGTGCCGCCGGCGACGCAGCAGGAGGAGCTGACCGCGCTCGGCGACGAGGGCCGCCGCGAGCTGGTGGACGCCTTCGTCGCGGCGTGGGAGCGGGCGGACGTGCCCGCCCTGCTGGAGCTGCTGACCCGGGACGCCAGGTTCACCATGCCGCCGCTGCCCGCCTGGTTCGACGGCAGGGACGCCGTGGAGCGCTTCCTGCGCCGGCGCCTGTTCGCCACCGGCTGGCGGCTGGTGCCGATCCGGGCCAATGCGCAGCTCGCCTTCGCCTGCTACCAGCGGCACGAGGGCGGCTATCGGCTCGGGGCGGTCAACGTCCTGAGCCTGCGTGACGGGCGCATCACGGAGATCGCCGGATTCCTGGACCCGGGCGTGTTCCGCTGTTTCGGCCTCCCCGCCGAGCTGAACGACTAACTGCGAATATGACTTTTATTCACATTGACCATCTAAAAAGACATTAACGCCATGCGCGGAGAATCACGAGCCCGCTACGCAAAGTTCTGCTTCGCACCGTATTGGGGGGAAACGGTTGTGGCGCGTCATGGGCGGTGTAAGACTCACTTTCGAGCGCGCCGGATGTGCCGGGGCCGCCGCACGCTCACGACCCGGAGCCGTCAGGGAGGTGGAACGAAAGACCGGAATATGTTTCCGGTCGAATAGTGGGGGTTGCAATTTATGTCGTTGAATCCGCGCCTGGTGAAGGAGAGTTTCTCCGTCGTCGAGCCGCAGGCCGAGCGGGCCACGGCCTACTTCTATGGCCGCTTGTTCGCAGAGAACCCGCACCTTCGCGCCATGTTCCCGCCCGCCATGGACGTCCAGCGCGACCGCCTGTTCAGTGCGCTGACCCGGATCGTGTGGAGCCTGGACAGCCCGGACAGCCTGGCCGCGTTCCTGGGCCAGCTGGGCAGGGACCATCGCAAGTACGGCGTGATCGCCGAGCACTACACGGCGGTCGGCAACGCCCTGCTCGCCACCATCCGCCGCTTCGCCGCCGACATCTGGGACCAGGAGATCGAGGCCGCCTGGGTCGCGGCCTACACGGCCGCGGCCAATCTGATGATCGAATCCGCCGACGGCGATTCGGGGGTCTCCCCCGCGTGGTGGCTGGCCGAGGTGATCGACCACGAGCTGCGCCATCGCGACATCGCGGTCATCACGCTGCGGCCCACGCAGCGGCTGCCGTACCAGCCGGGCCAGTACGTCAACGTGCAGACCGCGCGCTGGCCGCGCGTGTGGCGGACGTTCTCCATCGCGAACGCGCCGCGCACGGACAACACGATCAGGCTGCACGTGCGCTCGATCCCGGGCGGCTGGGTGTCCACGACGCTCATCAGGCACACCCGCATCGGCGACACGATCATGGTGGGGCCGCCGATGGGCACGATGACGCCGCGCGAGCAGAGCATGCGCGACGTGCTGTGCGTGGCGGGCGGCACCGGCCTGGCACCGCTGAAGGCGATCATCGAGTCCATCATCGCCTCCGGCCGCCGGCCCAACATCCACCTGCTGTACGGCGCCCGCACCGCCGACGAGCTCTACGACCTGCCCGACCTGATCGCGATGGAGTCGTCGTTCCCCTGGCTGCGGGTGCTGCCGGTGGTCTCCGACCAGCAGTCGTACGACGGGATGCGCGGCCGCCTGCCCGAGGTGACGCAGCGCTTCCACTCCTGGGCCGAGCACGACGTCTACGTGTGCGGCCCGCCCGGCATGGTCAACGAGACCGTCCGCCGCCTGCAGATCGACGGCGTGCCGCTGTCACGCATTCACCGGGACATCATCCAGGGCGAACGCTGACCCTTACCGAAATGTCCACATGAGGTCAACCCCGAGGGGTTGGCGCTGGAGCCATATGGGCTTACCGTCCAGTTCTCGGGTCCTTCCCCCAAGGGTGGAGCGGCCGATCGGGGAGAACCCGACATCGGTCCCGACCGTCTCTTGGAGGCAGGATGCGCATCCGGCATGCCCTCACCCTGGCCGTCGCGGGCACTCTCGTGCTCGCCGCGACCTCCTTATCGGGCCCTCAGGCCACCGCCGAGGGGTTCGGCTACCAAGATCTCAAGCCCTGGCAGCAACGGCTGGCCTCGGGCGCCCTCGTGGACGCCCTGGCCGAGCGGTCCGGCGCCGCCCGGCGCGGCCTGACCGGCTTCAGACCCGCGGCCACACCGGACTGCGGCGACCGTCGGGGCGACAACGTCAAGGTCAACGTCAACTGCGCCAACATCACCGACGCCGACCTGCACGGACGCTCGCAGGCCCAGAACGAGACGTGGGTCGCGGCCAACCCGAACAACCCCAAGCAGATCGTGGCCGGCTACAACGACTACCGGCGCGGTGACGGCACCTGCGGCGTGTCGTACTCGGGCGACGCCGGCGCGAGCTGGGCCGACTCCACCGTGCCGAACGGCTTCACCAGGGGCACGGCGTTCGGCGGCGTGCCCCGCCAGTACTGGCAGGGCGGCGGCGACCCGTCGATGGACTGGGACAGCCGCGGCAACGTCTACCTGTCGTGCCTGGCCTTCAACCGGGGCGACACCGTGAGCCCCAACCCCGACCAGTCCAGCGCCATGTACGTCTTCCGCTCCACGGGCACGGCCGGCGCCTCCTTCAACTTCGCCGGACGGCCCGTCGCCGAGCACGCCGACACCGCCGGAGCCGGGAACGTCCTGCTGGACAAACAGCTCATGGCCGTCGACCACTACGTCTCCAGCCCGTTCAGGGACCGCGTGTACGTCACGTGGACGACGTTCGACGCCGACGGGACGGCGTACATCTTCGGCGCCCACTCAGCGGACTACGGCGAGTCGTTCAGCGACCCCGTCCTGGTCAGCGGCGACTCCGCGCTCTGCTCCAGCACCTTCGGCATCCCCACGCCGCAGGGCAGGTGCAACGTCAACCAGTTCTCGCATCCCACGGTCGGCCCCGACGGCGCGCTCTACGTGGTGTGGGCCAACTACAACACCACCCCGACCGGCCCGGGCGACAACCACCTGCAGGTGTTGCTGGCCAAGTCCACCGACGGCGGCGCCACCTTCTCCGCCCCGGTGAAGGTCGGCGACTTCTTCGACCTGCCCGACTGCGCCACGTACCAGAACGGCCAGGACCCCGGCCGCTCGTGTGTGCCGGAGAAGGGTGCCACGTTCAACTCGATCTTCCGGGCCGCCAACTATCCCTACGTCAACGTCAACCCGAAGAACCCGGCACAGGTGACGGTGTCGTACGGATCGTTCATCAGCCGCAACTCGCGCGAGTCAGGCGGCTGCACGCCGGCCGGCTTCACCGGGCCGCTGGGCAACCCGCTCTACACCGGGGTCAAGGCCGCCTGCAACAACGACATCGTGATCTCCGAATCCACGAACGGCGGCGCCGCCTTCGCCGGTACCTCGGCCGACGTGCGCACCCTGCCCACCGCCACCGACCGGCCCGGGCAGCGCACCACCGACCAGTTCTTCCACGGCTCCGACTACAGCCCGACCGGCAAGTACGTGGTCACGTACTACGACCGCCAGTACGGCGACGCCGCCGTCACCGGCTTCTCCGACATCTCGCTGTCCACGCGCACCGGCTCCGGCTACGCGACCCAGCGCGTGACCTCGTCGAGCATGCCGCCGCCCACCCAGTTCGGCGGGTTGTTCTTCGGTGACTACATCCAGGTGGCGGCCACCGCGACCAGCGCCTACCCGGTCTGGGTGGACACCCGCGAACCCGCGCTGTTCCTGTGCCCAGGCACAGGAGAGCCGGGCGCGCCGCCCAAGACGTGCACGGTGCCGATGCCGCAGGCCGACCCGGCCAACGAGCAGGAGATCTTCACGGCTCGCAGGCCCGTCTTCTGATCAGGAGGTTGACAGCCGGGGTTGGACGGTGCCATGTGGAAGTTGACACACGCGCCGTCCAACCGTGGAGGTCGACTGTGCCATCGCCCGCGGGTCGCCGGGGAATCGGTGCGCTTTTCATCGCCGGCACGCTGCTCCTCGCCTCCGCCCCGGCGGCGGCCGCGGAGGGGGTCCCGCTGACCGAGATCGGGGCCGACGCGTACGCCAACGCCACCAGCCAGCACGGCACGCAGGCCGGGCCCGACACCTACCAGTGGGGCACGACCATCGTGGCCGCGCAGCAGGCGGGCAGGTTCTTCGACGGCGGGGCGTCCGGAATCGCGTTCGCGACGTCGGGCGACAACGGCGGCACGTGGGCCAATGGCGTGCTGCCGGGGATCACCGCGTTCGGCGAGGGGCCGTACCAGCGGGTCAGCAATCCTTCCGTGGCCTATGACGCCAGGCACGACGTCTGGCTCGTCGCCTCGCTGGGAATCACCGACACGGACGGGATCACGGGTGCGGCGGTGGTCGTCAGCCGCTCCACCGACGGCGGGCGTACCTGGGAGAAGCCGGTCGTCGTCGCGAACGGCGGCGACCTCGACAAGAGCTGGATCGCCTGCGACAACACCCCCGCCAGCCCGTACTACGGCCGCTGCCACGTCGCGTTCGACGACCACGCCGCGGGCAACACGATCAGCATGGCCCGCTCGTCCGACAGCGGCCTGACTTGGGCCGTGACCGCGACCTCGGCGACCGGGCTGGGCGCGCAGCCGGTGGTGCGTCCTGACGGCGCCGTGGTGGTGCCCTACCTGGGCGGCGACGACCGGATTCACGCCTTCCGCTCCCGCGACGGCGGCGCCACCTGGAGCGACAGCGTGCCGGTCTCCACAGTGCAGCGGCACCCGGTCGCAGGCGGGTTACGCGCCTTACCGCTGCCGTCGGCCGAAACGGACGCGGCCGGCACCGTGTACGTCGTCTGGCCGGACTGCCGCTTCCAGCTTTTCTGCGCCGGCAACGACATCGTGCTGGCCACGTCGGCCGACGGCGCCGAATGGGACCACGTCACCCGCGTCACCGCCGACGGCGGCGACCACGTCATCCCGGGCCTCGGCGTCGACCGCTCCACCTCGGGCGGCTCGGCCAGGCTCGCGCTCGCCTACTACCGCTACCCCGACGCCGCCTGCGCCGCCGCGACCTGCCGGCTCACCGTCGCCTACACCTCCTCGGCCAACGGCGGCCGCACCTGGTCCGCGCCCGCGGAGCTGCAGGGGCCGATGAAGCCGGACTGGCTGGCCAACACCGCGCAGGGCCGCATGGCCGGCGACTACATCTCCACCTCGATCGTCCCGGGCGGCAACGCCTTCCCCGCCTTCGCGGTCGCCGCCGCGCCCGCGGGCGGCGCGTACAACGTACGCACCTACACCGTCTCCGGCGGCCTGCCCATCACGGGAGGCGGCCCCGCCCCGCTCTCCATCGAGGGCCCCGTCGCGGCCGGCGACACCCCGCCGCCCGGCACACCGGCCACCGCCCGCTGACCCCCTGGCACCGCCCCCTGAACCCTGCCACCGTCCGCTGTCTACCGGAACGCGGCCGCGGTCTCCTCGTCATTGGGCCAGAACGTCTCGATGGCCAGCTCCGACACCGTCACGTCCACCGGCGTCCCGAACGTCGCGATCGTCGTGAACATCGACAACACCCGCTCCCCGGCCGCGATCCGCAGCGGCACCAGGATGTCCGCCGGCCCCGGCACATGCGCCACGTTGAGATCCACCCCGGGATAGGTGTACGACGCCAGCTCGTCGTGCAACTCGGCCAGCCGCCCGTTCCCGGACATCTCGGCCTGCCTGCGCAATTGGTGCAGCAGGTGCGCGCGCACCTCGGCCAGATTGAGCAGCCTGCCGCCCATGGCGTCCGGGTGCAGCGACAGCCGCATCACATTGACCGGCTCCTTCAGCAGCTCGGCCGGCACGCCCTCCATGAACATCGCGGCCGCCGAGTTGGCCGCCACCAGGTTCCACGCCGCGTCCACCACGAGCGCCGGGTACGGCTCGTGCCCCGCCAGGATCTTGTCCAGCGCCTGCCGGACGACCTCCATCTCCGGGGCGCGTACTTCGCGTTCCGGATAGACCGGCGCGAACCCCGCCGCCATCAGCAGCCTGTTGCGATGCCGCAGCGGCACCTCCAGCTCCTCGGCCAGCTTCATCACCATCTCGCGGCTCGGCCGGGCGCGCCCGGTCTCCAGAAAGCTGATGTGGCGGGCCGAGACGTCGGCCTCGATGGCCAGGTCGAGCTGGCTCACACGGCGCCGCTGGCGCCATGAGCGCAACAGATCACCAAAGGACTCTTCTCGTACGGCTACCGCTCCCATGCCCGGAAACCTATCGGTTGGAGGGAAGCGTCACGATTACCCGCCAGGTAATGCGGGCCCCCAACCGGGAGACTGCGGGGTCAGGCTGGCGGGAATCTCCCAGTCCTGGGAACTTGTCGGTGCCGCGTGGCACGATGGCCGCAAGCGAAGGGAGCAACGCATGAGTGACACACTGCTCGCCATCGGCACCCGCAAGGGCCTGTTCCTCGCCCGTTCCGCGGACGGCGGTCCGTTCGAGATCGAGCCGATCCAGTTCTCCACGGTCGCGGTGCCCTCGGTGGCGATCGACACCCGCGGCACCACACCCCGGCTCCTGGCCGGCATCGAATACGGGCACTTCGGCCCGTCTGTCATGTACTCGGACGACCTCGGCCAGACCTGGGGCGAGGCGGACAAGCCGCCCATCGCCTTCCCCGAGAAGACCGAGGCGACCCTGACCAGAGTGTGGCAGCTGACGCCCTCACCCTCCGAGCCCGCCGTGGTGTGGGCGGGCGTCGAGCCAGGCGCGCTGTTCCGCTCGGAGGACCGCGGGGTCACCTACGAGCTCGTCGAAGGCCTCTGGGAGCATCCCCACCGCCCGCAATGGCAGCCGGGCGGCGGCGGCCTGTGCCTGCACACGGTCATCCCGCACCCGTCCGAGCCCAAGATCATCGGCGTGGCGATCTCCACAGGCGGCTTCTACCGCTCGACCGACGGCGGCCTGTCCTGGGAGGCGGCCAACCAGGGAATCCGCGCCCCGTTCATGCCCGAGGGGCAGCAGTATCCGGAGTTCGGGCAGTGCGTGCACAAGGTCGCCATGCACCCGTCCCGGCCCGACCGGCTCTTCCTGCAGCACCACTTCGGCGTCTACCGCAGCGACGACTTCGGCGGGACCTGGCACGACATCGGCTCCCCGCTCCCGTCGGACTTCGGCTTCCCGATCGTCGTGCACCCGTCCCGGCCGGACACGGTCTACGTGCTGCCGCTGCACGCCGACATGGACCGCACACCCGTCGACCACCGCTACCGCGTCTACCGCAGCGACGACGCCGGCGCCACGTGGCAGCCCCTCGAGCGGGGCCTGCCGGAGGAGCCCGTGCACGCGACCGTCCTGCGCGACGCGATGACCATGTCGGAGGCGGGGCTGTTCTTCGGCACGCGCGACGGCGAGGTCTACGGATCCCGCGACGACGGCGAGACGTGGACACTGGTCGGCCGGCACCTGCCCGACGTGCTCACCGTGCGCGCGGCGGTGCTGTAGCCGATGGTGACGAAACCCGTGACGATGGTGGTGTTCGTGCTGCCCAGCGTGCTGCGCCGGTGGGTGAGCGGGCGCACGGAGGTCAAGGTCTTCGCCGTGGGCGCCGACCGCGACTCCCCGCCCACGCTGGGCTCCGCCCTCGACATGCTCCGGCGTACGCATCCGCTGCTGGAGGAGCGGCTGCGCGACGACTACGGCCGCATCAGAAGGCACATCAGCATGATCGTGTGCGGAGAGAACTCCCGGGGCCTCGGCGGCCTGGATTGCGCCCTGCCGCCGGGCGCCGAGGTCTACGTCCTGCCCGCACTGGCCTGAGCCCGCGCCTCCTCGATCCGGTGGTCGCCGCCCCGCACCGCGGCGACCGACCCGCCTGTACACGTGCCGGCCGCACGTCGCAGATTCCACGTCGCTCTCCCGGGCGGCGATCCTAGTGTTGACGTCATGAGCTTCGTCGGCACACCCCGGCCAGACCCGCGCTGGCACCACGCGCAGACCGACCTCGACGACTTCGCCATCATCAGTTACCGGGTGGATGCCGATGCTGTGGCCCGGCACCTGCCCGAGGGCTTCGCACCGATGAAGATGGACTTCGACGACGGGCCGGGCACCCTGATCTCCGCGGTGGCCTTCAAGGACCGCAACTTCCACTTCCGTTTCCTGCCGCAGGTGAGTATCGATTGCGGTCAGATCAACTACCGGGCCTACGTCACGGCGTACGGCAAGACGGGCGTGTGGTTCTTCGGCACCAGCCTCGACCACCCCGTCGTCGCGATCCCGCAGCACCTGTGGGGCATGCCGTGGCGCCGCGACCGCATCCGCATCGAGGCGGACTGGGACGGCTCCCCGGCGCGCTGGCTGCTCGACGCCGGGGACGCCTACTGTGACGCCGCCGAGCTCCCCCAGCCGCTCAGCCTCCTGGACGGCTTCACGGGCGAGCCGGACTGGCTGGAACGGCTCACGCATCCCACCCTGGGCTGGTATCGGCGCCGGGGTGGCAACCTGGGGGTCTACAGCATCTGGCACCCGGTCATGCGCCCTCGCCATCTCACCGCGATCTCCGTGAGCTTCCCCGTGTTCGAACGCCTTGGCCTGATCACGCCCGGTACGCCACCGCACTCGATCCTGGGACAGCCGCGCCTGCGCTTCGACATCCACACCCCGCCTCGCCGTTTCCGCCCGGACTCGTGAGCGGGGCACGCGAGGCGATGTCGTTCACGGGCAGACGCGCCCGTTGGCCTCGAACGCCTCATGGGTCAGGGGCATGAGTGCCGCCCACAGGTTCTCCATCTTCTCCGCGACCATCTCGATCTCCCGCTGCGGGAAGGACGGGAACGTCGAGTCCTCTCGCTTGACACGAAGGGACAGGAAGTTCATCAAGGCGCGGGCGTTGCAGGTCGCATACATCGAGGAGTAAAGACCGACTGGGAGCACCGTCCTGGCCACTTCACGGGCGACCCCGGCTTCCAGCATGTCCAGATAGGCACGGTAGGACTGCCGGTAGCTCTCCTGAGTCGCCTCGGTCACGATCTCGTGCTGCTCGGGACTGCCGTCCTTGAACACATATTTGCCGGGCTTGCCTTCCTGCACCAGCTTGCGGTCAGGGCCGGGCACATAGAAAACCGGGACCAGCTGACGATACCTGCCGGACTCCTCGTTGTAGGAGAAGGTGCGGTGCCGCATGAACTCGCGGAACACGAAGATCGGCGCGTTGATGTAGAACGTCATGGACGAATGCTCGAACGGCGTGCCGTGCCTGTCGCGCATCAGGAAGTTGATGAGGCCCTTGGAGCGCTGGGGATCGGCTTCGAGCTCGGCCAAGGAGCTCTCCCCCTTCGTGGAGACACGTGCGGCCCACAGCACATCGGCGTCCGATGCGGCGGACTTGATCAGCTCCACGTCCATGTCGCTACGAAACTTGATCTCGGGTTCGACAATGCCCATTGGGAGCCCCCGCTCGGATCGACCGCGTTGTGACAGCCCCAAGCAAACCAGCTCGCGCGCCTCGGCGCGAGTCGGCGTCCCTCCCCATTCACTGGCCCCATTCTCTGCGGTACGGCGAGCGCCCGGGCAGGTCAGGGGCGGTGCGGCCAGACAATGCTTGTCGCTTCAAGTTTTTAGGTCTACAGTCGGGGCTCCAGTGAAAAACTTGAAGGGTCAAGCTTATGGACGCTTTCCTCTGGATCGTGCAGATCCTGCTCGGCGTCGCCTTCGTCCTGTCGGGGATCGGCAAGTTCGTACCGCTCAGCGAGCGGATGCGGCAGCAGCAGGCGTACCGGGAGGACTTCACCGGCGCGCAGCTCAAGGGCGTCGGGGCGCTGGAGGTGCTCGGCGGGATCGGCGTGGTGCTGCCCTGGGCCACCGGGATCGCCCCTGTCCTCACCCCGCTCGCGGCCGCCGGGCTCGGGCTCATCATGATCGGTGCCGCCCTGGTGCACCGGAGGCGGAAGGAGCCTTTCACGGTTAATCTGGTCTTGCTGGCGATGGCCGTCATCGTGGTGGCGGGACGCATCTGACCGTGGGGGTTCGTTGGTCGAAGGGCTCGGCGAGGACGAGCAGCGGGCGTGGCAGGGTCTGCTCGCGGTCATGCTCGTCGGCATCCCGCAGGTGGAGCGCACCTTCCGGGCTCACGGCCTGGTCCACATCGAATACGGGCTGCTCAACGCCCTGAGCAGGCAACCGCTCCGGCTGAGCGACCTGGCGACCGTGGGCAACGTGTCGATCAGCCGGCTCAGCCATCGGGTCAGCAAGCTCGTCGAGCGCGGGTACGTACGGCTGCGGCCGGACGCGAGCGACGGGCGGGCCAGCGTGGCGGAGATCACCGATGCGGGGCGCGCGGTCATCGCGGAGATCGCCCCTCACCATGCACAGGCTCTTCGTGAGGTCCTCTTCGACCACCTGACGCCGGAGCAGACGGCCGCCCTGGCCGACGCCATGCAGGTCGTCGGCACCAAACTCGGCGCCTGCCTCGACGGCCGCCCGCACTGACCCGGCAGAGTGGATCACACCTCCTCCGTGAGGAGGATGTGCCTCACAAGCGGTAGATGCGGCGGGCGTTCCCCGAGCCGATCATGTGGGCGATCCTGGCCGCGTCCGCGGCGCTCCACTCCCGCGCGCCGACCCTCGCCGCGAGCGCCGCCCCCAGCGCCTGCCGGTAGTAGAGGGCCCCCAGCAGGCAGCTCTCGGCCGCGCCGCGGCACCCGGAGCTGAACAGCTGCTTGTGGAACGGCGCCAGCTCCAGCAACTCCTCCATGACCCTGGCGGACGCGGCGGCGGTGAGCGGCAGGGCCAGGCCGACGTCCACGTAGACGTGCGGGTAGCGGCCGGCCAGGTAGGCGGCCTGGCGGTGGAACGGGTAGCAGTGCAGCAGGATCACCGGCACGCCGGCGGGCTGGAGCGCGGCGATGAACGTGCTCAGCCGGGCAGGGTCCGTGCGGTGCAGGTCCGCCCCCGCCCCGCCGCCCCATCGCCCCGCCCCGCCGCCGGGCCCGGCCACGCCGCCGAGACCCGTATGGAACTGCACGGGCAGGCCGCGTTCCCTGGCGACCTCGATCGCGCACCACAGCAGGTGGCGCAGCAGGACCGGGTCGGTGAGCGGCTCCTTCGGGTCGGACAGCCGCCGGTTGGCCGCCGCGATCACCGCGCCCCTGCTCGGCCTGGCCGGATCGAAGTCCAGCCCGCAGAGCCCGGCCATGACGGTCTTGAGCCCGACCGCCCTGGCAGCCCTGGCGGCCAGCTCCTCGCCGAGGTCGTCGAGGTAGTCGACGGCGATCTCGGCGGTCTCGGCCACGTCGCGCTCGATCTGCTCGATCCTGACCAGTTCGTCGGCCGCCGCGCCGCCGTACCGCCCGATCTCGGCCGCGGACAGCAGGTCCGCGTCCTCTGACCCGGTGTCCACGAGGAACGCCACCACCCCGGCCGCGGCCAGCAGCCTGCTGTTGACCTCGGCGGCGCCCAGCTCGGCCCGGCGGGCGAGGTAGACGGCGGGCGGGGCGTGCGGCTCCAGGTCGAGCAGGGGCGCGCACCACCGCCGTATCGCCAGGCCGAAGGGAGTGTCGAAATGGGTGGTGCCCGGCGGGGCCGGGCTGCCGCCCTCGTGGATGAGCAGCTCGAACTGGGCTCTGGTCAGGTCGTCTCGGCGTACCCCGTGACAGTGGTGGTCGACGAGCGGGGCCAGCAGCGCGTCACGCACCGTATCGGGTAGATCTACGGGGTGCATGCGGAGACTCTATGGGAGTCCCGCATGCCCCCGCCGAGGTTTTACCAGGTCCGCAGCCCGGGCGCGTTTCGCGAAAGCGCGGCCGCCTCGCTGCCGGGCGGCGCAGGCCTGCGCCGCCCTAGCGGCGGCAGAGGCGTAGCACGTTCGCGATGATCTTCGCGCCCGCGCCGCCCTCCTGGGTCAGGATCGACTCGGGGTGGAACTGCACGGCGAAGCGCCGCCGCTCGACGTCCTCGATGGCCATGACGTTGCCGTCGGGCGTGAGCGCGATCGACGTGAAGCCGACGACCCCGGGCTGCTTGGCGTGCAGCGAGTGGTAGCGGGCCGCGGTGAACTGCTCGGGCAGCCCGTCCAGCAGCGCGCTGTCGCCGAGCCGCGTGACCTGGCCGCGCTTGCCGTGCTCGGGGTAGCCGAGCAGCTCCAGCGTGCCGCCTGCCTGCTCGACCATGGCCTGCAGGCCCAGGCAGACGCCGAAGACCGGCAGGTCGCGGGCATAGACCTGGTCGAGCAGCGCCGCCATGCCGAAGTCGGTCGGCCAGCCCGGTCCGGGCGACAGCACCACCATGTCGGGGCCGATCTCGTCGATCATGTGGATCGGGAAGCCGTGGCGCAACGTCACGACGTCCGCGCCCTCCTGGCGGAAGTAGTCGGCGAGCGTGTTGACGAAGGAGTCCTCGTGGTCGACGAGCAGCACCTTCATGCCCAAGCCTGGCTGCGGCCTGGGCTCGGCGACCGGGATGGCGTCGGGCTGGTTGACCGTGGCCAGGGCGCCGAGCAGGGCGCTGGCCTTGAGCTCCGTCTCGCGTTCCTCGGACTCGGGGTCGGAGTCGAACAGCAGCGTGGCCCCGGCCCTGACGGTCGCCACGCCGTTCTTGATCTGGGCGGTACGCAGGGTCAGGCCGGTGTTCATGGAGCCGTCGAAGCCGATGAAGCCGATGGCGCCGCCGTACCACCTGCGGGTGGTGGCCTCGTGGTCCTCGATGAACTGCATGGCCCAGGTCTTGGGCGCGCCGGTGACGGTGACGGCCCACATGTGGGTGAGGAAGGCGTCGAGCGCGTCGAACTCGGGGCGCAGCCGGCCCTCGATGTGGTCGACGGTGTGAATGAGGCGGGAGTAGAGCTCGATCTGGCGTCGGCCGATGACCTTGACCGTGCCCGGGACGCAGATCCGCGACTTGTCGTTGCGGTCGACGTCGGTGCACATGGTCAGCTCCGACTCCTCCTTGATGCTGGACAGGAGCGTGCGGATGGCCTCGGCGTCCTCGACCGGGTTGCTGCCGCGGGCGATCGTGCCGGAGATGGGGCAGGTCTCGACACGGTCGCCGGTCACCCGGACGTACATCTCGGGCGAGGCGCCGACGAGGTGCTCGCCCTCGCCGAGGCTGATGATGAACTCGTACGGGGCCGGGTTGCTGTGGCGCAGGCCGCGGTAGAAGGCGGCCGGGTCGGTGCAGGCGGCGTGGAAGACCTGCCCGGGCACGACCTCGAACAGGTCGCCGCGCTTGAACTTCTCCTTGGCGGCGGCGACGACCTTGGCGTATTCGCCCTTCTCGGGGTTCGCGGGCAGTTCGCCGGGCACGGCGAGTGGCGTGCTCGCGCCGGTGCGCTCCAGGCCGCGGGTGGTGGTCCCGTCCACGGTGAACTCGTAGCGGTATTCGACGCACGTCTCGCGCTGCCGGTCGATGATCACCAGCCGGTCGGGCAGGTGGAGCACGAGATCGCGCTGATCGTCGGGGCGCAGCAGCTCCTGCCGGATGGGCTCGAACTGGAAGGCCAGGTCGTAGCCGAAGGCGCCGTAGAGACCCAGGTGCGGGTCGTCGCCGCGGAAGGCGGCGATGACCTCGCGGATCGCGGTGAAGACGGTCGGCCGCCGGCTGCGCATCTCCTCGGGCAGCAGGTCCTCGGATTCGGGTACGTGCACCTCGACGCGGTCGGCCGTGGGCTCGGTGACCGGCTTGCCCGCGGCCAGCAGGCAGGAGGTGACGGCGGGCAGCACGACCCTGCCGCGCTCGTTGAGCGCGATCGCGATGATCGTCCGGCCCTTGGCGACCAGCTCCAGGCACGGATCGACATAGCCGAACGCCCACCGGCTGTAGCGGCCCGGGTAGTCCATCCCCGAGGAGAACGCGCCGCCGCGTCGTTCGCCGAGTGCCGTCACGATCTCTTCGAGCGCCGCCTCCTCCACCTCGCGAGACTCGCGCTCGACCCCGATGCCCCCGGCGGTGGTATATCCGCTGGTCTCCATGTGCTGCCCCTTATCACGTCAAATGATCGAGCCCCGGGGGCGGACACGAGAATGGCCGCCATCCGGGGCGGCCGTCCGTCGAGAAACGCGAAATCCCACGCCGCCTAAGAGCGGCGCCACCACTGGAGCTGAGCGTGATTTCGCATGCCGACAGGTTAACCGGCAGAACAAGATCGCGCAACGCGGCCCGCACGGCGCGTCTAGTTTCAATACAGATCTGTACTGTATTGTTGTTGTCACCGGACGAAGGAGATCCCGAGATGACCGAAAGCGGCGCCGTGCTCCTGCCCACCGAGCGGCCCCTGCCCGACGACCCGCCCACCGGCCTGGCCGAGCTTCGGGAGAGGCGGCCCATCGCCCCGCTGGCCTACCCCGACGGCCACCGCGGCTGGGTGGTCACCACCCACGCCCTCGCCCGCGAAGTGCTGGCCGACCGGCGCTTCAGCGTCCGCGCGGAGCTGCTGCACATCCCCGTCGAGCAGCCAGGCCGGGGCCCGGCCCAGCCGGCGCCGCCTGGCATCTTCGTCTCGCAGGACCCGCCGGAGCACACGCGCTACCGCCGCCTGCTCACCGGCGAGTTCACCGTGCGCAGGATGCGCCTGCTGACCGAGCGCGCCGAGGAGATCACCCGCACGTATGTGGACGCCATGGAGCGGCAGGGCCCGCCCGTGGATCTGCAGGAGGCGTTCGCGTCGCCGATCCCCGCGGTGATGATCTGCGAAGTGCTCGGCGTGCCGGAGCAGGACCGGGAGCGGTTCCGCACGCAGGCCGCCGCGATGACCGCAACCGGCGTCCCGCAGGAGGAGAGGATCGCCGGGTTCCTCGCCATGCGCGACCACATCAGGGAGTTGATCCAGGCCAAGCGGGCCGCGCCCACCGACGACGTGCTCAGCGGGCTGACCAGGAGCGACCTGAGCGATGAAGAGCTGGCCAACATCGGCTTCATGCTGCTGGGCGCGGGACTCGACACCACCGCCAACATGATCTCCCTGGGCGTCTTCACGCTGCTGCGCCACCCCGGCCAGATCGCCGCGCTGCGCTCGGCGCCCGACCAGGCGATCGAGGAGCTGCTGCGCTACCTCAGCATCATCCCCTTCCTGACCCGCACCGCGCTGGAGGACGTCGAGCTGGGCGGCGAGAAGGTGCGGGCCGATGAGACGGTCACGATCTCGATCACGGCCGCCAACCGCGACCCCGGCCGTTTCCCCGACCCCGACGCCCTCGACCTGCGCCGGACGGCGACCGGGCACGTGGGTTTCGGCCACGGCGTGCACCAGTGCCTCGGCCAGCAACTGGCCAGGGTCGAGATGCGGGCGGCCCTGCCCGCGCTGTTCGCCAGGTTCCCGTCGCTGCGCCTGGCCGTGCCGCCGGAGCAGGTCCGGTCGCGCACTCCCGACGTGCTCATCCACGGCGTGCTGGACTTGCCGGTCACGTGGGACGGGGGGCATTGACATGGTGGGCAGGCCACGCAGTCAGGAGGCGGACACGGCCATCCTGGCCGCCGCGCTGGACCTGCTGATCGAGATCGGCGCCGAGCAGACCAGCATCGAGCAGGTCGCGCGGCGGGCCGGGGTCACCAGGGCGACGGTCTACCGCCGCTACGCCGACAAGACCACACTGCTGGTGCGGGCTCTGGAGTGGTCCAACCACGACAACGACCCGTCTTTCACCGGCTGGCGCGACGTCGACCACATGCTCGGCGACTGGGCGGCCCATCTGGCGGTGCCGCGCAACCGCCGCCTGCTGCGCCGGATCTACGCCGCCCGCGATGACTATCCCGCGCTCCCCATGACCTACCGCAGCGTCAACAGTGGGCGCCGGGCGGCGATGGTCCGCCAGACGCTCGTCCACGCGCGCAACCTCGGTCACCTGCCCGCGGAGCTGGATCTGGACGTGGTGCAGGAGCTGCTGACCGGCGCGGTGCTCAACCACCTCGGCTCCCACCCCGACGACGAGGGTTCCGCGAAGATCAAGGCGTACTTCATAGCGATCATGAGGCAAATGGGGTTTCGCCCGGCGGTGACGACGTCTAACTGAGCCCTGCATGGAACGGCCGTCTCTGCCTGAAATGCGGGGCGGGGTCTCATCCATAACGATCCCATCAGCGAAGAAAGGGGCAAGGCAACACCCCACACAAGGAGATCTGATGCGTAAGCAACTGGCGCTCGCCGTCGCCGTCCTCGGCGCGGGCGCGGTTCTGGCCTCGCCCGCGCAGGCCCAGCACCGAAACGCCGGACCGCTCGTGGCGGGCCTGACGACCGCCGGCGATCTGGTGGTCTTCCGTAGCGAGAACCCGGGCAACGTCAACCGGGTCGGCAGGATCAGCGGCCTCAGGGGCGACGTGAGGGTCGTCGGCATCGACTACCGCGTCCAGAACGGCCGGCTGTACGCCGTCGGCGACAAGGGCGGCATCTACACGCTCGACAACCGGGCGCGGGCGACCAAGGTGTCGCAGCTGGCGGTCGCGCTGCAGGGCCGGACCTTCGGCGTCGACTTCAACCCGGCCGCCAACCGGCTGCGCGTGATCAGTGACACCGGCCAGAACCTGCGGCACAACATCGACGACCCGAACGGCGCGCCCGCCAGGAACACCACCGCCACCGACGGACCACTCACCAACCCGCCCGTGCCCCCCGCCACGGCCGGGGCGACCGCGACCGGCGTGACCGGCGCCGGGTACACCAACAACGACCTGGACGCGGCCACCGCGACGACCCTGTCCGACGTGGACACCATGAACGACCAGGTCTCGCTCCAGTCCCCCGCCAACGCCGGCAACCTGGCCCCGACCGGCAAACTGGGCGTGGACGCGGCCACCGACGCCGGGTTCGACGTCTACAGCAAGCTGAGCAGGGGCGTGACGGTGTCCAACACCGCGTACGCCACGCTCAAGGTCCGCGGCGCGTACCGTTTCTACACGGTCAACGTGCTGACCGGCGCGGCGAACTTCGTTGGAACGTTCCCGGGCAACCGCCAGGTGACCGACATCGCCGTCCAGCTCGACAGGTAGTTCACATGGTGCCCCCGGGCTACCGCACCCCGGGCGGCATCTGTTACTGGTTAGTACATGAGACGCGTGCGGCTCCACCGCGACCTTCCGGTGCCGATGCCCGACGGCGTGACGCTGCTGGCCGACCACTATGCTCCGGCCACAGGCGAGCGGGCCCCCGTCATTCTGATGCGCTCCCCCTACGGCCGGCGCGGGCCGCTCGGCTGGTTCTTCGGCCGCGGCTTCGCCAGGCAGGGCTTCCACGTCGTGATCCAGAGCTGCCGGGGCGGTTTCGGCTCCGGCGGCCTGCTCGACCCGCTCGGCGACGAGCACGACGACGGCCTGGCCACCGTGGCGTGGCTGCGCGAGCAGCCCTGGTACGGCGGCTCCTTCGCGATGTTCGGCCCGTCCTACCTCGGCTACACGCAGTGGGCGATCGCCCCCTACGCCGGGCCGGACCTGAAGGCCATGTCCCTGCAGATCACCGCCTCCCAGTTCAGGGACGCAGCCTACGTGGGCGGCGCGTTCGCGCTGGAGTCGGCGCTGAGCTGGACCACGCTCACCGACGCCATGTCGCGGCGCTTCGGCGGCGCCGCGGTGTGGACCGCGCCCCGGCTCACCCGCAGGGCGGTGCTGTCCGGCCGGCCTGTGGCCGAGCTGGACCTGGTGTCGGCGGGCCGGCCGCTGCCGTTCTTCCAGGATCTGGTGACGCATCACGCGGATCCGGCGGTGCCGTACTGGGACAAGCGGGACTTCTCCCTGAAGGTGGGCGACGTGGACGCGGCCGTCACCATGCTGGGCGGCTGGTACGACGTGTTCCTGCCGTGGCAGCTGAAGGACTACGCGGCGATGCGCGCGGCGGGCCGGCGACCGTATCTGACGATCGGGCCCTGGTACCACATCGACACGCGGCACGCCCGGCCCACGATGGTCGAGGCGTCGGCGTGGTTCCGCGCGCACCTGATGGGCGACCTGTCCCGGCTGCGGCCCGACCCCGTGCGGATCTACGTGACGGGCGCCGAGGAGTGGCGCGACCACCCCGACTGGCCGGTCCCCGGCATGCGCGAGCAGCGCTGGCACCTGCAGCACGGGTTCGGGCTGGGGGTGGAGGGGCCGCGGGAGGCCGAGCCCGACCGGTTCCGCTACCACCCGGCCCATCCGACGCCCGTGATCGGCGGCCCGGTGCTGCTCGGCGACTCCCGGCCGCGCGACCAGCGGCGGCTGGAGCAGCGCCGCGACGTGCTGGTCTACAGCTCGCCGGCGCTGGAGTCGGACGTGGAGATGATCGGTCCGGTCCGCGCGGAGGTGTTCGTGCGCTCCACCACCCCGTACGTGGACGTGGTGGTGCGGGTGTGCGACGTCTGGCCGGACGGGCGCTCGCTCAACGTGTGCGAGGGCGTGCGCCGCCTCGGGCCGCCGGCAGCCGGGGAGGTGCGCCGGGTGGAGGTGGACATGTGGCCGATCGCGCACCGGTTCCGGCGCGACCACCGGATCCGGGTGCACGTGGCGGCCGGGGCGTACCCGACGATCGCCCGCAACCCCGGCACCGGCGACCCGCTCGGCGCGGGCGGCCCGATGGTGCCCGCCGACGTCGAGGTGTTCCACTCCCCCGACCGGCCCTCTGCGGTGGTGATGCCGCTGTGTTCATGGCCTCACTCCGTGAGGCGGACTCGTTCGCCCGATGCCGCCGCCTTCCCCCGCTCTGGTCGCTACGCTCCCGCCGCTCCTCCAGACGACGGCACTCACTCGTGCGCGCCTCGCGGCTGATGTCGCTGGTCCTGCTGCTGCAGGGCCGGGGCGGGATGACGGCGGCCGAGCTGGCCAAGGAGCTGGAGGTCTCCGAGCGCACCGTGCACCGCGACGTGCTGGCGCTGTCGGAGGCCGGCGTGCCCGTGTACGCCGACCGCGGCCGGGGCGGCGGTTACCGGCTGCTGGAGGGCTACCGTACCCGGCTGACCGGGCTGGACCGGGCCGAGGCCGAGGCGCTGTTCCTGTCCGGCGTGCCGGCCGCGCTGCGCGAGATGGGGCTGCAGGACGTGGCGGCGACCGCCCGGCTGAAGGCGGCCGCCGCGTTGTCCCCCGCCCTGCGTGACGCGCCGTCGACCGCGGCGCAACGCTTCCACCTGGACGCGCCGGGCTGGTTCGCCGGCGACGACCCGCCGCCGGCCGCGCTCGCGCCGCTGGCCAGGGCGGTGTGGAACGACCGCCGCGTGCGGACCGCGTACAAGGGCAACCAGCGCACGCTGGAGCCGTACGGGCTGGTGCTGAAGGCGGGCGTCTGGTATCTCGCGGCGCGGCTCGGTTCGCGGTTCCTGACCTTCCGGGTGCACCGGTTCGGCGCGATCGACGTGCTCGCCGAGACCTTCGACCGGGATCCCGGCTTCGACCTGGCCGCCTTCTGGGCGCAGCAGTCGGCCGAGTTCACCCGCTCGCTGCTGCGTGACGTGATCACGTTGCGGCTGAGCGAGCGGGGACAGCGCATGTTGCGCCACATCGCCGACCCGGCCGCGCTGGCGGACGCGCTCGGCTCGCTCCAGCCGGACGGGACCGTGCAGCTGGCGGTGGAGTCGGTGGAGGTGGCGTTCTCGCAGGTGCTGCGGTTCGGGCCGGAGGCGGAGGTGCTGGCGCCTGCGGAGCTGCGGACGATGGTCGCCGAGGCCGCCGCCCGCACCTCCGCCCTCTACGGTGGGCCCCTTCCAGCGGCCCACCACGGGTGACGCTGTCCGCGTCTACCGGTAGGCCTCCCAGCCGGTGTCGCCGCCGTTCTCGCGGACCTCGGTGATGTAGCGCCACACCTGCGGGCGGCTGCCGTCCACGTCGGTCAGCCCGTAGGCCTCGGCCAGCTCTCCGCTCGTGACGGACTTGCCGGACCAGCGCTGCTTGCCGGGATCCCGGGCGATCGCCGCGACGCCCCGGCCGACGTAGGCGGGCGTCTCGGAGACCATCCAGGCGCTGTCCACCTTCGCCTCCCGCCAGTTGTCCTCGGTGACGCCGAAGTTGTCCAGCATCGCCTCCGAGCGCAGGAACCCGGGCGTGACCGCCACCGCGGTCCCGCCGTGCGGACGCAGCTCGTTGGACCAGGCGAACGCCAGCCGGTTCACCGACATCTTGGCCAGGTCGTAGTAGACGTTCTCCCGGTAGCGGGTCTCGTTGAATCCCCAGGTGCCGTCGGTGACCTCCACCACGAGCCCGCCCTTGTCCTTGATCATGATCGGCAGCAGCTGGCGGCTGGAGATGATGTGGGTGTCGATGGCCAGCCGGAGCAGCCGCAGCCCCTTGTCCATGTCGTGCTTCCACACGGGGGTGTCCCACTCCCACAGGTGGTCGCTGCCCCATACGTCGTTGACCAGCACGTCGAGCCGGCCCTGCTCGCGCTCCACGCGCCCGGCCAGCGCCTCGACCTGCACGGGGTCCAGGTGGTCGACCTGGACGGCGATGCCCGTGCCGCCGGCCGCCGTGACCAGCTCCGCGGTCTCCTCGATGGTCTCCGGCCTGTTCATCTCGGAGCGGCGCTCGCGCGTGCTCCTGCCCGTGCAGTAGACCGTCGCGCCGGCCGCGCCCAGCGCGACCGCTATCCCTCGTCCCGTACCGCGGGTCGAGCCCGCCACCAAAGCAATCATGCGACCGATGGTTTCCGGGAAAGAGGACATCTCTTGTCATGTTTTCAGCGGGAGTCCGTTCGGCGCGCGCAACCGACCACTCGCCGATCGACGATCAGCAGGCGACGTCCTGGTAACTAAGCTCCGAAAACGGCGTTACGCCTACGTGTCTCATATACCAAGATAAAATCTCAGTATTTAGGCCAAAACGTAACATAACCGACATTGGGTTTAATACCGCCGTAAAGCTACTCTCCCTCCATTGACTACCTGTCAGGAGTCGGTCACCGCCGGCTGCTGATCCATGCCATCGGAGGGTCGATGACTACCGGGGAACCCGGGCAGCCACGCACCGACCGCAGCCCCTGGAACTGGCTGCTGATCGTGCCTATCGTGCTGCCGCTGCTGACGTTCCTGTTCAACAGCGACGAGCCCCGCCTGCTGGGCTTCCCGCTGTTCTACTGGCTGCAGCTGACCTTCATCGCGGTCGGCGTCGTGTCCACGACGATCGTGTACAGGATGACCAAGTGAGCGGGCACACGACCGAGCTGGTCGTCTTCACCCTGCTGTTCCTGGTCGTCAGCGCCATGGGATTCGTGGCGGCCCGCTGGCGGCGGCCTGAGAACATCGAGAGCCTGAACGAGTGGGGGCTGGGCGGCCGGAACTTCGGGTCCTGGGTCACCTGGTTCCTGGTGGGCGGCGACCTGTACACCGCGTACACGTTCGTCGCGGTGCCCGCGCTGGTGTTCGGCGCGGGAGCCATGGGCTTCTTCGCCGTGCCGTACACCGTGATCATCTACCCGCTGGTGTTCCTGGTCCTGATCAGGATGTGGTCGGTGTCGCACGTGCACGGGTTCGTCACGCCCGCCGACTTCGTGCGGGCCCGCTTCGGGTCGCCGACGCTGGCGCTGCTGATAGCGATCACCGGGCTGGTGGCGACCATGCCGTACATCGCGCTGCAGCTGGTCGGCATCGAGGCCGTGCTGAAGTCGATGGGCGTCACCGGGCATCTGCCGATCATCATCGCGTTCGCGATCCTGGCCGCCTACACCTACCAGTCGGGCCTGCGCGCGCCCGCGTTGATCGCCTTCGTCAAGGACACGCTGATCTACATCGTGATCCTGGCGGCGGTCATCTACATCCCGGCCAAGCTGGGCGGCTGGGGATCGATCTTCGACGCGGCGGCCGACAAGTTCGCCGCCTCCCCCGCGCCCGGCGACGGGATCACCCTCAACGCCGCCAACCAGTTGCAGTACATCACCCTGGCCTTCGGTTCCGCGCTGGCGCTGTTCCTCTACCCGCACAGCCTCACCGGCGTGCTGGCCTCCAAGAACCGCAACGTGATCAAGCGGAACATGTCCGCGCTGCCCGCCTACAGCCTCCTGCTCGGCCTGATCGCGCTGCTCGGTTACATGGCGATCGCGGCCGGCACCAAGCCGGTCATGAACGCGAACGGCAAGCCCGACGCCAACACGATCGTGCCGCAGCTGTTCGACCAGATGTTCCCCGACTGGTTCACCGGCGTCGCCTACGCCGCCATCGGCATCGGCGCGCTGGTCCCCGCAGCGATCATGTCGATCGCGGCGGCCAACCTGTTCACCCGCAACATCTACCGCGAGTACCTCAACAAGGACGCCACCGACGCCCAGGAGGCCAAGGTGTCCAAGCTGGTCTCGCTCGTGGTCAAGGTGGGCGCGGTGCTGTGCATCCTGGTGCTGGACCCGCAGTTCTCCATCGACCTGCAGCTCATCGGCGGCGTGATCATTTTGCAGACGCTGCCGTCGGTGGCGCTCGGCCTCTACACGCGCTGGTTCCACAAGGGCGGCCTGATCGCGGGCTGGGCGGCCGGCCTGGCGGCGGGCATGTGGATGCTCTACCTCATCCCGAACCCCGCCAGCGGCAAGCTGCACTTCGGCGGCTCGGCGTTCCCGCTGGCCAACTTCGGGTTCGACACCAAGATGACGATTTACGTCGGGTTCGTGGCGGTGATCGTCAATCTGGTGGTGGCGGCGCTGGGCACGCTGCTGTTCCGGGCGCTCAAGGTGGCCGACGGCCAGGACACGACCACGCGCGACGACTACTTCGCCGACGAGGGCGACCCCAAGGTCAAGGACCTGGACCTGACCGGCTCTCACTAAAGCCCCGGCGGTCCGCCCCCGTCCCCCCGGGGGGCGGGCCGCCGGTCAATCCGCCACGAGGTGGCCGGGGTTGGCGACCTCCAGCTTGGCCCGCACGGCCTCCTCCAGGGCGCCGACGAGCTCGTGGTCGTCGGCGATCCGGCCCTCGCGAACGGCGGCGGCCAGCTCAGCGTCGTCGGCCACCCCCAGGGCGGCCAGCCGCGCGGCGTGCTCCTCTGCCTGGGTGGGACCCAGTTCGATCTCCCGCTCGACCATGCCCAGCACGTTGATCGCGACCCGGGTGTGGAACCGCACACGGCCCTCGACGGCCGGCAGCACGTCGCTCTCGAGAAAGTCGCGCACGGCGGCCACCAGCTGCGCCGCCGTGGGCACGTCATGCGGCCCCTTCGTCATCTGATCTCCCTTTATCCAGATCCGAGCCTGGAGCGGCTAACCTGCGGCCATGCGCACAGAGTCTCCCACCGCACCTGCCCCGGTGCTCGGACCCCAGCTGATCCGGGCCGAGATCTTCGTCGTGATGTCGGTCTCGCTCGGGGCCAGCGGCCTGGTGGCGCTCGTACGCCTGATCGGGGCGCTCACCGCGCCGAAGGAGCTGAAGAGCCAGCAGGCGGTGCTCGTCGGGTCCATGGCACCGGGGCGGCCGTGGCTGGACCTGACGTTGCAGCTGGTCCAGATCGCGATCTCGGTGGCGCCGGTGGGGCTGGTGGCGTACCTGCTGGTGCGCTCAGGGGAGTCGATGCGCACGATCGGCGCGGACCTGCGCGAGCCGCGGCGCGACGTGATGCGCGGGGCGCTGCTCGCCGCCGCGATCGGCGGCAGCGGACTGGCGTTCTACCTGGCGGTGTGGGCGTCCGGGGTCAACCTGACCGTCGTTCCCGGGGCACTGCCCGAGGTGTGGTGGCAGGTGCCGGTGCTGCTGATCGCGGCGGCGCAGAACGGCGTGCTGGAGGAGGTGCTGGTCGCCGGCTACCTGCTGCACCGGCTCGGGCAGGCCGGATGGGGGCCGTGGAAGGCCGTCGCGGTCTCGTCGCTGCTGCGGGGGTCGTACCACCTCTATCAGGGGTTCGGTGGATTCGTCGGAAATGTTGTGATGGGCGTGGTGTTCGGGCGGCTGTACCAGCGGTGGGGGCGCGCGACGCCGCTCGTGGTGGCGCACACGCTCATCGACGCCGTCGCCTTCGTCGGGTACGCCTTCCTGCGCGGCCGGGTCAGCTGGCTGCCCTGACACCGTTGACTCGGCAACGATTGTCGGCTGAGATCCTTTCATGAGCTTCGCCGTGCCCGCCGGCGTCCGGCCGATCCGCGACGCCGTCCACGCGTTCATGACCGAGCGGGTCGAGCCCGCCGAGCCGGTGCTGCACGCGGGCGGTCCGGCCGCCGCGGCCGCTCTGGACGAGCTGCGGGCCGAGGCCAAGAAGGAAGGCCTGTGGGCGCTCGGCCACCCGCGGGAGCTGGGCGGCGGCGGGCTGCCGTTCCTCGACTACGTCTACGTCAACGAGGTGCAGGGCCGCAGCGAGTACGGGCAACTCGCGCTGGGCACGTTCACCCTGCAGGACTCGCTCATGCTGCACGAGCACGCCTCGCCCGAGCAGCGCGAACGCTACCTCGAGCCGCTGGTGCGCGGCGACATCTGGCCCAGCTTCGCCATGACCGAGCCGTCGGTGTCCAGCTCCGACCCCACCCAGATCCGCACGGCCGCCGTGCTCGACGGCGGCGAATGGGTGATCAACGGGCACAAGTGGTTCACGACCGGGGCCTCGCGGGCGGCGTACACGACCGTGATGTGCCGCACCGAGCCGGACGCCCCGCCACACCGGGCCTTCTCCATGATCCTGGTGCCGACCGACACGCCCGGCTACACGATCATCCGCGAGACGCCCGTGCTGGGACTGGACGGGGCGCACTGCGAGGTGCGCTACGAGGACGTCCGCGTGCCCGCCGCCAACCTGCTCGGCCGGCGCGGCCACGGATTCGTCATCGCGCAGCAACGCCTCGGCCCCGGCCGGATCTTCCACTGCATGCGCTGGCTCGGGCAGGCCCAACGCGCCTTCGACCTGATGTGCCGCAGGCTGCACGAGCGCAGCGCGTTCGGCGAGCCGCTGGCGAACAAGCAGCTCATGCGCCGCCACGTGTTCGACTCCTACACCGAGATCCAAGCCGCCAGACTGCTCACGCTGCACGCCGCCGAGGCCATCGACGCCGGCTCCGAGGCGCGGGTGGAGATCGGGGCGATCAAGGTCGCCGGCGCGCGAATGCTGCACAACGTGATCGACCGTGCCATCCAGGTCTACGGGGCCGCGGGCCTGACACCGGACACGCCGCTGGAGCGGATGTACCGGCACGCGCGCGCCGGGCGGATCTACGATGGCCCCGACGAGGTGCACATCGACTCGGTGGGACGGCGGATCCTGAGCGCATACGCGGCCGGCGGCAACTGGGAGTTCGGCCTGCGATGAGCCGGCTCGAGGAGATCGTCCGCACGGTGTTCGGGCCCGGGTCGGCGATCCCGCACCGGGTGCGGCTGCCCGGCGGGGCCTCGCGCGAGACGTGGGCACTGAACGTCGCCGCGGCCGACGGCACCCGGCACGAGCTGGTCCTGCGGCTCGACTCCCCCGGCGCCGCCCTGGAGGCCGGCGCCACGCTGGCGGCCGAGGCCGTGCTGATGCGCACCGCGTTCCAAGCCGGGGTGCCGGTGCCGCGGATCGTCTCCAGCGGCGAGTCCCACATCCTCATGACCCGCGTGCCCGGCGAGACGATCCCGCGCAAGATCCTGCGCGACGACGCCTACGCCACGGCCCGGCCCAGACTCGCCGCGCAGTGCGGCCAGGCGCTGGCCGACATCCACCGCATGCCGCTGTCGTGCGTACCCGCTGAGACCGGACCCGAGACCGATCCACTGCGCCGCTGGCGGGACGTGCTCGACCGGCTGGGCGAGCCGCACCCGGTTTTCGAACTGGCGCTGCGCCGGCTCGCCGCGACCCGGCCGCGCCCCGGCCGGCGCACCGTCGTGCACGGCGACTTCCGCAACGGCAACCTCATCGTCGGCCCCGAGGGCATCAGGGCGGTGCTCGACTGGGAGCTGGCCCACGCCGGGGACCCGCTGGAGGACCTCGGCTGGTTGTGCGTGAAGGCCTGGCGGTTCGGCTCTCCGCTGCCCGTCGGCGGTTTCGGCGAGTACGACGACCTCGTCCACGCCTACGAGCGGGCCGGCGGCGACCCGGTGGACCGGGACGCGCTGCGCTGGTGGGAGACCTTCGGCGTGCTCAAGTGGGGCGTCATCTGCGTCATGCAGACCATGCGGCACCTGCGTGGCGGCGCCCGCTCCGTCGAGCTGGCCGCGATCGGCCGCCGCGTCTGCGAGAACGAGTGGGACCTGCTCGGGATGTTGCGCGACCGGGCGGAAAACCCGTTGCCTTGACCAGGCCCGGAATCGCAGGCTGGACCGGTGGCCATCCTGCAAGCATCCCATCTGCTCAAGCGGTTCGGATCGGTCACGGCCGTCCGCGACCTGAGCCTCACCGTCGGCGAGGGCGAGGTCGTGGGGTTGCTCGGCCCCAACGGCGCCGGCAAGTCGACCACGCTCCACATGCTGCTCGGGCTCATCACCCCGGACGCCGGCAGCATCAAGCTGTTCGGCATGGAGCTGGCCCAGCACCGGACCGAGGCGCTCAGCCAGGTCAACTTCGCCGCCAGCTACGTCGACCTGCCCGGCGTGTTGCGGGTGCGGGAGGTGCTCGACGCGTTCGCCCGGCTCTACGCCGTACGCCATCCGCGCCGGCGGGTCGACGAGGTGATCGAGCTGTTCGAGCTGGGCCCGCTCAGCAAGCGGCAGACGATGGCGCTGTCGTCGGGGCAGCGCACCCGCGTGCAGCTGGCCAAAGCCTTGCTCAACGCGCCCCGGCTGCTGGTGCTCGACGAGCCCACCGCCAACCTCGACCCCGACGCCGGCGACCGCATCCGGGGCCTGCTGTCCCGCCTGGCCAGGGAGAACGGCAGCGCCATGCTGGTCACCTCGCACAACATGCGGGAGGTCGAGCGCATGTGCGACCGCATCCACTTCATGTCGGACGGCCTCATCGTGGCCGCTGGCAGCGCCGCGGAGCTGGCCGGGCACTACGGGGCCGAGGACCTGGAAGAGGTGTTCTTGAAGGTGGCGCGCGGATGACGACCCTGACCCTGCCTCCGCTGAGCCTGGCCGCGCGGCGCATGCGCGTCATGGGCGTGGTCCGGCGCGACTTCGCGGCGCTGCGGCGCAGCTCGGTCCGGGTGTTCGAGATCCTGTTCTGGCCGACCGTCGAGCTGGTGCTGTGGGGGTTCATGACGCTGTTCCTGCAGGCGCAGCGGGTGCCGTTCGTGGTGTCGTTCCTGCTCGGCGCGGTGCTGCTGTGGCAGCTGCTGCAGAAGGCCAGCAACGAGATCTCGATCGCCTTCCTTGAGGACATCTGGTCGCGCAACCTGCTCAACGTGCAGGTCAGCCCGCTGTCCAGCGTCGAATACCTGATCGGGCTGATGCTGTTCTCCCTGGGCAAGGTGGCCTTCGCGGTCGCCGTGATGGCCGCGCTCGCGCTCGGCCTCTACGGGTTCGGCGTGACGAGCATCGGCGTGGGACTGGTTCCGTTCATGGGCGTGCTGCTCGTGCTCGGCTGGTCACTCGGCCTGATCGGCATCGCGGCCGTGCTGCGTTTCGGCGAGAACGCGCAGGTCATCGCCTGGTCGCTGGTGTTCGTGGTGCAGCCGATCGCCGGGATCTTCTACCCGGTGTCCGTGCTGCCCGCGCCGCTGCAGGCCGTGTCGTGGATCCTGCCCGCCTCCCATGTCTTCGAGGGCATGCGCACGGTCCTGGCGGGCGGCGCGCTGCCGTGGGACCGGCTGGCCTGGGCGGCAGCGCTCAACGTGGGATACCTGGCGGCGACGCTGGGCTTGTTCGCGTGGGCGCTGAGGTACGCCCGACGGCATGGGAAGCTCTCCCGCTTCGGGGACTGAGCGCGGCGGCGATCACCTCCACCAGGCCCTCCACGACCTGATCCCGGTCCACCTCGGGATGCTCCAGCCACCAGTCGCCGGTCGTCTGCACCATGCCGACGAACGCGTGGCCGAGCACCTGCGCCCGCACCGGATCGAGCGCCGGCCGCTCGGCGGCGAGCACCCCGCCCAGCTCCTCGCCCAGGCCCCGGACCAGCGAGGTCATGTGGGAGCGGATCCTGGTGTCCTCGGCGCTGGCCCGGTGGAACAGGAAGCGGTAGAGGTTGAGGTTGGCCGCGATCAGGTCCAGGTAGGCGCCGATCGTCGCCCTGGCCCGGCTGCGCAGGTCCGTCCCCGGCTCGGCGAACCGCGGCCGCAGCTGGGCGATCACCGTGCGCGCGTGCCGGTCGGCGAGCGCCTCGTACAGGCCGCTCTTGTCGCCGAAGTGGCGGTAGAGGATGGGCTTGGTGACGCCGGCCGCGGCCGCGATGACCGCCATCGACACCTCCGGGCCCTCGCTGGAGATGACCCGATCCGCGGCGTCCAGCAGCGCCCTGCGCCGATCCGGGTCCCGTCCGCTCACCCGCTCAGAATAGATCGCAAACGGGGTGGCAGCAGCGCCGAGAGCACCAGCAGGGCGCCGATGAGCGTGTAGAGGCCCGTGAGGCCGGCCAGCGTGCCGGGCGGCTCGGCCAGCTCTGCCGGTGGCAACCCGTCCCACAGCAACCCCTCCCACGGCAGGGTCGCTGCCATGCCCAGGGCGGCCTCGGCGTCCAGGGCGAACAGCGCGCCTGCGGAGATCAGGGGAACGCCGCAGGTCAGCGCCGCCGCGGGCCAGGCGGCCAGGACGGCGACGAGCACCGCCACCGCCGCCAGACAGGCCAGCCCGGCCGGCGCGGGACCGGCCACGGCCATGCCCATGCGCAGGGCCTTGGCGCCTGCCTCGGTCAGGTAGTAGACGGGAACGAGGGCGGCCAGGCCGGCGGCGGCTCCCATCACATGACGACTCTCAGGGGTCACACCGGCTTCGTCCCCACCTCCTTCACCGGGTAAGCGCGAGGGCGGCATGACACAGGCAAGTAGATGCCGAGCATGGCCGGGACCGGCGCAACGGTCCTCTCGCGCGTGGGGAAGCGATTGATCAGCGATGGGTCGTTGCGATGAGGCGCCGCAGCGCGGCGTGGGCGGGTGGGCCCCACGTGGCCTTGCCGCCTGGGCGGCCGCGGACGCCGGCGTCTCCGATGAGGATGCCGGCGAGGGCCCGCCCCACCGCCCATCCGCGGGCGCGGCGCAGGGTCGCGGCGTCCGGGGTCGGCTGGTAGGCGGCATGGAAGCGGTCGGCGGCGCCGTCCGGCACCAGAGTCCAGGCGGCGGCGAGGTCGCCGGCCGGATCGCCGGCGCAGAGGTCGCCGAAGTCGATCACGCCGCAGATGGTGCCGTCCGCGGTGAGGACGTTTGCCGGATGCAGGTCGCCGTGAAGCCAGAGCGCCGGGCCGGCCCAGCCGGGCGCGGCGACGGCGTCGTCCCAGACCGCGCGAACAGCGTCTGGGTCGGGGATGAGCCCCAGCTCAGTGGCCTCGGCGAGCTGCTTGGCGAACCCCTCAGAGCAGTCGGCCAGCGACCCTCCGCGGCCAAAGCGGCCAGCGGGCGCCCCATCGGGGGCGGGTTGGTGCAGAGCCGTCAGGAAAGCGGCCAGGACGTCAGCAGCCTCCGCGGCGCGCGTGACGGGGGCGCGGTCGGCAGGTTCGCCCTGCACCCAGGTGGTGACGATCCAGGGTCGTGGAAACAGAGCGGAGGGCTCGCCGAGGCGCTGCGGGACGGGAACCGGCAGCGGAAGGCGCGGGGCGAGGGCGGGCAGCCAGGTGTGCTCATTGCGCAGCAGCGCGTCCGCGGACTGCGTCGCCCAGGGCAACCGGACGGCCAGGTCGTCGCCGAGCCGCCAAAGCTGGTTGTCCCAGCCACGCGCGCCGAGCCTCACCGGGTAATCGGCCAGATCGGGGTGCTGGTCGCGCAGCAGATCCCGCACCAACTCCGCGGTGATCTCGGTCTCGGTGTGGGTCATGCGGAGCAACAGTAGCCGGATGCCGGCCCAAAGCCTCGGCTCAGGTAATCGGAGCCCATCTCGTATCGATCGGCGAGGCGAAGCCGGGCCGGGGACTGTCGGTGGACGACCTCGCCGACGTCCTCAGCGCCCCCGAACGCCGCGAATGAGGAGCGTTGTCATCTTCGCGATCAAGCCCGATGACGATCTCCGTGAGCGCCTTGGTCAGCAGGCGTCCAGCAGGGTCATAACGGAACGTCCAGGAATGCGACCAAAGATCGCTAGGCTGCGACGATGGAACGCGTAACCGACGTGCCCGAGAGTTCCGCACCAAGGCGTCCCGCCTCGGTTTCGACCGCAACCCAGCCTGCAGATCCGACGGCCCAGGTGAATGACTACGACAGCTTCGCCGAGGCGTACTCGGCGGAAACCGAGAACAACCTCGTGAACGCGTACTACGCGCGGCCCGCGATGTTAGCCCTCGCCGGAGACGTGGCCGGCCGCCGGATCCTGGACGCCGGCTGCGGCTCAGGCCCTCTGTCCGCTGCACTGCGCGACCGCGGTGCGGTCGTCACCGGCATCGACGCCAGCGCCGGGATGCTGGCGTTGGCCAGGCGGCGGCTCGGTGACGACGCGGCCCTGCACGTGGTCGACCTGAGCGACCGCCTGCCGTTCGACGACGGTGCGTTCGACGACGTGGTCGCGTCGCTGGTCCTGCACTACCTGGAGGACTGGGGGCCGACGCTGGCCGAGATACGGCGAGTGCTCAGGCCCGGCGGCCGGCTGATCGCGTCGGTGGACCACCCTTTCGTGGCCTACACGATCCAGGATCCTCGGCCCAACTATTTCGCGACCACCAGCTATACCTTCGACTGGACGTTCAATGGACAGTCCTTCCCGATGAGGTTCTGGCGCAAGCCATTGCACGCGATGACCGATGCCTTCACCACCGCCGGCTTCCGCCTTACCGTCATCAGCGAGCCGCAGCCCGACCCGGCCGCCCGTGAGCTGTTCCCCGACGACTTCCATGACCTTTCAACCAAACTCAGCTTCCTGTTCTTCGTCGTCGAGGTACCGCCGTCGACTGCGGGCTCGGACGGCTAGCTGACCACGCCAACGAGCGAGCACCTCACTCAAACATCGCTGTCACACGCTCAAGGTTCGTGGGCACAGGACACACGCCCTGCGCATGGAGGACCGCATCGGCTCCCTCGCGCCCGGCAAGTCGGCCGACGTGGTGGTACTGGCGGGTTAGCGTCGGATCATGGCGAACACCGGAACGGGCCCCGGGCCCATCACCCCCGACGGATCCTCGGTCGAGTTCTACAGCGTGCTCAAACCCGGCGGCGAGCCCGAGATCGTCGCCCAGGTGACCCCGCCCGGCGGCTCCGTGCTGGAGCTGGGCTCCGGCGTGGGCCGGGTGACGCACCCGCTCATCGAGCGCGGCTTCCAGGTGGTGGCCGTGGACGAGTCGCCCGAGATGCTGGCCCGGGTGCGCGATGCTGAGACGGTGCTGGCGCGGGTCGAGGAGCTGCGGCTCGACCGGCGTTTCGACACGGTCATGATGGCCTCCCAGCTGGTCAACACCGTGGACGACGCGGTCAGGCACGCGCTGCTCGGCACCTGCGCCCGGCACGTGAAACCGGGCGGGGCGGTGCTGATCCAGTGGATGCCCGCCGAGGCGCACGATCGCTGGCACGTCGGCATGGGGCGGGTGGACGGGGATGTGACGATCACGATGGCCGCCGTCGAGGAGGTCTCGCCCGGGGTCCACCACGCGACCATGCGGTACAGGTACGGCGAGGACAAGCTCTGGACCCAGTCGTTCTCCTCCAAACGGCTCACCGACGACGACCTGGCGGCCGATCTCGCCGCCGTGGGGCTACGGCTGGAGCGGTTCCTGACCGAGGATCGGACGTGGCTCGTCGCGGCGCCCTTTACATCGTAGATCACACATTGGCCTCGGTCTTGGTGTAATTACTGGAAAATGCTGGGACTGTTGGTACGCTCGCCGCCATGAGTGACCGGCTGGACGATCTCGAGCGGCGGATCGACGAGCTGCGGGCCGGTGTGCGCAAGGCCATGCGGGCCAGGGACGGCGCGAAGGCCCGTGTGCTGCGCGCCGAGCTGCGCACCGCCGAGCGGGACTGGGACGCCCTGGTCAGCGGCGAGCGGCCGGAGGGCGGGCCCGAGCCGACGCCGCTGGTCACCGTGCGCGAGCAGGTGCACCAGGGGCTGCGGTTGCTGGGGGCGACCGCCCAGCCCAGGCTGATCGTGGCCGTGAGCGAGGCGTTCCTCGGCGGCATGATCCGCAGCACCCAGCTCACCAGCCTGCGCAGGGACGAGGAGCGTTCGTTCCGGTCCTCGCCGTACGGGCGGCCCTACTACCTGTGCGCGGCGCTCACGGACCGCCTCTCCCCCGGCCGCGGCCTGCTCACGCTCAGCAGCTGGCCGCTGGAGCGGCGCGTGGTCGGGCCGCTCAGTCCTCGCGTCGACTTCCTGACCTGCGCCATCGCGGTGGCTTCACAGGGGTCGGAGGACGAGCGGGCGGTCAGGTTATTGGGACGGATGGCCAGGAACATCCCCGGCGCCACCGGCGCGAGCTCCGCCCCGCTGGGCCCGCCCCACCCCGAGCGGGTGATCGAGGCGGCCCGCGCCGAGCTGGCGGTGCACGCGGAGCGCGACACGCACGATCGCGCCGAGCTGGCGCGACGCGCCGCCGAGCAGCTGGATGACGCCGCCCGCCTGTTCGGCGCCGCTACGCTGAGCACGATCAAGAAGGAGTACGTCACGTGAGCGGCTTGAAGCGCCAAGGCGACACTGTGCACCGGCTCGACGCGTTGCGCGGTACGACGCCGCCGCAGCCGCATGACGCCCGCGCCATCGCGGCCCTGGCCGCCAACCCCGGCTGCACCCGCCGGGCGCTCATGGACGGGGCCGGTGTCGACAAGGACGCCGCGGCCCGGCACCTGGGGTTCCCCGCGCCGTTCGGGCAGTCGCCGTTCGCGATCACGCGGGGCAACGTGTTCGAGGCGCTGGTCAAGGCCGACGGGTGCGCGGAGCTGCTGCGCATGTTGCGCGAGCTGCTCGGCCTGCCGATCGCCGAGGTGGCCTACCACGACGTCGAGAACGTCGGCGCGCACCTGCGCCACGCCCACACCCGCGCGCTGATCGACCGGGCGGCCCGGGATGAGCAAGACGCCGGCACGTTGTACGACCACCCGCTGCTCACCCTCCAGATCGCCGGCCACACCGCCTACCTGGAGCCCGACGTGGTGGCCTTCCAGCTGGGCGGCCGCTTCCACATCGTGGAGATCAAGTCGTTCGCGGTGATCGACGGTCAGGCCGACCCGTCGGCGGTCGCGGCGGCGGCCCGGCAGGCGGCCGTGTACGTGCTGGCGCTGCGCACGCTGCTGGAGGACCTCGGCCACGACCCCCTGCGGGTCTCCCACGAGGTGGTGCTGGTCTGCCCGGAGAACTTCGCCAACCGCCCCGTCGCGACGCTGGTCGACGTGCGCAAGCAGCTGGCCGTGCTGAGGCGCCAGCTCACCAGGATGACCACGCTCGACCGGCTCCTCGAGGGGCTGCCCGACGATCTCACGTTCGACCTGCGGCCCGGCGAGGACGGCCGGCCCACCAGGCCCGTCGCCGAGCTGGCCGACGCGCTGCGCAGGACGACGGCGCGGTACGCGCCCGACTGCCTGTCCGCCTGCGACCTGTGCTTCTTCTGCCGTGACGAGGCCCGGCAGGAAGGCGCGTCCGACCAGCTCGGGCGGCAGGTGCGTGACGAGCTGGGCGGGGTCGCGTCGGTGGCGGAGGCACTGGGCCTGGCCGACGGGGTCCGGGATCCCCGGGAGGGCCAGGAGGAGATCGCCAGGCTGCTCCGCAACGCCGAACGCCTGCGCAGGGAGTGCCTGACGTGACCCCGCGGACGCCTTGGGGGTGCCGGACGTGAGCCTGCTGACCTCGCTCGCCCGGTTGCGGGCCCTGGACGAGGGCATCGCGCAGCCCATCGCGACCGTCCGCCACTGCCACCTGTCGGACCGGCCGATGGTGTTCATCCCGCTGAAGCTGTCGGGCGAGGCCGCCGCGCCGCTGGCCGCCATGCTCGGCACCGAACGCGACCGGCCGCGCCTGCTCGTGGTGACCCAGCCGCGCAACCGCGACCTGCGCTTCGCCTGGGCGGCCGAGCTGGCCGGGGTGCTGCTGCCGTACATCGAGGGTTTCCTCGCCGACACCGAGACGGTGGAGCGGCGCGGCGCCGACCCTTACGAGCGGGCGCTGGACGCGCCGCAGCTCGTCGTGCCGAACGCGGCCGGCGTGGCCTTCACCAGGCTCCTCGGGCGCTCCACCCGCTTCCGCCGCGCCGACGGGCCCTACCCCGTGCCACCCGAGTTGCCGCTGCTGGGAAGGTGGCTGACCTATTTCGGGGAGCGGGCCGCGCACCCGGGCTCCTCGCTCATGCCGGCCGCGACCGAGGAACTGGGCCGGCACTGGGCGAGCGGGCAGAGCTCGCTGGAGGACGCCAACCTCGCCGCGCTGCTCGGCTGGATCACCGAGGGGCCGAGCGACGCCGCCGAGGACCCGCTGAGCTGGCCGCCCGCCGGGCCGGCGACCGACCCGGGGTTCGACGCGGAGGTGCTCGCGCCCGCCATCGACAGCGGGTCGGCCGAGCGCATCACCGAGGCGCTGCGCAGCCAGCTGGAACCCACGTGGCGGCTCATGTGGCAGGCCGTCGACCTGCTGGCCGGCCTGGAGGCGGGCGCGAGCGTGGCCCAGCGGTGGGAGCAGGACCGCGGGTCGTTCAGCGGCATGGCGCAGAGCATCGCCGAAGGCGGGCCACCGCAGGCCCGCAGGGACGGCGCGGTCGCGGCCGCCGCCAAACTGGCCCGCATGGAACGCGCCCAGGCCGCCTATGACGTGCAGCGCGCCTACGACGATCCGCTGATCATGGCGGAGTACCGGCTCACCGGGGAGGCGTTCGCGGGCGAGGTGATCGAGACCGTCCCGGACAACGTCGAGGGCGAGGGCCGCTCGCGCAAGCTCCGCCCGCTCGTGGTGATCAAAACCGACGATCCGGTACGGTTGCCGCCCGGCGCGTCTCTCGGCACCCCGCAGCGCCGCGGCCAGGGCGCCGAGCTGGTGTCCGCGGACGAGGGCCTGGTCACCGTGAAGATCACCAAGGGGATGGGGCGGGGCAAGACGCCTACCCCCGGGGCCGTGCCCGAGGTCGGCGAGCGGGTCTGCTACACCTCGCTCACCGACGACTTCCAGGGCTCGCCGAACCTGCCCGACTCCGAGGCCACGCCGTGGACACACGGTGGGCCGCCCCAGGAGTACACGCCCGATGACGACGACGCCCAGGAGGAATGGTCGTGACCGGCAGCCCGGAGCAGGTCATCGCGAACGTGCTGGCCGACCTGCCGCGGCACCGGGGCGTGGTCGTCGACTCGCCGCCGGGGGCGGGCAAGTCCACCCTCGTCGTGCGGGCGGCGGCGCACATCGCGGCCACCGGCGAGCCGCTGATGATCGTCGCCCAGACCAACGAGCAGGTCGACGACCTGGTGACCAGGATCTCCGACAAACATCCGCGGCTGAGCGTGGGCCGGCTGTCGGCGAGCGGGTACGTGCCGCCGCTGCGGCTGCTGGAGCTACCCGGCGTGCGGTTCGGCACCAGGATCCAGGATCTCGGCGACCCGGACATCGTCATCGCCACCGCCGACAAGTGGGCGTGGATCGGCGACCGGGTGTGGCCGTGGGCGATCGTGGACGAGGCGTACCAGATGCGCTCGGACAAGCTGCTGCGGATCGCGGGGCTGTTCGAGCGGGCGTTGTTCGTGGGCGATCCCGGGCAGCTGGACCCGTTCTCGATCGTGGACGGCGACCGCTGGTCGGGGTTGTCGTGGGACCCGCTGCAGAGCGCGGTGTCGGTGCTGCTGCGGCACAATCCGGACCTGCCGGTGCACCGGCTGCCGGTGTCGTGGCGGCTGCCCGCGTCGGCGGCACCGGTGGTGTCGCGGGCGTTCTACCCGTTCACCGGGTTCAGGTCGGGGACGGGGCCTGGGGACCGGCGGCTGGAGCTGGTCACGGGCGGCATGGGGACCGTGCACGACCGGGCGCTGGAGGAGGCCGCCCGGTCCGGGTGGGCGCTGCTGGAGCTCCCGAACCGGCACACGGTGCGTACCGACGGTGAGGCCGTGCAGGCGGTGGCGCTGCTGGCCGAGCGGCTGCTGCAGCGGGGCGCGGTGGCGAACTCGGAGCAGGGCGAGCGGCCGGTGACGGCGGATCGCATCGCGGTCGGGGCCGCCCACCGGGACCAGGTGGCGGCGATCCGGGCGGCGGGCCTGCCACCGGAGATCACCGTGGACACCGCCAACCGGCTGCAGGGGCGGGAGTACGACGTGACGATCGTGCTGCACCCGCTGTCCGGGCGGCGCGACGCGACGGCCTTCCACCTGGAGTCGGGCCGGCTGTGCGTGCTGGCCTCGCGGCACCGGCACGCGTGCGTGGTGGTGGCCAGGGCAGGCATCGCCGAACTGCTGGACGCCCATCCGTCGGCCGAGCCGGTGCAACTCGGCGTGCCGGTGAAGTTCCCGGACGGGTGGGAGGCCAACCAGTCGGTGCTGGAACACCTGTCCCGGCATCGCGTCTGACCCGGCGCGGGCGGGGAGCCGGGTCAGAGGCGGCGGCGCCAGACGTCGATGGCCATGACCGGACGCATTCCGGCCGACTCGTACAACCCCAGCGCCGGCGTGGTGTTGTTGGAGTCCACGTGCAGGATCGTGCCCTTGCGCCCGCGCGCGGCGTCGGCGGCGAAGGCGTGCCGCAGCAGGAACCGCCCCAGCCCCAACCCCCGGAACTCGGGCAGCACGCCCAGCGTGGCCACATATCCGCAGTCCTGGTCGGGCAGGAACTGGTTGTTGCCGATCAGCACCGCCGCCGCGCGCCCTTCGATCCTGGCGAGCACCAGCTGGCTCCAGTCGTTGATGCTCTGCGCCTGCCTGCGCTCATGCCACAGGTCGTAGTCGAGCTTCACGAAGCCGAAGTGCTCGGCGAAGGCCTGCTGCTGCACGCTGTGCGCCTCCCGCCGCACGTCCTCGCTCTCACCGGAGTGCAGCGTGAGCCCGGTCGGCGGGGCCGGCGCCTCGACGGGGCCCTCGTGGTCGATGCGCATGCGATGGAAGCTCGTGCCGGGCTCGAAGCCCTGCTCCTTGGCCATGCCCTGCTTGCTATGGTCGGCGCGGTAGATCCCGATGTGCAGGGTGACGCCATCGTGCCCACGTTCGGCGACCAGCTCGCGGGCGCGCCCCATGACCAGCGGCCACAGCTGCTCCCCCAGCCTTTCGACGCCGGGCCGGACGATGACGTCCACGTCCACCAGGTCGCTGTCGCCGTTGCTGCACGCCCAGGCCGAGGCGAGGAGCCTGCCATCGGCGTCCTGTGCCAGCCAACCGTCCTTGTCGCGGTCGAAGTCCGGCTCCACCAGCTCGTCCTGGACGTCCTGGAGTGTCATGTCCGGCGCGCCGAGGACCGCTGTCTCATATGCCGAGATGAGGTCGTACATGGCGGCAGCGTCTTCCACGCGGGGCCGGCGGAGAGTGTGCATGGGCTGGATTGTGCACCTGCCACCCTCTGCCGCGCCTCCTATTTTTCCACGGTTAAGCTGTTGGGGTGCTGGAGAGGATGCCGTTGCGCATCGAGGTCACCACTCAGGACGCGACGACCGTCGCGCTCGTGCTCGGCGGCGACCTGGATCACGGCTCGGCGTCCCAGCTCGCGGCCCTGACCTTCGCGGACGGCTACCGCAGGATCGACGTGGACCTGTCGGCGCTGACCTTCATCGACTCCTCCGGCCTGGCCGCGCTCGTGCGCCTCCAGCAGCGGGCCGCGGACGCCCGCGCGGTGGTGCAAGTGGTGGCGTTGACGCCCTACCTGCGCAAGCTCCTCGCCATGACCGCGCTCGACCTGCTGTTCAGCCTGCCGCCGGAGTGACGGGCTCCTTCGGCGACGCGGCCACGGGATCGGCGCCGCGCAGCGGGATCTCCTTGATGAACGCCGCCAGCACCGGCACCACCACGGCGAAGGCGATGGCCCACCAGAAGACGCCGGAGATCGACGTCGCCAGCGACTCCAGCATCCCGGTCCGCTCCGCACTCGACAGCTGGGCGAGGGCCGCGGGATCCATCCTGCCGCCGCCCGCGACGATCCCCTCCGCCGCGCGTGCCCCGAATCTGGCGGTCAGCTCGGACTGGAAGGTGTTGTTGAAGACCGCGCCGAACAATGAGACGCCGAACGAGCCGCCGATCGACCTGAAGAACGTGGTGGCGCTGCTGGAGACGCCCAGGTCGCGCTGCTCGACGCTGTTCTGCGCGATCAGCAGCGTGGTCTGCATGAGGAAGCCCATGCCGAGGCCCAGCACCGCGATGTAGACGCCGGTCAGCCAGGTGGGGGTGCTGACGCCCATCGTGGACAGCAGCCACATGCCGACCGCCATGCCGATACCGCCGAGCACCGGGTAGATCTTGTACTTGCCGGTGCTGGTGATGGCCTTGCCCACGACGAGCGACACGACCATGGCCGCGCCCATCATCGGCAGGAGCAGCAGGCCGGAGTTGGTGGCGCTGGCGCCCTGCACGGTCTGCTGGAACAGCGGCAGGAAGTTGATCGCGCCGAACATGGCGAAGCCGAGCAGGAAGCCGATGGCTGAGATCAGCGTGAAGTTGCGGATCCTGAACAGCTGCAGCGGCATGATCGGCTCGACGGCCTTCCGCTCGACCACCACGAACGCCGCCAGCGTGACCACGGCGAGCGCGGCCAGGCCGAGGATCTGCCAGGAGCCCCACGGGTATTGGTTGCCACCCCAGGTCGTGATGAGCACCATCGCGGTGATACTGATCGACAGCAGGATCGCGCCCGCCCAGTCGATCCGTACCTTGTTGTGCAGCTTGGGAAGGTGCAGGTTCGTCACGATGAGGACCAGGGCGACCGCGCCGACCGGCAGGTTCACGTAGAACGCCCAGCGCCAGTCGAGGTTGTCGGTGATGAAACCGCCGACCAGCGGGCCGGCGATCATCGCCAGCGACATGACGCCGGCCATGATGCCCTGGTACTGGCCGCGCTCGCGGGGCGGCACCAGGTCGCCGATGATCGCCATGACGTTCACCATCAGGCCGCCCGCGCCGAGGCCCTGCACCGCCCGGAACGCGATCAGCTCGGCCATGCCGCCGCCCGGCCCGCCGAACATCGACGACCCGGCCATGCCGCAGAGCGCGGAGCCGATCATGAAGATGACGATCGAGATGATGAAGATGCTCTTGCGCCCGTACAGGTCGCCGATCTTGCCCCAGATGGGCGTCGAGACCGTGGTGCCCAGCACGTACGCCGTCACGACCCAGGACAGCTGCGACAGGCCGCCGAGCTCGCCCACGATGCGTGGCATGGCCGTGCCCACGATCATGTTGTCCAGCATCGCCAGCACCATCGCCAGCATCAGCCCCGGCAGGACCACCATGACCTCACGGCGCCGCCCGACTGCTTCCGCCACCCGCACACCCCCAGCATTAAGATCTTGCTTACTTGCCGACCGGCAAGCATAGACTAAGCTAGATACTTACTTGTCGGCCGTCAAGTTGGAAATAGGTGCAAGGTGCGGGAAGACACGCGAACCCGGATCCAGGAGATCGCACTGAGGCTCTTCACCGAGCAGGGGTACGAGGCGACCTCACTGCGGGAGATCGCCGAGGAGCTCGGCGTGACGAAGGCCGCGCTCTACTACCACTTCAAGACGAAGGACGACATCGTCACGAGCCTGGTCGACCTCCGCGTGGCCGAGATCGAGGAGCTGGTGGAGTGGGCGAAGACGCAGCCGAGGACGCCGGAGATGCGGCGCGAGCTGCTGGAGCGCTATGCGGCGAACCTCCGGGGGCCCCGCCACCTCGAGATGGTGAGGTTCCTCGAGCGCAACCAGACGGCGCTGCGCGACCATCCGAAGCTCATCAGGATGCGCGACATGATGTTCGAGCTGACGAACCAGATGAGCGATCCCGGCGCCACGCCGGTGGAGCGGATCAGCCGTTCCCTGGCGTTGTTCGCGTTGCACGCGGGCAAGTGGCTCACGCTACAGGGAGACCTCACCCAGGATGAGATCGACAAGGCGTCCATCGAGGTGGCCCGGCGGCTGCTCGAGCTCTAACGTTTCCGGACTTTTCGCCTTTAAAGGGGACGATTGGGGCGGAGGATCGGGGGCAGGGGGCACAAACGCATCCATTCGGGAGGAGGCGCCGTGGAAGCCACAATCGCGCTCCGGCTGCCCAGGGATGCGGCGAGCGTCCCGCTGATCAGGCAGATGTTGGACGGCACGCTCCGCTCGCTCGGCGTCGAGCAGCAGGTGCGCGAGGACATCGAGCTCATGCTGTCCGAGGCGTGCTCCAACGTGATCAAGCATGCGACGCCCAGCGACGACTACACGGTCAGTGCCACCGTCCACGACGACCTGTGCGTCATCAAGGTCGTCGACACGGGCGACGGCTTCGACGCGCGCAAGGTGATCGAACCCGAGCCGGGGGCCGAGCACGGACGAGGGCTGCAGATCATGCGGGCGCTCGCCGACGAGATCCGTTTCACCAACAAACGCGAGAACGGGGCGGTGGTGTGCCTGGAGAAGAGGCTCCGGTACGCACCGGGAGCGGCCGGCCCACCCCTCATGGCATCGTGACCCGGCCCTAGGAGAGCTTGGAGTGCCGCTCCACCGGCCGGTGCCCGCGGGGCGCGGAACGGCGCGAGGCGCGGAGGCCGAGGCGCCTCCTGGCTGCGGTGCCGCCGAGCGAGAATCGCCGCCGCAGCCGCGGTGTGCCCCCGCTCAGCTCCGCCCGGCGCCGTTCTGGCACCGCGCTCCCGCTGAGCTTCAGCGTCAGCCGTGCCTGCCTGCCGGTCAGCCGCCGCCACAGCCTGCGCCAGTTGGTCATCGACCCGGCCATGACCGCGAGCGCGACCAGCGCGACGACCGCGATGACGAGGGTGGCCAGGACGATCAGCAGGAGTACGACCAGCACGGACCCGATGGTGCCGAACACGTCCAACATTCGCCGGAAGGTGCCCGGCCACCAGTGCCTTATGCCGATTTCGGGGCTATATCACTCTTACTCCGATTTCTCCGGTGCGGCGGAGGACTGGTCGTGACGCCCGGGCAGGAGGTCGAGCCGGCGCAGTATCACGCCCTCGCGCAGCGCCCACGGGCAGACCTCCAGCCGGTCCACCTCGAACAGGTCCATGGCCGCGTCGGCGACCAACGCCCCGGCCGCAAGCTGCGCCGCCCTGCCCTCGGACACGCCGGACAGCTGCGCCCGCTCGGCCGCGTCCATGGTGGTGAGCTTGACCGCCCAGTCGGCCATGTCCTGCCTGGACAGCGAGCGCGGCACGTACGGTCCGTCGCTGGACGGCGCCGCCCCGGCGATCCTGGCCAGCTGCTTGAAGGTCTTGGACGTGGCCACGGCGCGGTTGGGCTCGCCGTACCTGACGACGTCGCCGACGGTGCGGGCGATCTCGGTGCGTACGTGCTTGCGCAGCCTGCGCACCTCGTCGGCGGCCGGGGGGTCGGTGGTGAACCAGTCCCGCGTCAGGCGCCCGGCGCCCAGCGGCAGCGACACGGCCACGTCCGGCTCCTCGTCCACGCCGCCGGCGATCTCCAGCGAGCCGCCCCCGATGTCGAAGGCCAGCAGCCGCCCCGACGACCAGCCGAACCACCGGCGCACGGCCAGGAAGGTCAGCCTGGCCTCGTCGCGCCCCGACAGCACCTCGATGTGCACGCCGCAGCTCTCCTCGACGCGCGCGAGCACTTCCTCGCCGTTGGCCGCCTCGCGCACGGCGGAGGTGGCGAAGGCCAGCAGGTCCTCCACCCCCTTGTCCTCCGCCAGGTGGACGGCCTCCTGGACGAAGTCGCACAACCGCTCGATGCCCTCGTCGGCCAGCCGGTTGTCCTTGCGGAGGTACTCCGTCAGGCGGAGCCCCTCCTTGTGTGAGAACGCGGGCATCGGCCGGGCGCCGCGGTGGGCGTCGACGACCAGTAAATGAACAGTGTTCGAGCCGATGTCCAGCACGCCGAGTCGCATGGGCAAACGCTACCGTTCTGCCGCTTTTACTACGAAACAGAGGGTGAGTGCCGGCATCGGATCCTCCAACGTGACGGACGGCTTAACTGAGCGCTCACGCAGAAACGCCCGGGGCCCCCGTGGTCGCGAAGATCCGGATGGACGACGACCAGAGCAGGCGGCCCGGTGATCCGAACTCCGGTGCGCACGCTCCAGGGACTACCCTTCCTTGGTGTCGTGACACGTTTGGGGGGATCTTTGAGCGCTTGCTGTGGTCCGAGCAGGGACGGCGCCGCCGCCGCGACGCACCAGCAGCCGGTGGGGATCACCACGCGGCGGGCGGCGCCGCGCGGGATGGTACGCGTTCCCGGCGGGACGTTCCTCATGGGCGGGAACGACCCGGACGGCCGGCCCGAAGACGGCGAGGGTCCGGTCAGGGAGGTGCGGCTCGACCCGTTCATGATCGATCCGGCGTGCGTGACGAACGCGCAGTTCGCCACGTTCGTCAAGGAGACCGGCTACGTCACCGAGGCCGAGCGGATCGGCTGGTCGTTCGTGTTCCGTCAGTTCGTCACGGGCGGCGTGATGGACGCGACCGTGCCGGGCGCGCCGTGGTGGGCCGGCGTGGAGGGCGCCACCTGGCGCTCCCCCGAGGGCCCGGGGTCGTCGATCGGCGACCGGCAGAACCACCCGGTCGTGCACGTGTCGTGGCACGACGCCACCACGTACGCCACGTGGGCGGGCAAGCGGCTGCCCACCGAGGCGGAGTGGGAGATGGCGGCCCGCGGCGGGCTGGAGCAGAAGAGGTACCCGTGGGGCGACGAGCTCGCCCCCAGCGGGCGGCCGCGGTGCAACATCTGGCAGGGCCGCTTCCCGACCGCGCCGAGCAGGGGGACGATGCCGGTCAAGTCGTTCCAGCCCAACGGATACGGCCTGTACAACGTGTCCGGCAACGTGTGGGAGTGGACCGCCGACTGGTGGGGCACGACGTGGGAGCCGCACACCGAGAACCCCGCGGGACCCGTCGAGGGGACGGCGAAGGTGATCCGCGGCGGCTCGTACATGTGCCACGATTCCTACTGCAACCGCTACCGGGTGGCGGCCCGCACCGCCAACACACCGGACTCCTCGACCGGGCACACGGGTTTCCGCTGTGCGGCCATAGTCTGATCGCATGTCACGAACCCTGCGACTGTTGATCACCGGCGGCGGCACCGGTGGCCACACCTATCCGGCCTTGACCACACTGTCGGCCATCCAGCGGCGGCAGATTCCGCACGACGTGCTCTGGGTGGGCACCGCCGGCGGCCTGGAGGCCAGGATCACGGCCGAGCACGGCATCCCGTTCAAGGCGATCACCACGGGGAAGCTGCGCCGGCGCCCGAACCTCAAGGAGCTGGGCACCAACATCGCCGACGTGTTCCGCATCCCGGTCGGGGTCTGCCAGGCGATCGGGCACGCGGCCCGCTATCTGCCCGACGTGGTGTTGTCGACCGGGGGTTACGTGGCGGTGCCCATCGGGGTCGCGGCCAAGCTGATCAGGCGGCCGCTGGTGATGCACGAGCAGACGACCGTCGTGGGGCTGGCCAACCGGATCCTCGCCAGGCTGGCGACCAGGATCGCGTTGTCGCACGAGTCGTCGCTGGAGCACTTGCCCGCCTCGGCCAGGAAGCGGGCCGTGGTGACGGGCAACCCGGTCCGGCCCGAGCTGCTGCAGGGCAACCGGGCGGCGGCGTACGACCTGTTCGGGCTGACGTTCGAGGTGCCGCTGATCTACGTGACGGGCGGCGCGCAGGGCAGCAAGCAGATCAACACGCTGATCGCGGAGATCCTGCCGCGGCTGCTGCCGCACGCGCAGGTCGTGCACCAGTGCGGTCCCGCCTGGATCGAGCACATGCGGGCCGTGGAGGTGCCCGCCGACCTGGCCGACCGCTACCACCCGGTGCCGTACGTGGGCGGGGAGCTGGCCGACCTCTTCGCCGCCGCAGACGTGGTGATCGCGCGGAGCGGGGCGGGCACGGTGTCAGAGCTGACCGCGATCGGCAAGCCCGCGGTGCTGATCCCGTTGATCCCGACCGGGGGTGACGAGCAGCGCAAGAACGCGGGGTATCTGGTCTCGGCGGGGGCGGCGCGGGCGCTGCTCGAGCCGCATCCGACGGCCGAGCAGCTGCTGGCCGAGCTGATGCCGCTGCTGGCCGACCCGGGGCTGCGGCAGGCGATGGGACAGGCGGCGGCCAAGCTCGGGCGGGTGGACGCCGCCGACGCACTGTGCGACCTGCTGCTGGAGACGGCCAGGGCCTGACTGGCGCCCGGTCCCCGCCCCCAGTGGTGTCCGCACCACCGGGACAGACATCCCTGGAGCCGGAATGTCAAGCGGCGAGGTCGTGTTGCCGGTGTGACCATGCGGTTGCTTGGTCGTAGTGGGTGTGGGTTTTGAGGCATCCGTGGAGGATGCCGACGAGCCGGTTGC